>DASYXS010000099.1:0-37166 GCA_035934535.1 bacterium
CCGCCGCCACCACCGCCACCGTTGTTGCCACCACCGCCACCGTTGTTGCCACCACCGCCACCGTTGTTGCCACCACCGCCACCGTTGTTGCCACCACCGCCACCGTTGTTGCCACCACCGCCGCCGATGGCCGGGCCACCGCCCAGATCACCATTGCCGGGGTTGACGCCCGGTGTGATGACTCCGGACACGGGGAACACAAGCAGCGTGACGATGCCGGCGATCTGCTCGGATTCAATGGGCGCAGACCACACGACCGCTACGGCCCCAATGAACTCAGACAGGCGGTCGAAGTCGATACGCTCCGTGCCGGCGTAGAAGACGGTTACAGATGTGACATGGAACGGTTGCGGGCCCCCGGGCCCAATGACAGAAAAGGTCAGCGCATCAACGCTGACCGCGTTCAGAGTGCCCTGCGTCTGGATGACGGGCCCGGCAATTTGGGCCTGCGCAGCGCCTGCGAACCCTCCCCACATCGAGACCGACGCGATAACGACAGCAGTGATTAGCCACCTCATAGGTCCCCCCCATTCTAGCCTGCCTCGTTTCGGCAACCCGGCTCACCGCATGGGGTTCCGTGGCTTTGCGTCCCTAGGTCACCCTAGGTTTGCTCTCTCGGCGAGGGACCGCGTTTACTGTGGACGCCAACCTCCTTGAATCGCGTCGTTGTCCACTGTCAGGATCGCACCGGCTGTCCTCAACATCAATCGGGCGAAGAACCTCTGGCGGCATCGGGTGTTGAGTGTATGCAACGGACTTCCAGGATTGTTGACACAAACTTACATCCCAGGCTGGCAGCTCCGCGCGGAGCGACGCAGGCCGGGCCAGGTTGGAGGCTGTTCCTGCGCTCCGGCGGTCAGCGCCCTGCGCCGGCCGGCGCGGCCAGGCCGAACACGTCCTCCAGCCAGTCCCACATGTAGGCGACGGCGATGCTCGTGTTGTCGACCTGGCAGTGGTGGTATCCGCCTTCCTCGCGCGTGAACACCTTGAACGTCTTCCGGCGGGAACCGACGGCGTCAAAGCAACGCTGCGCCGTCGCAAGCGGGATCTGCGAGTCGCCCTCGCCGTGCAGCAGCAGAAACGGGCACGCGGTCCGCTCGACCACGCCCTCGAGCCGGAATCCCTCGAGCCGCGCGAGCGCCTCTTCCCGCGTGCGGACGCCGAAGATCCACAAGAGGTGCTCCCAGGGCACAGACAGCGACGGCGACTCGCCGCGGGCGAGCCGGTCGAACCGCTCCTTCCAGACGGCGTGATAGTCCCATTGCGCGCCCCACGCAATGCAGGCCGCAAAGCGCGGCTCGAACGCCGCGGCCCGAGGCGCGTAGTACCCGCCGAGGCTGATCGCCATCACACCGATGCGTGACGGATCGATCTCCTCGCGCCGGGCAAGGTACTCGTAGGCCGGGGTCGCGTAGCGTTCGGTTTCGTGGTGCAGGGTCAGGTTCCGGAACCGGATGGCCTCGCCGTTGCCGGGCCCATCGACGATCAGACAGGCGATGCCGCGCCGGGCAAGATCCGCGATGCCTTTGAAGTACTGAATCTCCTTCGTGATGTCGAAGCCGTCGAAAAAGACGACGGCCGGCGTCCGTCCGTCCGCGGTACCGCTACCGCGGGGGCCGGCATGCACGAGCAGCGCGGGGAGCGCCGTCCCCTCGTATGGTACTTCGACCGTCTCGATCCGCGGCCACCGCGTGCACTCCGCCGCATCACGGAAACAATCGACGCCCCGGCGGTACGCCGCCAGGCCTGCGGCGGTCTTCGGCTGCAGAAATCGCTCGCCGATCTGGTAGTAGTGGGCCGCGCGGAACAAGAACGCCGCGGCGCTCGCGGCGTGGCCGCGCTCGGCTCGCTCGCGGCCTGCCCGCTCGACGGCCCCGGCCGTCCGAGTCCATTCCTCGAACCAGGCGGAGTCATCCCCTACTCGCCCGCGCAGGCGCAGACCGATGCGGTGTACCTCGTCGATTTCCGCGCCGCCCCACGGCGCCGAGCCCAGCGCATGCAGCATCCCGTGGGACCACCGGTAGTGGTCCGGGAAATACATGAACGCCGGTTCCGGCGCCAACGCGGTCTCCGGACGCGCGGGCTGCAGCCGCTAGGGGTGCGCGGGCGGCAGGTCCCTCGTGTAGACGGGCTTCTTCAGGTAGTCCGCCGGGTTGTACGTCCAGAACTGGGAGACGTGAGGATAGGTAAAGATCACCGTGTTCTGCGGCTCCGCGTTCACGATGTCGACCCGCCGGATGTACACGTTTTGGATCGGCGCGCCGTACGCGTCGAAGCGCAGCGGTCCGCGGGGCGCCTCCGGCAGCGTCACCTTGCGCATCGCGGCGACGAACGCGGCGCGGTCCTCGATCTTGCCGCCGGTCGCCTGGAGCGCCTTGAGGATCACCTGCATGCCGGTGTAACAGGCTTCGGAGTAATACGACGGCACGCGGTTATAGGCGCGGACGTAGGCGCGCACAAACGTGCGGTTGGCGTCGGTGCTCAAAGCCGCGCTGTAGTGCAGCGGCGTGATGATGCCCTTGGCCAGATCGTTCTCCTGGAACAGGATGTGCTCGTCCGTGAGCGTGCCGTTGCCGATCAGCGGGATGCGGCCCATCAGCCCGAACGCGCGGTACTGTTGAAGGAACCGCAGCGCGTCGTTGCCGCTGAACGTCGCGTACACCGCGTCCACGTTCTGGATGCGGCCGAGGTACGGACTGTAGTCGGGCGCTCCGATCGGCGGCCACAGATGCGCCACCACCCGCCCGCCGTTCTGCTCGAACGTGTCCTGAAAGCCCTCGACCGTCTCCCACCCGAAGGCGAAGTCGTAGGCGATCGTCGCGATGCGCTTGTAGTGCAGCGTCTTGGCCGCGTACTCGCCGAACGGGTGGTTGGGCTGGCTGCTCGTCCACCCGGTGCGCACGACCCAGGGGGACGTCTTGCGCTGGGTGAGGTCGTCGGAGGAGACGACCGGGAACAACGCCGGGATCTTCTGCTCGTCGACGTAGTCGCGGAGCACGTAGCCGGAGCTCGCGGCGAGCGGCCCGGTCACCATGTCCACCTTGTCCAGCTCGACCAGCTTGCGGGCCTTCGTCAGCGAGGGTCCGGGAAGGCCCTGGTCGTCCTCGACGATGAGCTCGATCTGGCGGCCGGCGGCCTTGTTGCCGGCTTCCTTCAGGGCAAGCTGAAATCCGTTGATCATGTCGCGGCCGTTGGGCGCAAAGATCCCCGAGGTCGCCGTGACGAGGCCGATCTTGATCGGTCCCTGCGCGGCGAGCGTGGCCGTCCCGCCGGCGAGCGCGGCGATCAATCCGACGACGAGCAGCACGAGCACACAGCGTTTCATCCGAGGGCCCCCCTCCGGACGTTCAATGCGAGCGCGATCAGGTGGATATCTGAGGAATAGGTTGCCACTGCCGAGGCCAATTCCTGCAGGAGGCCGCGAAGCGGCCGGAAGTCCCGCGCAGACGGGGCAGGAGGCCGCGGACGCGGGCGGATGCCCGGCAGGTGCCGGGGCACGCCGCCTCCGAAGTTCAGTTTCAAATCACCCAAATTGCGTGCATATATTGGGAAGGTACGCGCCCAGCGCCGGTGTGTCGCCGGCACGAGAGGGAGGCTGAGAGAGAATGGGTTCGCGCAGGATCCTGGTGTTCGCCGCGTCGTTGTTGCTGCTCGGCACACTCGTCGTCCCGCCCGCCTCGTTCGCGAAGACGGCGGCGGAGATCAACGCGAGCGTCGACGCGACCCTGGCCAGATTCGATCAGCAGGTCAAAGGCGGCGCCAAGTTCATCGCCGCATCCAGAGGGGTGCTCGTCTTCCCCGGCGTGGTCAAGGTCGCGTTCGTCCTCGGCGGCCAGTACGGCGAGGGTGCGCTGCGCGAGGGATCGCAGACCAAGGGCTACTACAGCATCGCGGGCGGATCGTGGGGCGCTTCGATCGGCATCCAGAAGAAAGACCTACTCCTCGTGTTTCGCGACGGTGCGGCGCTCAGACACTTCGAGAGCGCGTCGGGTTGGCAGGTGGGCGTCGACGGCGCGGTGACGCTGGTGAACGTCGGGGTGGGCGCGGATCTCAGCACGATGCAGGTCAACCAGCCGATCGTCGCCTTCGTGGTGGGTCAAAAGGGCCTGATGTTCGACGTCTCGCTGCAGGGCGCAAAGATCACGCGCATCAAGCGCTAGGCACGGCGCACGCCGCGGCGGGGAGCCGGGGGTCACGCCCTTCCTCCCCGCCGTTTCATTTTCGCGCGGGCGGCGGCCCGTACCGTTCTACGACGGACCCCGAGCCCCGTCCGCCTCGCAGAGGCGCAGCGCGAGGCGCGCGTAGATCCTGGCCGCGGTGTGGAGCGCGTCGACCGAGACGTGCTCCTCGTCGGTGTGGGCCAGCGCGAGATCGCCGGGCCCGAAGACGATGGCCGGCGTCCCGGCAGCTTGGAGGATCGCGGCGTCGGTAAACGCCTGGAACCGTCCCGTGGCCGCCCGGCGCCCGGTGACGGCGCCGGCCGCTTCGGCGAGCGCCAGGAAGAACGGGTGATCCACGGCCAGGTCGAGCGGCGGCCGGGGGACGGCGTCGAACGCCGCCGCGGGGACGACTTCCGCCTGTGCCGCGCCGATACTCGCGGCGATCACCGATTCCAGGTCCGCGCGGATGCGCTCCGGCGAGTCGCCCGGGACCCAGCGCTTCCCGAATGAGAACTCGCACCGGTCGGGCACCACGTTGACCGCGAGGCCGCCCCGAATCGTCCCGATGTTGACGCTCGGTCCACCGAGCACGGGATGCCGCTGATCCTTCCACATCGCCGGCAGCCGCTCGTCGAGCGCCACGATGAGCTGCGCGGCCAGCCCGATCGCGTTCATGCCGAGCTCCGGCGTGCTGCCGTGCGCGGCGCGGCCGTGCACGACCACGTCGCACCGGTATACGCCGCGGTGCGCGGGAATCATCGCGAGGCTGCTCGGCTCGCCCACCACGGCCAGGTCCGCGGGCGGCCCGTCGGCACCGAGCGCCGCGGTCCCCATGCCGCCGGTCTCTTCGCCGATCACCGCTGCGAGCACGAGCGGCCGTACCGGTCGCACGCCCGCCCGGCGCAGCGCGACGAGGCCCGCGGTCATCGCCGCGACGGCGCCCTTCATGTCCACCGCGCCGCGTCCCCACAACTTCCCGTCGTGGACCTCCGCGGCAAACGGCGGATACCGCATCGATCCGGACGGTGGAACGGTATCCATGTGGCCGTTGAACATCAGAAGGGGCCGAGCCGGGGCCCGGCCGGGCAGCACCGCCAGGAGGTTTTCGCGGCCGTCTACCACCGGCTGCCGTGTGACGGCGAATCCTTCGCGGATCAAAAATTCCTCGAGCACCCGGGCCACGCCGGCTTCCCAGTTGTGGTCGGCCGCGTAGCTCGGCACCGCGACCATCCGGCGCGCCAGCTCGAGGATCTCACCGGCGTCGATCACCGCATCGACCTGCTGCCAGGAAGGCGGCGCCATCATGGCTCGTCCTTCGCCAAGGAGAAAACGAATCCCCGGCCGTAGGTCACAAGACATGGACGGAGCCTTGACCGGGCGGCAGGCCGTCGTGACCGGCGCGGCCCGGGGCATCGGATTCGCCATCGCGAAGCGGCTCGCCGCGGAGGGTGCGGCGGTCACCGTCTGGGACGTCGACGCGGCCCAGGGCGAGCGGGCCGCCGCGGACCTGCGCGGGACCGGCGAGGTCGACTCACTCGCCGTCGACGTCGCGGACGCCGCGGCGGTGGACGCCGCGGCGCGGGAGACGCTTCGCCGCCGCGGCCGCGTGGACGTGCTCGTCAACAACGCCGGCATCGCCGGCCCGAACGCGACGACCTGGACGTACCCGCGCGACGCGTGGCAAAAGGTGCTCGACATCGATCTCACAGGCGTCTTCCTGTGCTGCCGGGCTCTCGTCCCGGCGATGCTCGAGCGAAAATACGGCCGCGTCGTCAACATCGCGTCCGTCGCCGGCAAGGAGGGCAACCCCAACGCCTCCGCCTACAGCGCCGCGAAGGCCGGCGTGATCGCACTGACCAAATCGCTCGGCAAGGAGCTCGCCGGCACCGGCGTCCTCGTCAACTGCGTGACGCCGGCCGCGGTGGAGACCGACATCTTCGCGCAGATGACGCGCGAACACATTCAGTTCATGCTGTCCAAGATTCCGATGGGCCGCTTCGGCACGGCGGACGAAGTCGCCGCGCTCGTCGCGTGGCTGGCCTCGGAGGACTGCTCGTTCTCGACGGGCGCCGTCTTCGATATCTCGGGCGGCCGGGCGACCTACTGACGCTCCTGCGCCGCGGCCAGATCGGCGGCGAACGGGAAGCTGCCCGGCACGTACGCGCACAGCGGGTCGTCGCCGGTGGGATCGCCCGTCGCCGCGCAGGCCCGCGAGCGCGAGCCGCCGCAGACGTCCCGGAACTCACAGCGGGCGCAGCGGCCGTGCCACGACGCGGGATCGCGCAGCGCGCGCAGGAGCGGGCTGTCGCGATAGATCTCGCCGAGCGGCCGCCGGCGCACGTTTCCCGCGGGCAGCGGCATGAACCCGCTGCCGTGGACGCTGCCGGTGTGCGAGACGAACACGAACCCCCGGCCGGCGTTCACGTCCATCGGCGAGCGGCGCCGCCCGGTGCCGGCCGGCCAGGGTCCGAGCATCGTCCGCAGCGCGTGGTAGAGCGGTCCGAACGCGAGCACGGAGGCGGGGTCGATGCCGCGGCGCTCCAGAATGGTCCGCTGCAGCACGACGCGCTTGAAGTGGTGCCCCTCGGTCGTCTTGACCGGCAGCCCGGCGCCGATGTCGTACAGGAAGTGCAGCACGTCCTCGCACTCCGCCGCGTTGATCTGCGGCAGGCCGTCCCCCCGCCCGACCGGGACGAGAAAGAAGACGCTCCAGGCCATCGCCCCGCGCTCGCGGACCATCCGGGCGATGCCGGGCAGCGCCATGACATTGCCGCCGGTCACCGTGGTGTTGATCTGCACCTTGAGCCCGTAGCGGAGCGCCGCGTCCCACGCGTCGAGGGTGCGCTCGAACACGCCGGACACGCCTCGAAACGCGTCGTGGGTCGCCCCGGTGTCCCCGTCGAGACTGAGGGACATGGCGACCACGCCGGCCGCCTTCACGTCCGCGATCGCCTGACCGGTCAGCAGCGGCGTCGCCGACGGCGAGAGGGCGACCGGCAGGCGGCGCGCGACGGCGTGTTCGATCAGGCGCAGCAGATCCGGCCGTTTGATCGGATCGCCGCCGGTCATGATGAAGAGCGGCGGCGGCGAACCGAAGTCCGCCACCTGGTCGATCAGGGTCCGCGCCTCGGCGGTCGTAAGCTCATCGCGATGCGGGAGCGGCGCCGCTTCCGCCCGGCAGTGCTGGCAGGCGAGGTCGCACGCGCGCGTCACTTCCCAGATCACCATGAAGGGCCGCTGCGAGACGTCGATCGCGGGGTGGCGGACGGCGGGATGCATGTTCATCCGGTCAACGCGTCCGAGCGGCCGCGGCCAGGATGGCGTCTTCGATCTTGCGGTAGCCGGTGCAGCGGCACAGGTTTCCGGAGATCGCCGCGCGCACGTCCTCGCGGGTCGGGGCCGGGTTGCGGTCCAGCAGCACCTTGGCGCTGAGCAGCCAGCCCGGCGTGCAGTATCCGCACTGCACCGCGCCGTGCGCGATCGCCGCTTCCTGCAGGGGATGGAGCGTGCCGTTCCGCGCCAGCCCTTCAATGGTCGTGATGTGCCTGCCCCCGCACCGGATGGCCAGCGTCATGCAGGCGAGGGCCGGCTCGCCGCCGATCAGCACGGTGCAGCACCCGCAGGCGCCGCCGCCGCAGCCCTTCTTCGTACCGGTCAGCGCGAGGCGGTCCCGCAGCACGTCCACGAGCATCCAATGCGGCCGCACAGTCACCTCGTACGATTCCTCGTTGACGGTGAGGGCGATCGTCCTCTCCATGCCGCACCTCGTCAGTGCGTCGCGGCGTCGCGCGCTCTACGCAGCGCCGACTCCGCGTACACGGCCACCATGTCGCGGCGGTACCGCACCGGGATGCCGCAGACGTTGTTGATCGCGCGGGCGCGCCGGCGGGCGGCCGCGGCCAGCGTCTGGATCGCCCCATCGGTGAGCGCCTCACCCTGCAGCCGGCAGGCCTCCTCCACGATCACCGGCGTGCGCTCCACGCCGGTCAGAGCCAGCGCCGCCTCCCGGCAGGTCGTGCCCGCCGCGTCCATGGCCACGTACGCCGCCACGCCTAGGAGCGGGTAGTCGAGCGCCGCGCGCTGCCGCAGCTTGACGTACGCGCCGCCGGAGCGCGACGCGGCGCTCGGGACCCGGATCTCGGTGACGAGTTGTCCCGGACCAAGGGTGTGCGGACGCTTCCCGTCGCCGGAAAAGAGGTCGCGCAGCGGCATGATCTTCTCGCCGTGGGAGTCCGCGATCACGATCGTCGCTCCGAGCACCAGCAGCGCCGGCGCGAGATCGCCCGCGTAACTCGCCCAGCACTGCGCGCTGCCGGCGACGACATAGCAGAGGTCTCCGTCGAGCTTGAGGCACGGGTCCAGCGACTGCCGGGCGCCGGCCGCCCGATGATAGTACATGCAGCAGGTGTTCTGGCAGAGGTTGCCGCCGATCGTGGCCATCGCCTGCAGCTGCACGGTGCCGGCGGCACGCGCGGCCTGCGCCAGCACGGGGTACTTCGCCCCGACCAGCGGATGCGCGGCCAGATGGCGAAGGGTCACGAGGGCCCCGATCCGGAGACCATCCTCGTCGGAATAGCTGATCTTGTCGAGCGGAAGTGCTGCAAGATCGACGAGCACGCCCGGACTCTCCTGCCGGTTCTTGAGCGCCATGAGCAGCTCGGTCCCGCCGGCAATCGCGCGCGCCCCGCCGCCGCCCCCTTCCAACAGTTGACAGGCCTCCTGCACCGACCGGGGCGCCACGTAATCGAACTTAGGGAGCGTCATGACGGACCTCCCGCTCGCGCTTCTTCAAGGCGTCCAGGACCTTGTCGGGCGTGATCGGCAGGTCTTTGATGCGCACGCCCACGGCGTCGAAGATCGCGTTCGCGATGGCCGGCGGCACGGGCACGTTCGTGGTCTCGCCCAGCCCCTTGGCGCCGTACGGACCCCACGGGTGGGGCCGCTCCACCAGAATCGGGACGATCTCAGGGACGTCCGGCGCCACCGGGGTCTTGTAGGCGAGGAACGTCGGATTCATGACCTCGCCGTCCTGGAAGATCACCTCTTCCCCCATGGCGAAGCCCAGGCCCGTGGCGGCGCCGCCCTGAATCTGGCCTTCGCAGTTCACCGGATGGATGGCCTTGCCGGTGTCGTACGCGCCCCAGAGCTTCAGGACCTTGACCTGTCCCGTCGTGGTATCCACTTCCACCTCGGCGCCGTTCGCGCCGAGCAGCCAGTAAACCATGTACCGGGAGTAGTATTCCGCGGACCGCTTGGGCATCGTGGGGATGTAGTAGCCGCGGCCGAGGACGGTTCCGCTCGGTCCGTAGTGCTGGCGCAGCACCTGGGCGATGGACAGAGTCTTGCTCGCATCCCCCTGCACGGAGACGTGCCCATCCCGGATCGTCAGGTCGCTCGGCCCGGCGTCCAGCAGCGGCGCCGCGAGTGTGAGGAGCTGGGCTCTCGCGTCCGCCGCGGCCGTCTTCACCGCGTTGCCCATATGAAAGGTGGACCGGCTGGACGTCGTCGAGGCGTCGAACGGCGTGAACGCCGTGTCGGGCGCGGCCTTCGCGACGCTCTCCAGCGGCACGCCGAGCTCCTCGGCCGCGATCTGGCGCAGCACCGTCTCCGAGCCCTGGCCGACCTCGGTCGTGCTGCTGATGACATCGACCGTTCCATCTTCGTTTACCTGCACGTAGGCCGCCGAGCCGAACGGCGTCTTGACGGCGCGCTCCATACAGGCGATGCCGCGGCCCCGGTTCTTTCCGAGCGGCTTCCCCCACTCCATGCGCGCGGCCACGGCCTGCAGGCATTCCTTGAGGTTTTGCGACACGCTGTCCTGGCCGGTGATGTGCTCGTCGCCCTCTTCATAGACCTGCTTCAGCCTGATCTCCAGCGGGTCCATACCCAGTCGGGCGGCGATGATGTCCATCTGCGACTCGTAGGCCCACGCGGCCTGCGGACCGCCGTATCCGCGCATCGCGCCCGCGACGCATTTGTTGGTGTAGACGCAGTAGGCGTCCACTTTGACGTGCGGGATCTTGTAGGGCCCGGCGGCCGAGACGCCGGCGAAGACCGCGACCGTCGGGCCCTTCTCGGCGTAGGCGCCGGTGTCCAGATAGACTTCTGCCCGGCGCGCGACGATGGTGCCGTCCCGTTTGACCCCGGTCTTCATCCGGATCAGCGAGGGATGCCGGCCCAACGCCGCGCAGAATTCTTCCTCCCGCGTATAGACGATCCGGATCGGCCGGTTCCGGAGCGTCCAGGCCAGCGCGATGGCGGGCGCCTCGGCTTTCAGCCCGCCCTTGCCGCCGAAGTTCCCGCCGATGGCGGGCGCCGTGATCACCCGGACGTCTTTCAACGGGATCTTGAGGGCGTTGGCGATCTCCTTGCGGCAGCGGTAGGGCGAGTCGTTGTGGAGCCAGAGGGTCATCTCGTCGTCGTTGCTGACCCGGCAGACGGCGATATGCGGCTCGATGCTGCAGTGCTGCTGCATCGGGGTCGTGAACGTGTCCTCGAAGAGGTAATCCGCCTCCGCCATCCCCGCCGCGACGTCGCCCCGGGCCAGCTGGAAATGGTTGCACACGTTGCTCCCGGGGATCGGGGTGATCCCGAGTTCGCAGCGGTACGTGTCCAGCCGCTCATGCACCAGGATCGCGCCCGGCTTGACGGCCCCGGCGAGATCGAGGACGGCCGGAAGTGGCTCGTAGTCGACCGTGATGAGCGCGAGCGCGTCCTCGGCGGTCTCCTCGTCGACGGCCGCCACCGCGGCCACCGCCTCGCCCTTGTACCGCACCTTGTCCCGGGCCAAAAACGGTTCGTCCCAGATGGACTCCCCATGGACGAACGGGAAGTCCGCCCCGGTGATCACGGCCCGGACACCGGGCAGGGCCCGGGCTCTCGAGGTGTCGACGCGCACGAGGCGGGCATGCGAGTGGGGGCTGCGAAGCACCTTCCCGTAGAGCATGCCGGTGAGCCGGAGGTCTTCGAGATAGAGCGCGCTGCCGGTGACCTTGTCCCGCACGTCGGCGCGCGGGTACGACTTGCCGACGACCCGGTACGCGTCCACGCCCTCGCTCACGAGTTTCACGGCGTTCCTCCCTAGTGCGTCAGCGTCTCGGCCAGCCGCGCGACCACGTCCCGCGCGCCGGCCCCGAATGCGCCGTCGGTATCCTCAAAGCACCGCCGCACGCCGGCGTCATCCTCTTCATCCGTGACGGCATCGCCGATCGGAAAGAGGACCTGCGTCTCCTTGGCGATGTGCGCGCGCAGGAGGTCCACGTAGTCGCGGCAGGCGCCGAGCACCTCTTCCAGCGTCGCGCGGCCGTCTTCGGCGCGAGCCAGCGTGTCGTCGATGACGGCCACGAGCCGGCGGCCCTCCTCGTGCTCCCGCAGCATGACCCCGATCGGTCCGCCGTCTGCCGGCACCCCGCGATTCGCGAGACAGGGAAAGAAACACCGTTCCTCTTTGGCATGATGACACCGGTCCACGAACGTCCGGCCGAAGGTCACCAAGTCCCGCAGAAACGCCGCCGGCACCACGCGGGTCCGGGCCGCCTCCGTCACGACGCGGTCGAGCGCCGCCAGCACGTCCTCGATGACGCGGTGCTCGGCCGTCAGTTCCTGCGTCGCGCGCACGCTCATACCATCGTGAGGCCGCCGCCGACGGCGAGCGTCTGGCCGGTGATGAACGACGCGGCGTCCGACGCGAGGAACACGGTGGCGTGGGCGACCTCGTCGGGCCGGGCCAGCCGTCCGAGGGGCGTCGCCTTGACGATCGCGGAGATGAGCTTCTCGTTGCCCGCGGCGATCATGCCCTGCAGCAGCGGCGTGTCGGTGAGGCCGGGCGCGACGACGTTGACGCGGATCCCGTCGCGCGCCACCTCGCGCGCGAGCGCCTTGCTGAAGGCGATCACCGCGCCCTTGGTGCCGGAGTACACCGCCTCCCCGGACGAGCCGGCGCGCCCCGCCTCGGAGGCGATGTTCACGATCGCGCCGCTGCGCCGCGCGCTCATGTACGGCACCACCGTATGGCAGGTCGCCAGCATTCCCCGGTAGTTCACGGCGATCACGCGGTCCCAGAACTCCTCGGTGGTGTCCACGAACCACCCGATCCGGTCCCACCCGGCCGCGTTGACCAGCACGTCGATCCGGCCCCACGCGGCCGCCACCTGCTCGACGCCGGCGACGACGCTGCCGCGGTCGGTGACGTCCATGACCACCGGCATGCCCGAGCGGGCCGCCTCCGCCACCTCTCCGGCCCCCGCCGCGTTGATGTCGGCGACGGCCACGCGGTCGCCCGCCGCGGCAAACGCCGCGCAGATCGCCTTGCCGATGCCGCTTGCGCCGCCCGTCACCAGGACTACGCGATTGTCAGTGGCCATCTGCGCGCCCCGCCGGCGCTACAACTTCTGCCCGCAGTGGCCGCAGAACGCCATGCCCTCCGGCAGGCCGCGGGCTCCGCACGCCGGACACGTGCCCGTCGGGGGTCCCCACACGGACTCCGTCGCGCCGCCGTCACGGGCGCATTCCCGCAGCGCCCGGTAGTCGACCGGCCGCTTGTCGACGAACGCCGTCATCCCTTCCCAGGGCTCGCGGGAGGCGAAGTGCAGGCTCAGCCAGTCCCGCGCATGCCCCGCGGTCAGGTGCCAGGGGAGGTCTTTCCAGAAGTTCAACTGCTGCTTGGTGTACCTGAGACACTCCGGGAACTTGTCGATGAGATTTTGGCAGAGCGCGTCGACGGCCGCGTCGAGCTCGCTTCGCGGCACCACGCGGTTGACGAGCCCCCACTCGAGCGCCTGATGCGCGGTGACGGGCTCGCAGGTCAGCAGCATCTCGCGGGCCCGCCGGTCCCCGATCATGATCGGCAGCCACTGCGTGGCGCCGCCCGCGGCAACGCTGCCGACTTTCGTGCCCACCTGCCGGATGGTGACGTCGTCCGCGGCCACCGCGAGGTCGCAGTCCATGTTCCACTCGTTGCCGCCGCCCGCCACGATCCCGTTCAACCTGGCGATCGTGGGCTTGCCGATGTTGCGCAGCGCGTCGTGCGCCTCGATGAAGAGGGTCATGTACTTCCAGTAGTCGCGCGGCCGCCGGGTGTACTCGCCGGCGTACTCCGCGACGTCCCCGCCGGTGCAGAACGCCCGGTCCCCCGCGCCGGTAAGCACCAGCACGGCGACCCCGTCGTCGTAGGAGGCGTCGCGAAAAGCGTCGCGCATCTCGACGAGGGTGTGCGCCCGATAGGCATTGTAGACCTTCGGCCGGTTGATGGTGACCCGCGCCACCCAGTCGCGCTTCTCGTAGAGGATGTCCTGAAAATGAAACTCCTCCGCCGGCCGCGGATGCAGGGCCGCCGGGGCCGCCTCGGGCATGGTCCTCATGGCGCTCATCGTGGATCCCCCTTCCTCCAGATCTCCCGCCCGTTAGGCGGTCCGTTGCTCGGTCAGTTTGCGGATCCGCTCGCGGCCCAACAGCGCGGCGCCCATCGCGCCCGCGTACACGCCCAACTCGTCCGCGGCGACGTGGAACGTCACGCCGAGCGCGTCCTCGATCGCCCGGCGCAGGAGCGGCACCCGGGTGAGGCCGCCCGTGAGCGCGTACTCCGGCTCGGGCCGGACCCGCTTGAACACCTGGCCGGCGCGTTCCGCGAGCGCCATCACGGCGCCGGCGCACACGTCTTCCGCGCTCTGCCCGGCGGTCAGATGGTTGATGACCTCGGACTCGGCGAAGACGGCGCACACGCTGGAGATCGTCACCGGCGACTTCGCGGCCCCCGCGAGCGGGGCGATGTCCGCGGCGCCGTACCCGAGGTAGCGCATCGTCTTCTCCAGAAACGCGCCGCTGCCGGCCGCGCATTTGTCGTTCAGGCGAAAGGCTTTGACCCGTCCGCGTTCGCCGAGGCGGATGGCCTTCACGGTCTGGCCGCCGATGTCCAGCACGCTGCGGACCGACGGGAACAGCCGGTAGACCGCGTGCGCGTGGCATGTGAGTTCGGTGATCGCGAGGTCCCGGAACGGCACCATGTAGCGGCCGTAGCCCGTGGCCGCGACGTAGCCGATCTCGCCGCGCGGGATTCCCGCGGATTCGAGCGCGGCGGCGAGGCCGCGCTCCGCGGCCTTGGCGAAGTCGTAGCCGCTCGGGATCGCGGCCATTCCGGCGAGCGGGCCGTCGTCGCCCGCGAGCGGAGCGAGCACCACCTTCGTGTACGCCGAGCCGACGTCGATGCCGGCGGTGAAGCTCATGACGGTCCCCCTCCCCCGCCGGACGCGGCTTCCGCGCCCACCAGCATCCGGTCGAGCGCGTACAGCGCCGCGCCGATCGCCCCGCAGTAGTGCGACTCCTCGCTGACGTTGAGCGGCACGCCGGTCAGCTCCGCGAGCAGCTTCACCATCGCGACGTTCCGGGCGACGCCGCCCGTGAAGGTGACTTCGGGCTCGATCCCCACGCGCCGCAGCAATGACAGGCTGCGGGAGGCGATCGCCGCGTGCACGCCCATCAGCACGTCCTCGGTCTTCCGGCCCCGGGCGAGCCATCCCAGGATCTCCGATTCGGCGAAGACGGTGCACGTCGTGGTCATCGTCACCGGGTTCTTGGCGCGCAGCGCGAGCGGGCCGAGCTCCCCGAGGGGGATCTCCAACGCCTGCGACGCGGCCCCGAGAAACCGGCCCGTCCCCGCCGAGCACTTGTCGTTCATGCTGAAGTCCAGGACCTGGCCGGTCTCGCTCACGCGAATCGCCTTGGTGTCCTGGCCGCCGATGTCGAGCACGCTGCGGGTCCCGGGGAACAGGTAGACGGCGCCCCGCGCATGACAGGAGATCTCCGTAACCTGGGCGTGTCCGAACTCCACGCGGAACCGCCCGTAGCCCGTCCCGATCACGCACGCCACGTCCGCTTCACGGGCCCCGGCGGTTTGGAGCGCCCGGCGAAACGCCGCCCCGGCCGCGTCGGTCAACCGGACGCCGGTGTCGACGATCGCGCGGCCGAGGAGCCGCGCGTCGTCCATCACGACCGCCTTGGTTTGAGTGGATCCCACGTCCACCCCGCCGACCAGCATCTCCCTCACCTCGCCGCGTTCGCGGCTTCGTTGGATCCGGTCGCCCGGCGTCCGGCCAGCGACTCGATGAACGCGTCGATCCGGTTCTTGAGCTGCGCATCCGACCACATCCGCGGGTCCACCAGATCCGATTGGATGAACAGCCCCGGGATGTCGAAGTGGGTGCGCAGCCACTCGCGGACGTCCGGGAGGCCGGTGGAGGTGGTGCGGCACGACTTCACGCCGTGGAAGCAGATGCCGTCGACGGACCAGTCCCGGACCGTCTCGGCAAGCCAGTCCTGCGCGTAGAACATCGGCGTGCTGAACCCGCGCCAGGCGGACAGGAGCAGCGTCTCGGCCAGGCTCTCGATCGGGCGGGACACGTCGTAGGCGAAGTCCGAGGCGAAGCCGCCGCCCGCGAACACCATGTACGTGCTGTGGACGAAGACCCCGCCCCACTCCTCGAACAGCTCGGCGAAGCGCTTGAGCGCGGCGTAGCAAGTGGTGCCGGTCAGGAGCAGCCGGTATTTCTCATTCAGCGTGCCCATCCCGAGGTGGATGCGCTCGCGCAGTTCCTCCGCGGCGCCCTCGAAGAACCGGGACCCCTCGGGCGCGCCCCGGTAGAGGTTGGAGATGCCCTGGAACACGATGCCCTCGCGGATCGCGCTGAACGGCGCGGGCCGGTGCCGGTTGAGCGCGAGCACGGCGTGGTAGGCCGCGGCCATGCGGTTCACCTCGGCCATCGCCTCGCGCAGCCGGTCGATGTCGAACCGCCGGCCGGTCAGGCGCTCGCAGAGCCCGATCAGGTCCCGCAGCTGCCCCTCCACGTAGCGGCGGTCGTTCCGGAAGGCGTCGCTGTCGAGCCGCGGGGCCGCGTCGCCCCCGCGCCAGGCCGGCAGGTCGAGGACGAACACCGGGCAGTGGTACATCTGCTCCCAGATCTCGGCCCACTTGATGTAGGTGTTGCACATGTTCGTCGCGATCGCGAGCGCCGGCTTGGGCACCGTCCCGTTGGGATGCCGCCGGTCCTTGAGCTGCAGGCCCACGTCCGCCTTGACGTAGCCGCAGATGTCGGGAGAGTAGCCGTAGCCCTCGGCGGTTTGCAGGTATTCGAGCGACCGGCCGCGCACCGCGGTCTGCAGCGACGTGATCTCGGGACAATTGATGGGCAGGTCGAAGACTCTCAAGATTTCGTCGAGGGATCCCATGACGAACACGTACGCCGTCGGGCGCCCCGCCGCGTCGGCGGCCGTCATCTCCTGCCACCACCGGTCCATCAGACGGCGGCCCTCGTTGCGGATGAAGCCGATCCGCGTCGTTGTCTCGGCCATCGTGGGGCCCCCCGGCCCGGCGTCTTTGCTCATGCGAAGTCGAGCAGCAGAGACTCGGCGAACGTCTCGACTTCCATCCGCATCTGCTCGAAGACCGTCATCTTCTCTTCGAACTCCATCACGAGGTGCGGGATCCCCGCCCCCTCGAGCGCGCGGATGTGGTTGACCTGTTCCTCCAAGCCCGGCTCGCACATCTTGGGCGCGGCGACGATCGCGGCCTCGGCCTTGGCCTCCCGGATGCGCCGCAGCAGCATCTCGGATTTGGGTTTGCGCGGATCGTGCTGCACGGGGCTGTAGGTCGACCCGTCGAGATACGCGGCCGCCAGGTTCGCGAACGGCTCCCCGCCGGCGGGCACGTCCTCGGTCAGCCAGCGCAGGCCGATCAGCAGATCGTCGTCGACGATGTAACAGGCGTCTTGGATCACCGCGAGCAGATCCGCGGGAGGCTGCTCGCAGTAGCCGCCCTCGAAGACGACGCGAATCTTGTCCTGCCGCTTGCCCGGCCGCTGCGGCAGCAGGTCGAGCACCTCGCGGAGCAGGACGTTGTGCTCTTCCCGCGGCATGACCCCGCCCGCGCGCACGAGCGTGTAGGCCTCCACCGCGGACAGCAGCCACGGCGTCTCCCGCTTGACGCGGTGGAGCTCGCGGAGCAGGCGCCGGTTCTCGTTGAACAGCGCGACGCTCCGCCGGAGCGCGTCCTCCGTGATCGGCCGCCCGGCGGCCTCTTCGACGACCCCGGCGATGCGCCGGTACTCGTCCCGCAGGTAGGGCAAGGCATGCGGCGAGGTCACGTTCTGCGGCAGGTAGAGCATCTGGCAGTTGAGTTGCGGCAGGTTGCGCACCCACACGCCGCAGGCGTTCCGCGCCGCGTCACAGATCGGCGGGGTCACGAACACGGACAGAAAATCCAGCCGCCCGGTGAGGGCCAGCTCGAGCGAGCTGCGGATGATCGAGCACACGAACGCGGCGATCCGGGCGTCGGCTTTGCGGATTTGCACGGCGCTGCCCGCCCCAAGAATCTTGACCGGCAGCATGCCGGCGGCGTGCGGGATCTCCTCGGGGAAGTACACCTGAAAGTGGCCGAGGACTTTGCCCCCCGGATTGGCCTCGAGCCAGCGGTGGACCGCCGGAAACCCGGGATCCTCCACCAGGGCCCGGCAGTCCTCGAGGATGGCGTCCACACTGTGCGCCGAGGCCATACTCTCCGCCTCCCGAGCCGACCGAGCGCTCGTTCGAATACCTTGGTCACAAGGTATCGCGGCAGGGGCGCGCCGACAATGACGCGGCCGGCTTATTTCCCTGAGGCAGATGCTCTAGGAGGGAGTCAAATAACGCCGCTGCGGAAGGCGAGGGCGACGGCTTCGAGCCGGCTGTGGACGGCTAGCTTGGTGAGAATGCTCTGCGTGTGGTTGCGGACGGTGGCGGTGCTGATAAAGAGGCGCCGGGCCATGGCCTGGGTACCTTCGCCGCGGGCCATGAGACACAGGATCTCCCGTTCGCGCGCCGTCAGTTGACCGGGGACGTCCAGCAGCGAATTCGAGGACGGCGCACCGTCTCCGCCGGCGACGGCCTCCATGCGGCGTTCTCTTGCGGCGGCCGTCACGTCCCGGAAGAGATGAACAACGATGTTGCCGCCGGCGCCCGGCACCAGCACCGTGCTGACGTTGAGCCGCCGCTCCGAGCCGTCCTTGGCCTGGGTCGTGAGGTCATAGGCGTGCGCCATCTCGTCACGGCGCGCCATGGTCAGCACGCTGCAGTGGGGATGGCAGAACAGATTCCCGACGGCGTCGCGGCCGCGCACCACGTCGTGGCACGCTCGGCCGAGCACCTCCGCGGCCGAGTATCCCAGCACCGACTCGGCGGCGCAGTTCCACAGAATCACGCGGCACGCCGGATCGACGGCCATCACGCCGTCGGTGGTGCGCGTGAACAGGTCGAGCAGATCGGTGGACTCCGCGGCCGCTACGGGCGCGCGGCGTCCCCGACTTCGCCCGGCTGCGGGGGTCGTTTTGCGGCGTCGCTCCAATCGGGCCATGTCGCGCCGGGCGTTCGGTACTCCGCCGGGAGAATCCTCTCCGAGAGCGGCCGCTCATACCGGAGCGCGATGATCTCGGCGGCGATCGCGACGGCCACCTCCTCGGCGGTGCGCGCCCCGATATCGAGGCCGATCGGAGCACGGACCCTGGCCAGCACGTCCTCGGACACGCCCGCCGCGCGCAACGCCGCGCGCCGGGCCTCGTGGGTCCGGCGGCTTCCGAGGACTCCGATGTAGCCGGCGGAGGTCGTGAGCGCGACTTGGAGCACCGGCAGGTCGAACTTCGGATCGTGCGTCAGGATACAGATCACGGAGCGCCGGTCGACCGGGGCGCGGCTCAGAAATGCGTCCGGCCACTGCACCGCGACGGCATCGGCGTCCGGGATTCGCGCCCGGGTGGCGAGCGCCGCCCGCGCGTCGCACACGGTGACCCGGTAGCCCAAGAACTTCCCGATGCGCGCGACCGCCGCGGCGTGGGTGGTCGCGCCGAAGAGATACCTCGCCGGCGCCGGCGCGAACGAGTTGATGAACACCTCCACGTCCGCGCGCTCGCGCGCGCCGGCACCGTAGCGGCGCGCGCCGGTCTGCGCCCGCTCGAGCATCGCCCGGGCGTCGGCGGTCACCTCGCCGTCGAGCGCCGGATCCCCGAACCCGCCGAGCGTCCGATCCGGCGCGACGAGCATCTTCGCGCCCGCGTGCGGCCCGGTCACCGCGGTCGCGAGGGCGACCGGAAGATTCTCCCGGACCGCCCGCGCGAAGGCGGCGAACAACTCCCCCGTCTCCGGCACGCGTTCGACGAAGATGTGAACGATGCCGCCGCACGACAGTCCGACGGCGATCGCGTCCTCGTCGGAAATGCCGTAGGTCACGCGCCGGGGGCGGCCGGTCCGGATCGCCTCCGCCGTCTCCTCGATCACCGCCGCCTCCACACAGCCCCCGGACACGGAGCCGGCGACTTCCAGATCCTCGGTGACCGCCAGCACGGCGCCGGGATCCCGGGGCGCGGAGCGTTCGGTGCCGATCACGGTCGCGAGGCCGACGCGTCTGCCCTCGGCAAGCCAGCGCTCAACGCGGTCGAGAACGTCCTTCATCGCCGCGCGCCGGCGTAGGCGTCGAGGACGGCGCGGCGGACCAGCGCGTGTCCCTCCAGGAGACGCCGCGCGGTGCGGAAGTAGCCCGCCTCGCGGACCGTCCACGGCGGACCGTCCGAGACCCAGGCCCGCGCGGGCATCACCCCGCCGGGATGGCCGATGCGGATCTCCCGGCTGTGCCGGGCCCGGGCGGACGCCGCCGCGGTGACGGTCCCCGCGATCCGCGCCGCGACCGCGGTGCACGTGGCCGCGGTCCCCGGAAACGTCTTGTGCAGCATCGGCGGCCGGCCGCCGGCCAGACGCGCGAGCAGATCCACGTCGTCCGCGGACACGTCCCGGCCGGCAAATGTGTGATAGGCGGCCGGCGGCGCCACGGCGATGGGAAGCGGGACGAGCCCGTCGGCGGACACGCGGAGGTGTGCCGCGGCGGCGTCCTTGACCGCGATGAGGGCCCGCAGATGCGCGGCCGTGAAGTCCGCGGGGCCTTCGGCGCCGGTCATGCCCACGTCGGCCGCCGCGACGAACACGCACAGGTTGGCGACGTCGACGATGCTCGCTTCCACCGAACCGCCGAGCGCCGGTACGTTCAGGCGGTCGAGGGGCTGCCCCGTGGGCAGCAGACGTCCGGTGACCGCGCCGACGGTGCCGGTGAAGTCGAGGACGATCTCCGCGCCGCTGCCGGGCACACCGTCGATCACCGTGTCCCCCTCCACGGCCGGGGCGCCGTCACGGACCGGCACGTGCGCGACGAACACCTTGGCGGTGTTCGTGTTGTGGACCCGCACCGAGGTCACGGGCTCCGAGGCGCGGATGAAGCCTTCCTCGATGGCGTACACTCCCACGGCCGCCGACAGATTGCCGCAGTTGATGTCGTAGTCCACGACCGGCTCGCGGATGCTGACCTGGCCGAACGTGTAATCCACGTCGGCGTCCGGCCGCGTGGGCGGGCCGATGATCGCCACTTTGCTGGTGAGGATATCCGCGCCGCCGAGCCCGTCGATCTGGCGGGGATCGGGACTGCCGAAGAGCGCGAGGATGGCCCGGTCGCGGGCGGCCCGCTCGGCGGGGAGATCGGCTTCTGAGAGAAATACGCCTTTGCTGGTGCCGCCCCGCATCAGCACGCATCTGATGGCGACCTGTTCCCGCACGGTCCGCACCCCCTACGTCGTCACGATCTGCACGGTGCACGCCGCGCCTTCGATGCCCGCGGCCTTGCCGCCGCGGCAGTGGGCCAGGCCCACGCGGGCGCCCTCAACCTGCCGGATCCCCGCTTCGCCGCGCAGTTGGCGGACGATCTCGACGACTTGCGCGACGCCGGTCGCGCCGAGCGGATGGCCTTTGCCGAGCAGCCCGCCGCTGGGATTGATCGGCCGGCGGCCGCCGATGTCGGCGTCGCCGCGCTCGAGCGCCGCGGGGTAGGTCCCCGGCGCGTAGAGGCCCAGGCCTTCGACCCGCAAGATCTCGGCGATGGAGAAGCAGTCGTGGACCTCCGCGAGATCGATCTCCTCGGGTCCCAGCCCGGCCCGCTCGTAGGCGTCCCACGCCGTCCGCCGGGTCAGCGGCTCAAACGCCATCGACCCCGGCTCGGCCTCGACCGTGCCGGTCCGCAGCGCCGACGCCGCGAGACGCATGGCCCGCCCCGGGCCGGAGCGGCGCGCGAGACGGTCGCTGCATAACACCGCGGCGGCGGCGCCGTCGCTCACCGGCGAGCAATCGTGCAAACAGAGCGGGTCCGCGATCGGCCGCGAGCCCAGCACCTCGTCGAGGGTGACCGGGGTCCGGATCTGGGCGAGCGGGTTGTGGCCCGCGTTCCGTTTGTTTTTCACCGAGACCATCGCGATCTGCCGGCGGGTCGTGCCGAACTCGGCCATGTGCCGTCGCGCGCGCATCGCGTAAATCGCGGGCATGGTCAGACCGACCGCGCCCTCGATGTCGTCCTCGTCGGGAGTGAGCGCGCCGCGAAACCTGGCGGTGAGATGCTCGACGCCGAAGGCGAGCACGATATCGTGCGCGCCGGCGAGGATGGTCAGCATCGCCTCGCGGATCGCCACGGCGCCGCTGCTGCACGCGTCCTCCACGTTCACCAGCGGGATACCGGCGAGCCCGGTGTTGGCCAGGACGCGCTGGCCGGTCACCATGCCCTGGAAGACGTGGCCGCAGTACGCCGCCTCGATGCGGCCCGGGTCCAGACCGGAGTCCGCGATCGCCTCGAGCACGGCGTCCGCGCCCAGGTCCGCCGCGGTCCGGTCCGGGTGCTTGCCGAACTTCGTCATCCCGACGCCGATGATCCACACGTCAGCCATCGCGCGTCTCCGCCGGCGGGTGGAACCGGTAGCCCAGCACGGGCCGGCCTTCCCCATCCACGCCGACCGGCTCGACCCGCAACTCGAGCGGCATGCCGATGCGCACAGCGCCGGGAGCCGCCACCAGCTGCGCCAGGAGACGCACGCCCTCCGGAAGATCGGCGTAGGCGAGCACGTACGGCGTGGTGAACGCGGGCGTGGACTGGTACACCGTCGTATACGTGTAGAGCGCGCCCCGGGTGCTGAGCGGCACGGCCCTCGTTGCCGAGGACCGGCACCGGGCGCAGATCCGGCGCCGCGGAAAGAAATGGGCGCCGCAGGTCTCGCAGCGGGTGCCGACGAGCCGGTGCGTCCCCGCGGCGTCGACGTCGAAGAGGCCGGGACGAAGCGGCACGGCCGCCGCCGTGACGGCCATGCTAGTACGCTCCCACGCTGCGGCCGCCGCACACGTACAGCAGCTGTCCGGTCACGTACGACGCCTCGTCGCTCGCGAAGAACCCGACCGCGTTGGCGATGTCGGCGGGCGTCCCGATGCGGCCGGCGGGCACGGTCCGGAGCAGGCGCTCCTGGACGTCGTCCTTGAGCGCGCGAAACAACGGAGTGTCGACCAGCGCGGGGGCGACGGCGTTGACCGTGATGCCGAACTTGCCGAGCTCCAACGCGAGCGTGCGGGTCACGCTGACCACGGCGCCCTTGCTGGCCGCGTAGTTCACCTGGCCCGGGTTGCCGAGCCAGGCCCGCGACGCGATGCTCACGATGCGGCCGCGGCGCTGCTCCATCATAAGCGGCACGGCCTCGCGGCACAGCAGATAGCACGACTTGAGGTTCACGCGAAGCACCTCGTCCCAGTCCTCCTCGGACATCTTGGTCAGGTAGCGGTCGCGGGCGATCCCGGCGTTGTTGACGAGGATGTCGACGGTCCCGAAGGCCTCGCGCGCCGTCCGCACGACGTCCGCGGCGCCGGCCGCGCGGCTGATGTCGGCGGCCACCCCGACGGCGTGCGCGCCCGCGTCCTCGAGGACGGCGACGACGCGCCGGACCCGGTCGGCGATCACGTCGTTGACCACTACCTTGGCGCCCCCGGCGGCCAGGTGGCGTGCGATCCCCTCGCCGATCCCCTGCCCGGCTCCGGTGACAACGACCACTCGTCCCGCAACACCCATCGTCGCTCCCCCTATCGCCCGGCGAAATGCGGCTCGCGCTTTTCCACGAACGCCTGGATGCCCTCACGGCGGTCCCGGCTGCCGCGCAGCACCGCATGCGCCGTGCGCTCGAACGCCAGTCCGGCTTCGAGGCTGACGTCGTGGCACAGGTGCACCGACGTTTTGATGGCGGCGATCGACAGCGGCGCCCGCGACGCGATGGTGCGCGCCAGCGCCCGGGCGCCCTCCAGCAGCCCGTCGCGCGGGACGAGCCGGTTGACGAGGCCGATGCGGTGGGCCTCGGCGGCGTCGATGTGCTCGCCGGTGAACATCAGCTCTTTGGCCCGGGCGGCGCCGATCGCGCGCGTCAGCCGCTGGGTGCCGCCGGCGCCGGGCATGCTGCCGACTTTGGCCTCCGGGAACCCGAACCGGGCGCCCTCCGCCGCCACCCGCAGGTCGCAGACCAGCGCGAGCTCCAATCCGCCGCCCAGCACGTAGCCATGGAGGGCGGCGATCACCGGCAGCGGCATCGCCTCGATCTGGCCGAACACCCGCCGCACGCCTTCGGCGAGCAGATCGCGGCCGCCGCCGTCGTCCTGGTATTCCTGCGACCGTGCCCGGAGGTCGGCGCCGACGCAGAACGCCTTCTCGCCCGCGGCGGCCAGGATCAGCGCCCGCACCTCGCCGCCGGTCGCGACCTCTGCCAGCACCTCACCGATCCGATCGAGCATCCCGGCCGTCAACGCGTTCAGCGCTTCGGGCCGGTTGAGCGTCAACACGCCGATCGTCTCCTGCCGGTCAAACAGCACGGCTTCGTCCACGTGTCTCCCTCCTCCGGCGCGGACCTTCCGCGCCTTGACCGCGCACCGGGGCGGCGCGCCCCGGCACGACGCCCGCGGCCGCGGCCGCGGCGATCTCTCGAACCGAAAACCCCGCCTCCAGGAGCACCTCCACGGAGTGCTCGCCCGGGAGCGGCGCCGGCCGCGTGACGGCCGTCGGTGTCTCGCTGAAACGCAACGGGCTGCCGATCACGGCCGTCCGTCCGAGCCGCGGGTGTTCGAACGACACCACCATATTGTTGTGGCGGACCTGCGGGTGGGCGACCACTTCCGGATAGGTGGCGATGGGGCCGCAGATGATGTCGGCGGCGTCCAGCGCGGACACCCACTCCGCCGAGCTGCGGGTCCGGAAGATCGGGATCAGCGCGTCACGCAGCGCGGCACGGTGGCGCACGCGCGCTTCGTTGGAGGCGAAACGGGCGTCCGCGGCGAGGTCCCGGCGGCCGAGCACCTCGCACAGCGCGGCCCACCGTTCCGGCGTGTACGCGGCCACCATGATGAAGCCGTCGCGCGTCGGGAAGGCCTCGTTCGGCGCGGCGTACGCGGCGCCGCTGCCGGTGCGGCCGGGCGGCTTCCCCGAAGCGAGGTACATCGCGAGCGGCACGGTCTGAAACGCCAGCAGCGCGTCGAGCAGCGCCACGTCCACGCGCTGTCCGCGCCCGGTGCGCTCACGCGCGAACAGCGCGGCGAGCACGCCCTGCGCGGCGAGAAATCCCGCGGAGGTGTCCGCCGCCGGCACGCCGACCTTGACCGGGCCGCCGTCCGGCTCGCCGGTCACGCTCATGAGGCCGCTCGCGCCCTGGACGATGCCGTCGACGCCGGGCCGGTGGCGCCAGGGCCCGTCCTGCCCGAATGCGGAGATCGCGCAGTACACCAGCCGGGGATGATCCGCGGCGAGCGTCTCGTAGCCGAGGCTGAGCCTCGCCATCACGCCGGGCCGGAAGCTCTCGACGAACACGTCGGCGTGCGCCGCGAGACGCGCGACGATCTCGCGGCCGCCCGGCCGTTTGAGGTCAACGACGACGCTGCGCTTGTTGCGGTTCATCCCGATGAACGCGGCCGCGACGTCCCCGACGAACGGCGGACCCAGCGCCCGGCCCCACTCGCCGCCGGGCGGCTCGACCTTCACGACCCGGGCGCCGAGATCGCCGAGGTGCATCGTGCAGATCGGCCCCGCCGCGCCCTGCGAGAGATCGAGGACGCGGATGCCGTCAAGCGCGCCCATCCCGCCCTCTCCCGCCGGCGAGCACACCGACCGCGTAGTCGCCGAACCGCTCGGCGATCTCTTCCGCGCGGAGCCGCCCCTCCGGCCGATACCATCGGACGACCCAGTTGACGATCCCCAGGACGGCGAACCCGGCCAGCCGCACGTCGGTCGGCGCGAACTCGCCCGAGGCGATGCCGTCCGCGATGATGCGGCGGTAGCACCCCTCGTAGCGATCGCGCGTGACCTGATGCGCGGCGCGGAATTCGGGCGCGAGCCAGCGTCCTTCCTCGAGAAAGCAGGCCACGTTGTCGTGGTCGCGCGCGAGCGTGAGAATGTGCAGCCGCACCGCCGCGCGGAGCCGCGTGGCGGCGGGCGACGGACTGGACGCGAGGCGCTCGAGCGCCGGCAGGGAGTGCTCGAGCGCGTGCTGGAGGATCTCGAAGAGCAGCCGCTGCTTGCCGGTGATGTAGTGGTACAGCGATCCCTTCTTGAGGCCCACCGCGTCCGCGATGCTCTGAACGGTCGTGCGCTCGAACCCCTGCCGGCGGAACAGGGCCGCGGCGGCCTTGAGGATCGACCCGCGCATTCCCTCCGGACGGCGCCCCGCGTGCGTCCCGGCGGCGGCGTGTCTCGCCGGCGTTGCGAGGACGGCGCCCCCGGGCTCTCTCATGACGCCGCCGCGCCGTCCCCGCGCCGCGTCACCGTGGCCGCGAGTTTGCGCCCCGCGTCAAACGCCGCGAGGTTGATCGTCCGGGAGGCCTCCGGCACCCGGCGCGCCGCCGCCTCCGCGAGGGGCCCGGCCGGCACGGCGCCGGTCAATTCGCACAGGAGGCCCAGCATCACCATGTTGGCGCCGCGCGTGGATCCCCCGATCGCCCGCGCCGCCTCTAGAATCGGCAGCGCGTACGCGGCGGCCGCCTCGCCCGCCGCGCTCGCGACGCATCCCGCGTCCACGATCGCCACGCCTTCCGGCGCGAGCGCGTGCCGCGACCGCTGCCACGCTTCCCGCGTGAGCGCCGCCAGCACGTCGAGCCGCCGCGGCACCGGGAAGGCCACGCGCTCATCGCTGATGATCAGGTCGGACCGGCTCGCGCCGCCCCGAGACTCCGGTCCGTGCGCCTGCGTGCAGACGACGCGGCGGCCCGCGGCGACGGCGGCCTCGGCCAGGATCAGCCCGGCGAGGGCGATCCCGTGGCCCCCCGCGCCCGCGAGGCGGATCGCGAGCCTCATCGGCCCTTCCCTCCGGCGGCCAGCGCGCGGACGCGCGCGCCGAATTCGGGCCGCTCGATGTCGACCAGCACGCCCGTCTCGACGGGTCCCGCGGCCGGGGCCGGGTCGCTCTCGTGCAGGAACGTGGATGCGCCCGACGCCAGCGGCGCATCGATCGCCGCGGCCGCCCGCTTCTGCGCGTAGAGCATCGCGGTGGGGCTGCCGAGCCCGTTGTAGCGGCCGTAGAATTCCGGGCAGTCGCTGATCACTTCGATGAACGCGAATCCCGGGTGGCGCAGCCCGCGGGTGAACAGGTCTTCCAGCACGACCGGCTCGTACGCGAGCCCCCGCCCCACGAACGTCGCGCCGGCCGCGGCCATCAGGCGGCACGCGTCGAACGGCGCCTCGACGTTGCCGTACGGCGACGTGGTCGTGGTCCCCCCGCTCGGGGTCGTCGGCGCCAACTGCCCGCCGGTCATCCCGTACACCTCGTTGTTGAAGAGCACGCAGGTCAGATCGATGTTCCGGCGCGCGGCGTGGATGAGGTGGTTGCCGCCGATCGCCAGCCCATCGCCGTCGCCGGTGAGGACGATCACGCGAAGATCGGGGCGCGCCAGTTTCAGGCCCGTCGCGAACGCCGGCGCGCGGCCGTGGGTCGTGTGCAGCGTGCAGAAGTCCAGGCTGCCCACGAGGCGGCTGCTGCATCCAATGCCGGCCACGACCGCGACCGAGCCTTGCTCCGCGTCCAGACGGTCGATCGCGCGGAGCAGCGCCCCGGCCACGATCCCGTGGCTGCAGCCGGGGCAGAGAATGTGCGGCATCTGCGCCGGACGCAGGAAGCGGCGGATGTCGCTCACGAGACGCGCGCCCCGGCCGGACACAGTGATTCGACGGAGGCCAGGATCTGCTCGGGCTCGATCAGCTCGCCGTCGGCGCGGCAGCACGGCACGACCGGCACCCGGCCGCCGGCGGCCCGCTCCACCTCCCTCGTGATCTGGCCGAGGTTCATCTCGGCCACCACGAGCGCCTTGACCGACGCGGCGGCCCGCCGCACGCTCTCGTCGGGAAACGGCCAGAGCACGACCGGGCGCAGCAGCCCCGCGCGGATGCCGCGCCGCCGCGCCTCGCCGACCGCCTCCTCCGCCGCGCGGGCGGCGCTGCCGCAGGCGACGATCGCCACCTCGGCATCATCGAGGCGCAGGCCGCGGACCGGCGCGACCAGGCTCTCGTATGACGCGATCTTGTCGAGCCGGCGGCGTTGGTGCGCATCGGCCGTCCGGGCATCCTGTGTCGGATATCCGCGATCGTCGTGCGCGAGGCCGGTGACGTGGAACCGGTAGCCGCTCCCGAAGTCCGCCATCGGGGCAACGCCGTCCGCGTCCGGTTCGTACGGCCGGTATCGCGCCGGCGGCACCGCCGGACGGCGGCGGCCCGGCACGCCGCCGTCCGGCACCGCGGGCAGCACCGCCTCCTCGCGCATGTGCGCGATCATCTCGTCGTAGAGCACGACCACCGGCGTCCGGAACCGCTCCGCGAGCGCAAACGCCGCGACGGTCAGCTCATATACCTCGGCCACCGAGGCGGGCGTCAGGACGAGGCTCGGCACGTCGCCGTGGGTGCCCCAGCGGACCTGCATCAGGTCGCCCTGCGACGGCGACGTCGGGAGACCGGTGCTCGGCCCGCCGCGCATGACGTTCACGATCACGCACGGCACCTCGGCCATCGCGGCGAAGCCGATGTGCTCCTGCATGAGCGAGAACCCCGGCCCGCTCGTGGCGGTCATGGCCCGCAGGCCGCCGAGGGACGCGCCGATCACGGCGGCGAGCGATGCGATCTCGTCCTCCATCTGCACGAACACGCCGCCGGCGGCGGGAAGCCGCCGGGCCATTCCCTCGGCGATCTCCGACGACGGCGTGATGGGATACCCCGCGTAGAAACGGCACCCGGCCGCGATGGCGCCGGCCGCGCACGCCGCGTTGCCCTGCACGAGCTGCGGGATCTCGTTCACGGCGTCCCCGCCGGGGCCGCGGCCGTGCGGCGACGCACGGTGACCGCGAAATCGGGACAGAGATACTCACACAGCCGGCACCCTGTGCAGGCGGCCGCGTCGGCCACCTCGGCGATCGCGCGGTCGTTCAGCCGCAGGCAGTGCTCCGGACATACCCGCACGCAGATGTCGCACCCCTTGCACCACGCGGCCGTGATCTCGACCTCGGCGGCCGGGCGCCGGGCCGGCGCTGATTTCATGGGTGCCGACCGGGCCGGCTCCAATTTCATGGGTGCCCGCCCGAGCGCGAGACCCTCGCGGAACGCGCGCACGTTCATCTCCGCCGTCCGCGCCGGCACGTGGCGGACGATCGTTTCCTCCCACACGTCGTGCGGGAACTCCAGGTAGACGGCGAGCACGCCGAGCAACACCGTGTTCGTCAGACTGGCGGAGCCGGCGTTGCGGGCCACGCCAAGCGCATCGACCGTGTGCACGGGTCCGCGGTGATCCGCGAGGACCGCGCGGTCGAACGCGGGGTAGGCACGCGCCCAGCGGCGGTGGTCGAGGTGGGCCGCAGGCGGGACGATCTGCGCCGTGCCGGAGACGAACACACCGTCGGGGCGCAGATAGGACCGCCACCGCAGGCCTTCCGCCCACTCGAGCGCCACCAGCGCGTCGGCTTCGCCGCCGCCGATGAGCGGGCTGTGCACGGCCGCGCCGTAACGGACGTGACTGAACACGATCCCGCCCCGCTTGGACATGCCGTGGACCTCGCTCTTCTTCACGTCGAAGCCGGCGGCGAGGGCCACGTCCGCCAGGATGTTGCCGGCGAGCACGACCCCCTGGCCGCCCACGCCGACAACGAGGACGCTGTGCGTGCTAGGCATCGGCGGACGCTCCGTCGCGGCCGCGCGGGGCCGGTTCGCGCGGACTCATCACGATGGCGCCGGTGGGACACAGCTGCGGACAGATCGCGCATCCGGAACACAACGCCGGATCGATCGAGACCTTGAATCGCCCCTCGTAGGACTCATCGGTCCAGAGGAGCGCCGGACACCCCATCGCCATGCACGCCTGGCAGGCGTTGCAGGCCTCCCCGGCCACCGTGAACGGCGGCCGGCGGATCTTCACAGGCGCTTCGACGCAGGGACGGTTGGTGATGACGACCGAGACGCCGGGATACGCGACGGCCGCCTCGAGCGCGCGATGGGTGGCGCCGATATCGTAGGGGTCCACCACCCGGATCCACTCCACGCCCAGGGCCCGGCACAAGGCCACCAGATCGGTGCGCGTCGCCTCGTCGCCTCGGATCGTCCGGCCGGTCGCCGGGTGCGGCTGCCCGCCGGTCATCGCGGTCGTGCCGTTGTCGAGGATCAGGACGGTAATCGGCGTGCGGTTGTAGACCGCGTCCAGCAGGGCGGACATGCCGGAATGCAGGAACGTCGAGTCGCCGAGCGCGGCCACCACTGGACCGCCCGGCGCGCCGGACCGCGCAAGGCCGATCGCCATCCCGATGCTCGAGCCCATCGCGAGCGTCGTGTCGATCGCCGCGAGCGGCGGCAGCGCCGCGAGCGTGTAGCAGCCGATGTCCCCCGCGACGGCGGCCCCAAGCTGCCGGAGCGCCATGAACGGAACCGTGTGCGGACACCCGGGGCAGAGCACCGGAGGCCGGGGCATGGCGCGGACCGCCGGCACGGGAGGCGACGCGGCGGCGGTCAGCACGCCCGCGCGTACGAAGCCTTCGCGAACCAGGTCCGGCGTCAGTTCGCCGGTCCGCGGGAAATACGCCTTGCCCTCCACCCGCAGCCCGGCCGCCCGCAGGGCGTCTTCGACGATCGGCTCGAGCTCCTCGACGACGAAGAGCCGGTCGACCGCGGCGGCAAAATCCCGAATGCACCGGAGCGGCGGCGGAAACGAAAAGCCGAGCCGCAGCACACTCGCCTCGGGCAGCGCGTCGCGGACGTACTGGGCGGCGATGCCGCTCGTGATCACACCGATGCGGGGATCGCGCAGTTCGACGGCGTTGAGCGGCGAAGTGTTCGCCTCTTCCGCGAGGCGGTCCAGCCGGTCGAGCAGGATGGGATGGCGGGCGCGGGCGTGCGCCGGCAGCATGACGTACTTGGCCGGGTCCCGGCGGAAGCCGCGCCGCGCCGGCCGCCGCCGCTCGCCGATCTCAACGACGCCGCTGCCGTGGCTGATCCGCGTGGTCGTCCGCAACAGGACCGGAGTGTCGTAAGCCTCGCTCAGCTCGAACGCAGCGGCGGTGAAAGCCTTGGCCTCCGCGGAATCCGCCGGCTCCAGGAGCGGGATGCCGGCGAACCGGGCGTAGAGGCGGTTGTCCTGCTCGTTCTGAGAGCTGTGCATGCCGGGATCGTCGGCGGAGACGACGACCAGGCCGGCGCCCACGCCGGTGTAGGCCGCCGAGAGCAGCGTATCCGCGGCCACGTTGACGCCGACGTGCTTCATCGCGGCCAGCGCGCGCGCTCCGCCGAGGGACGCGCCGAGCGCCACGTCGAGCGCGACCTTCTCGTTGGACGACCACTCGACGTAGACGCCCTCGTACCGCGCCAGCGCTTCCAGGATCTCAGTACTGGGCGTACCGGGATACCCGGCCGCCACCGTCACGCCGGCCTCGTAGGCCCCCCGCGCGACGGCCTGGTTGCCGAGGAGCACACGGCGGGCCGGCGCGGTGGCGCTCATCACGACGCCCGTGACGTCACCAACGCGAGAATCTCTTCGTCACGCAGGACGTGCGTGCTCGCTTTGGCGCAGTCGAGCACACGCCGCACCAGCTCCGGGTGCGGCGCGATGCGGTGCTGCTCGCACCAGTGCATCACGTTGGCCTGACCGCTCATGGGCCCGATGGTGAGCCGCTGTTCCCGGCCGATGTCCTCGGCCGGCACGCTGCTGTACACCCGGTCGGCGAGCCAGCGGTCGTCCCGGTGCAGGGCCTTGAGGATCGCCGCCGCGTGCACACCGCTGCTCGTCTCGAACGCGTCCTTGCCGACGATCGGACAGTTGGGCAGCACAGGAAGCCCCACGGCATCGGCGACCGCCCGGCAGTACTCGGGAAGCGCGTGCAGATCGACCTCGGCCCAGCCCATCCAGTCCAACAGTCTGAGGTTCACGAGCAGCTGTTCCATGCTGGTATTGCCGACGCGCTCGCCGATCCCCAAGGCGCAGGCGTGCAGCCGGTCCGCTCCGGCCTCGGCCGCGACGAGCGCGTTGATCACGTCGAGCCCGCGGTCGCGGTGGCCGTGCCAATCGATGGCGACCTCGTCGCCGACGACGCGGCGCACGAACCGGACGAGCCGCCAGGCGCCCCACGGCATGGCATGTCCGACCGTGTCGGCCACGCAGATTCGCCTGGCCCCGGCCGCCACCGCGGCCGTATAGAGACGCCGCAGGTCGTCGGGACGGGCGCGGGTGGTATCCTCGGTGACGAACATCACGTCGAGGCCCAGCCGCCGCGCGTGGGAGATCGCGGTCTCGGCCGTGCGGACGAGGAATTCGATGTCCCAGCCCTCGACGTACTGCCGAATCGGGCTGCTCCCCAGGAAGAGCGCGGCTTCGATCGCGACCCCGCTCCGCTGCTGGGCTTCCGCGATCGGGATGATGTCGGCCTCGGTGGTCCGTCCGGCACAGTTCGCGCGGAGCCGCAACCGGTGCGCGCGGATTTCGCGCGCCAGGGCGACAACGTCCTCGAGCGACTGCGGCCCGGCGCCGGGGTAGCCGAGATTCACCGTGGAGATGCCGAGATCGTCCATGAGATGCAGGATCCGGCGCTTCTGCTCCGGCGACGGCTGCCGCACCGAGGGGCTCTGCAGCCCGTCGCGCAGCGTCTCGTCGTTGATCTCCAAGAGGCCCCGCGGCCGGCGCGGGCGCTGCCCCGCGGTGTTCCAGTCGTAGATCAGATCCACGGATTTGATCATGCGCCTCGCCTCCCGGAACGCCGGTCGATGACCCTGAGCGCCTTGCCTTCGCTTCGGGGGATCTCACCCGGCGGCAGCACGGCGACGACGGCGGAGAGTCCGAGGTTCGCCCGCAGGGCGCTCTCCGCGCGCCGCGCGAGGGCCGCGCTCTCCGCGGGCGCCGCGCACCGGCTTTCCACCTGGACCCGCAGCACGTCGAGCGCCAGGGGCCGGTCGATCACGATCTGATAGTGCGGCGTGAGATCCGGAATGCGCAGCAGCACCGATTCGATGTCCGACGGGAAGAGATTGACGCCGCGGACGATCAACATGTCGTCGATCCGGCCGCCGACGCGCGCCATGCGAACGAGCGTGCGGCCGCACGCGCACGGCCGCGGATCCAGCGAGGTGACGTCGCCGGTCCGGTACCGGAGCAGGGGCGCCGCTTCCTTGGTCAGCGTGGTGAGCACCAGTTCCCCGGGCGTGCCCGGCGGCAGCGGCGCGCCGCTGGCCGGATCGATCACCTCGGGGAAAAAGTGGTCCTCCTGCACGTGCAGCCCGTCCCGCGCCTCGCACTCCGCCGCGACTCCCGGTCCCATCACCTCGCTGAGGCCGTAGATATCGGAGGCGCGGATCCCGAGGCGGCGCTCGATCTCCGAACGCACCGCTTCCGACCAGGGCTCCGCGCCGAACGCGCCGCACCGCAGCGCGGGGGGCCGCTCGCCCGACGCGTCGATCGCCTCGGCGATGTGCAGCGCGTACGACGGCGTGCAGCACAGCACGGTGACGCCGAACTCGCGCAGGAGACGCACCTGACGCGCGGTGTTGCCCGACGAGGCCGGCAGCACCGCCGCGCCGAGGTGTTGCGCGCCGTAGTGAAAGCCGAGACCGCCGGTGAACAGTCCGTAGCCGAACGCGTTTTGGATGACGTCGCCGGGCCCGACGCCGCTGCCGGCGAGGCACCGCGCCATCGTCTCACCCCACGTGTCCCAGTCGCCCCGCGTGTACGCGGCGGCCGTCGGCGTCCCGGTCGTGCCCGACGAGCAGTGGAACTCCGCGACCCGCTCCCGCGGGCACGCGAGCAGGCCGAACGGATACGCGCGCCGGAGATCGTCCTTCGTGGTGAACGGGACGCGGGAGAGGTCGTCGACACCGCGGATCTCCACCGCGCGGACGCCCGCCCCCTCGAGGCGCGCGCGGTAGAACGGCACCGCCTCGGAGACGCGCGCCACGGTCGCGCGCAGCCGTTCCCCCTGCCGCGCGCGGAGGGCCGCGCGATCGACGGTCTCCGCGCCGGGGTTCCAGATCATGCCCGGTCCCCCGCGCCGCGCGCGCGCCGGCGGAGCAGCGGCGCGATCCCGCCGGCCCGCAGGACGTCCAGCATCGGCGCCGCGAGCGGCCGGCCGCGCACGGTCACCCCGCTCTTGAGGTTGCGGACGAGGCCGGCCTCGAGATCGATTTCGAGGTCGTCTCCGTCGGCAACGGCCGCCGCGGCATCCGCGCACGGCAGCGCCGGCAGCCCGATCGCAACGGCATTGCGGAGGAACAGGCGGGCGAAGGAGGCTGCGACGACGCACCCGACCCCGAGCGCCTTGAGCCCTTCCGGCGCCGTCTCACGGCTGCTCCCGCAGCCGAAGTTCTGTCCGGCCACCACCACGTCTCCCGGGCGCACCTCGGCGGCGAATCGTGGATTGACCGCTTCCAGCGTGTGCGCGGCGCGGACTTCGGGCGGAGCGACCGCGTAGGCGCCCGGCGACAGCGCGTCGGTGCTGATATCGTCGCCGAAGCACCACGCCCGGCCGAGAATGCGAAGGCCCGACTCTTCGGCGCTCATCGCCACACCGGCGATGGGGAGAGCATGCGGCGGGGATCCGTAATGCGGCCGCGAACGGCGCTCGCGGCCACCGTCGCGGGCGACGCGAGAAAGATCTCCGCCTGCGGACTGCCCATCCGCCCGGGGAAGTTGCGGTTGTGCGTCCCGATGCAGCGCTCGCCGGCCGCCAGCACCCCGCCGTGCCCGCCGAAGCACGGCCCGCAGCCGGCCGGCATCAGGAGCGCGCCGGCGTCCACCAGGGTCGCGAGCAGCCCCTCCGACATCGCGTCGCGCTCGACCTGCGACGACGCCGGAGCCACCAGAAGACGCGTGCGCGGATGGACGCGGTGGCCCGCGAGGATCCGGGCCGCGACGCGCAGATCCTCGAGGCGGCCGTTCGTGCACGAACCGATGAACGCTTGATGAATCGGGACGCCCTCGACGGCCTGGACCGGCTTCACGTGGTCGACGGCGTGCGGCAGCGCGACCCGCGGGCCCAATTCCTCCAGATCGAGGCGCACGGTGCGCGCGTACCGCGCATCCACATCGGGGCCAAACGCGTCCACGTCCATGTTGCGCCGGCGAAAGTGCCGGACGGTCGCCCCGTCCGCCGGAAAGAGGCCGAACTTCGCGCCGAGCTCGACCGCCATGTTGGCGATCGTCAGCCGGCCGGCGATGTCGACGTCGGCGGCCGCCGGCCCGCCGAATTCCAGCGCCTGGTACTGGGCGCCGTCGCTGCCGATCTGCCCGGCGAGCTCCAGCACCGCGTCCTTCCACATCACGCCCGCGGCCAGCCGGCCGGCCAAGTCTACGCGAATCGTCGGCGGGACCTGAAACCACAACTCTCCGGTGGCCAGGACGTACGCCATCTCGGAGGTGCCGATGCCGGTGACGCCGATCCCGAGGGCGCCGGCGGTGGTCGTGTGCGAGTCGGTGCCGAGAAGGAGCTGCCCGGGCTGCGCCAGGCCCCGCTCGGCGACGAGCTGGTGGCAGATCCCGGTCCCGGCCTCGAAAAAATGCAGCATCTCAAACTCGCGCACGAACTCGCGGATGCGGCGGTGCACCTCGGCCGCGGCCACCGACGGCGCGGGCACCAGGTGATCGAGCACGACCAGTACGCGGGCGCGGTCCCACACCGACGAAAAGCCCGACCCGCGCAGCATCTCGAAGACGGGCACCGCAAAGATGTCGTGGAGGAGCGCCGCATCGACACGGGCCGTGAGGAACTGGCCGGGGACCACCGCGGTTTGGCCGGAGGCGCGGGCGAGGATTTTCTCCGCCATCGTCAGTCCCATCGGGCGCGCCCTCCCCGATCGCGGTGCGTGCGCGCATCGCGCGCGAGCCGACCAACCGGTCGGTTGACCCTCACTATGCGGGCGACCGCCGGGAAAGACAATGAAGCGTCCGGCTCATTTGGATGATGCAAACACGGGAGGCCGGTTACGAGGCGGCCGCGAGGACAGACGCGATCGTGGTTATCCGGTGATGTGCATCCGGTACCCGCCGCGAAACTCGCGGTGCTCGGCGAAGCGCGTAATGCTGAACGCCTCGAGATCGACGTACGAGCAGCGTCCGGTCGTGACGTATTCCGCGACGGCTTCGCCCGTGGCCGGACAGAGCTTGAACGAATTGCCGCTGCCGCCGACGACTTGAAGATAGCCGCGGACGCCCGGCACCGGACCGAAGATGAGATGGAAGTCCGGGCTGATGCCGTCCGGTCCCGACCACGAGCGGACACGGGACATCCGCTCCGCCCACGGGCAGCGCCGGACGAGATTGTCGTGGATCTCGGCCTCAAACATCATGGACGGCCGAGGCGGGTCGGTATCCAGATCGGGCGCGTCCGTCTCCAACTCGGCGTTCTCGGCCGAGCCGCCGCCGGCGAGCATGAGGCCCATCGCGTCCGGCCGGCAATACGTCATGGTGGTGATATCGATCCACGTCGGACTCGTGGGTGTCCACCCGCCGTGCCGGGGGTTGAACGCGACCATCTGGAGCAGCCCCGGCTTGATGGGCAATGTCACCCCGGCCATCCGGGCGATCTGCGGCGCCCAGGCGCCCGCGCAATTGACCACGAGCGGCGTGCGAATCGAGCCGTGGTCGGTCGCGACTCCGGAGACCGCGCCGTTTCTCATGATGTCGACCACGGCGACTCCCGGATAGATCGCGGCGCCGAGCTCCCGCGCCGCATTCGCGAACGCCGCGGCGGTCGAGTAGGGATCGGCGTAGCCGGCCTCCGCCTCGTAGGCGGCAAGCGCCAGGCCGTCGTGGGCAAAGCCCGGGATCCAGCGGCGGACCTCCTCGGGCTCGATCAGCTCGGCGTCCACGCCCACCTGCCGCTGCATCTCGACGACGCGCCGCATGCTCGCGGCGTCGGCGGCGCCGACGGTCGCGACGAACCCGTTGCGTACGTAGTCGACCGGCGATCCCAGTTCATCCGCGAGTCGCGGCCACAGTTGGGCCGCCCGGTGTGCCAGCCGGACCATCGGCGGATTGGAGTAGTGGCAGCGGATGATGCCGCCCGACGCCCCCGACGATCCCGCTCCAACGGTGCGCCGTTCCAGCAGCGCGACCTGCCTGCCGGCCTTGGCGAGATGGTACGCGACGCTCGCGCCGTGGACGCCTCCCCCGATGACGACGACCTCGGCCTCCGGAATCATGCCTAGGCGACTCTCCGCACGTCGGACGCCTGAAGGCCTTCCAGGCCCTCGAAGACGGTGAACTCCACGGTCTCGCCCTCACGAAGGAACGCCGGGCCGGGGGCTGCGACCGCCGTGTAGTGCACGAAGATCTTGCTACCGCCGGGACCGCCGATAAACCCGAAACCGCCGTTCACGTTGAACCATTTGACCCGGCCCTGCACCCGCTCGCCCGTGGCCACCATGCTCCTCCCCCGTCCGGCCGGCGCGTGTGCCGCGCCGGCGCGATCACCGCTACGCGTGCTTCCAAACCGGCGCGCGCTTTCCGAGAAACGCGGCGATGCCTTCCGCCGCGTCCGCGGTCGCGACGAGCTCCGACGTGTACAGGTTCGTGGCGTCCCGCAGCGCGCGCAGGAGGGATTCACGGCCGCCCGCGACGACCGCGCGCTTCGCGAGACGCACCGCGGCCCCGCTGTGGGCCAGGAGCG
>DASYXS010000113.1:0-26892 GCA_035934535.1 bacterium
GCCCGATCCGGTAGGCTTCGTCGGCCGCCGCGACGTGTGGCGCCGCGCGGTCCGCGTCGCTGTATACCGCGACGGCCCCAAGCCCGCTCACGCGGCAGGCGCGGATCACCCGCAGCGCAATCTCGCCGCGGTTGGCGACGAGCACGCTGCGGAGAGGGCGGCCTTTCGGGCGCTCGGGGCGGTTCACGATCAGGCTGTTCGCGCCGCGCGGCGCGGAGTCATGCCGGACGAAATGTGCGCGGCCGGCCGCCGCCAGGCATCACCCCTACTTACAGGGGAATGTTGCCGTGCTTGCGCGGCGGGTTGCGGTCGCGCTTCCCGGCGAGCATCTCAAGCGCCGAGATGAGGCGCGGCCGCGTCTCGCGGGGCTCGATCACGTCGTCGATGTAGCCGCGCGACGCCGCGACGTACGGCGTCGCGAACTTGGCGCGGTACTCCGCGGCGAGACGGGCCCGCATCGCCTCCCGGTCGGAGGCGGCGTCGAGCTCGCGGCGGAACACGATGTCGATCGCGCCCTCGGGCCCCATCACGGCGATCTCCGCGGTCGGCCACGCCAGATTGAGATCGCCGCGGATGTGCTTGCTCGACATCACGTCGTAGGCGCCGCCGTAGGCTTTGCGGGTGATCACAGCGAGCTTCGGCACCGTGGCCTCGCAGTACGCGTAGAGCAGCTTCGCCCCGTGCTTGATGATGCCGCCGTGCTCCTGCGCCGTACCGGGCAGGAACCCCGGCACGTCGACAAAGGTGACGAGCGGGATGTTGAACGCATCGCAGAATCGGACGAACCGCGCGCCCTTCACGGAGCTGTTGATGTCGAGCACGCCGGCCAGGACCGCGGGCTGCTGCGCGACCACGCCGACGGACCGGCCGCCGAGCCGCGCGAAGCCGACCACGAGGTTCGGCGCGAACAGCTCGTGCACTTCGAGAAAGTCGCCCCGGTCGACGATGCGCGCGATCACGTCCCGCATGTCGTACGGCCGGTTCGGATCCGCCGGCACGAGGGTATCGAGCGACGGGTCCATGCGAGCCGGATCGTCCGCGGCGTCCGCGCGCGGCACCTGGTCGAGATTGTTCTGCGGCAGAAACGTGAGCAGCCGCCGGATCAGGGCGAGCGCGTCTTCGTCGGAGTCCGCGACGAAGTGCGCGACGCCGCTGCGGGCGGCGTGGACCTCCGCGCCGCCGAGGTCCTCGAGGGTGACCTCCTCGCGCGTCACCGTCTTGACCACCTGCGGCCCGGTGACGAACATGTAGCTTGTGCCCCGCACCATGATCGTGAAATCCGTGATCGCCGGCGAGTAGACTGCGCCGCCCGCGCACGGCCCCAGAATGGCCGAGATCTGCGGCACCACGCCGCTGGCGAGCGTATTGCGCAGGAAGATCTCGGCGTAGCCGCCGAGGCTCGCGACGCCCTCCTGGATGCGGGCGCCGCCGGAATCGTTGAGGCCGATCACCGGCGCGCCGTTGCGCACGGCGAGATCCATGATCTTGCAGATCTTCGCGGCGTGCGCTTCTCCGAGCGAGCCGCCGAGGACCGTGAAGTCCTGAGAGAAAACGTAGACCAGCCGGCCGTAGACGGCGCCGTAGCCCGTGACGACGCCGTCGCCCGGAGCTTCCGTCTTGTCCATGCCGAACTCCGTGGCGCGGTGGGCGACGAAGCGGTCCAGTTCGACGAAGGTACCGGGATCGAGGAGCTCGGCGACGCGCTCGCGCGCGGTGAGTTTGCCGGCGTCGTGCTGCCGGGCGATCCGCTCCGCTCCGCCGCCCGACTCGGCGCGGCCGCGGCGCATGCGCAACTCTTCGAGGCGCCGGTCCCCCTGTTCCGACACCCCGCCGCTCTCCTACGCCTGCGCGGCCGGCTTGGACAGGACGCGAATCGAGATAATGGCGTGCTTGAAGAACAGCTCGAGCCCGTCCGGGGTCTCGACGAGCAGCGCGTAGGTCCCGGCGTCCCGCACGACCGCGCGGGCGACCTCGTAGCCGTCCCGGCAGCGCAGGTGGACCGGCGTCCGTTCGGCGACCAGCGATCGGTAGAATCCGTCCTCCACGCCGGAGCCGCGCACGGCGCGCACCCCGGATGCCGCGTCCGGCGGATCGTGCTCCAGGCTCATCTCCGCCTCCCCCTTCGTGCGCGGACCCGCCGCCCGCGGACCGGTCTCGGGACCGTCGACCGGATCCGAGTCGCGCGCCGGCGGATCAGCGGGGCCATGCCCACGAGCGACGGAGTCGAGACGCCTCGCCGGCAACGGGTGGACCGGCGGGATCCGCGGGGTGCCGCGGCCGCCGCCGGCCGGCGGACCGCCGTGAAATTGAAGCGGCTCCGCCGCCGTGAAACCAGAGCCGGCGGCGACGTCACGCAACCCCGCGGGGGGCTCGAGCTCGTCGTGATCCGGGGTCCGAGGCGGGCTGGGGCCCGGCTCGGCCGCCGCGTCCTGCACGAAGCGGCGCATCGATTCGAGCCGGTCCCGCCGGTGCTGGGAGAGCGAGGGGTCCACGGCGAACGCGGCGTGAAGCAACCACCGCGTCACGGCGTCGAGCGCGGCCGTGATCACCGGCTCGGCCCCGTCGCCCGGCGCGACCGCGGCGAACGCCGCGTCGCTGAACGCGGTCCCGACAAACGCCTGCGGCTCGCCGACGCGCCCCTGCGGGTCCGCGCGCACGGAAAGGGCCACGAGAACCACCGGCCGGTCGAGGAACGTCACCGTGCCGACGCGGTCCAGGCTCAGGTCGGCGTACGGCACGTCGAGGGCGTCCCGCACCGCGGCGATCGTGGCCGCGGCCAGCGCGCGGGGGCGCTGGGCGCCGCCGCCCCGGCCGCGCGCCTGGCCCGTCGCGGACCGTACGTCGGAGCCGCGCGTCCACTGCAGCTTCACCGTGACCGCGAGGTCGACGGCCGTTGCCGTTTCTTCGACGCGGACGACGCGAAAATCCGGAATCTCCGTGGGCTGCACGCCCGCCCGCAGCTGCGTGACGCGCACCCGCCAGTCGTCGATCGGAATGCCGAACCGCGACTGCAGCGCCGCAAGAACCCCGTGGCGCAGCCCGCGCGTGTCGGAGGCGCTCTCGGTCGTCACATAGACGTACGAAATGTCGCCCCCCGGGCCGGTGAGGACGCGCGCGGAAGACACGCCGTCGAGCGCTTCTAGAAATCGCTCGATCTCGTCGGCGAAGATTTCGCGGGGCATTGCCCGCCTATTCTCCCATCCCGGAAGCGGTCCCTCCCCCTCTTACGGGGGACCTCCTGCGCATTCGCGCCTCCTGTCAGAACGTCGGGATCGCGGCGGGCCGGCGCATCGGCGCGCCGATGAGCAGCCCTTCGCCGCCGAGCGTGTCCACCCGGCGGCCGCCGATGAGCAGTTGCGCGGCCGTGACGTCCGGGAACTGGGTCGCGGTATAGACGACCTGCCAGACACGCGCGAGGATGCTGCTCGACCCGCCGCCCTGCGCAAAGGCCACGCCGAGATCGACGGTCGCGACGCCGCGTGCGAGCGTCAGGGCACGCAGCGCCGTGCCCGGAGGGATTTCGGTCGTGAGCCCGCGTGATCGTTCCGCGCGGGACGGACCGTCGAGCAGTGCCCGCAGCGCCGCGGCCGCGAGCGCCTCCCGCGATCCGCCGACGACCTGCCGGCGGACGGCGGCCAAGGTCTGCGAGCGCCCGCCCGGTTCGGTGCGGACGAAGAACACCTGAACCTCGGTCCGGGCGGGTCCTGTCGCGGGACCCCGCGGCGGGGCCGTCCGGAAGGTCCGGCCGGCGACCACCGCGGCCGCGACCAGCGCGGCGATGACCACGATCCACGTGAGGACCGGCCGGCCCCGGCGGCGGCCGCCGCGCCGGCGAGGCCGGGGCCTCACGAAGATCCCTCTTCCAGAAGCCGCAGAAACTCCGCCTCGTCCAGCACCCGCACACCGGCCTTTTTCGCGCGCGCGAGCTTGCTGCCCGGTTCGTCCCCCGCCACCAGGTAGTCGGTGTTCTTGGTCACCGTCTCGACGGCGGCGCCCCCCAGCGCGGCGACGCGGCCGGCGGCGTCGCGGCGGGACATCGCGGCAAGCGTCCCGGTAAAGACAAAGCTCTTGCCGGCCAGCGGGCCCGCCACGGCCGCCTCAGGCGGCGCCGGCTCGACACCGACCTGCCGCAGCTTGCGCACGAGCGCCCGGGACGCGTCCTTGGCAAAGAACGCCGCGACGCTTTCGGCGATCGTCGGCCCGATTCCCGGCACGGCCGCGATCTCGTTCGCGGACGCCTCCGCCAGCGCTTCGAGTGTTCGAAACCGCGCCGCCAGCAGCTCCGCGACGTGCTCGCCGGCGTGCCGGATCCCGAGCGCGTAGATCAGACGGCCGAGCGCCGGCCGCCGGCTCCGGTCGATCGCCGCAATTACGTTCTCCGCCGACTTCTCAGCCATCCGCTCGAGGGTCAGGATCTGCTCCTTGGTCAGCCGGTAGAGGTCCGCGGGATCCTCGATCAGCCCGCGGTCGAGCAGCCCTTGTAAGAATCGGGGGCCCACGCCGTCGATGTTGACGCCGCCCCGCGAGGCGAAATGGATCAGGCGGTTCAGGATCTGCGCCGGACAGATCGCACCGCCGGTGCAGCGCGCGACCGCCTCGCCCGGACGCCGTTCGACCGGCGAGCCGCAGATCGGACACACGGCCGGCATCTCGAACGGCCGCTCCTCGCCCGTGCGCTTGTCCGTCAGCACCCGGACGATCTCGGGGATGACCTCGCCGGCCCGCCGGACGATCACCCGGTCCCCGATGCGCACGTCCTTGCGCCGCATCTCGTCCTCGTTGTGCAGTCCCGCCCGGCGGACGATCACACCGGAGACCCGCACGGGCTCGAGGTCCGCGACCGGCGTCAAGGCACCCGTCCGGCCGACGCTTACGAAGATGCCGGCGACCCGCGTTTCGGCCTCTTCGGCGGGAAACTTGTACGCGATCGCCCAGCGCGGCGCCTGACTCGTCGCCCCCAGCTCGGCCTGCTGATCCAGCGAATCCACTTTGACGACCACGCCGTCCGTCCCGTACGGCAGCGTCGCCCGTGCGATCTGCCACTCACCGATGTACCGCAGCACCTCATCGAGCGTCTCCAGCCGGCGCGTGTGCCGGTTGACCGGCATCCCGAGACTCTCGGCCCACCGGAGCGCGTCGAAGTGAGTGCGAAAGCGGACGCCCGGCACCGCTCCCACCTGATACACGAAGAACCCCAGGGGCCGCGATGCCGTGACCGCCGGATCGAGCTGCCGCAGCGATCCCGCCGCGGCGTTGCGGGGATTCGCGAACAGCGGCTGACCGGCGCGGGCCCGCTCCTCGTTCACCGCTTCGAGCGCCTGCGCCGGCAGGTAGACTTCGCCGCGAAACTCGGCGAAATCGGGGACCGGAGTCACCGCAGCCCGCAGGCGCAGCGGCACCGGTTTGACCGTGCGGAGGTTCGGCGTGACGTCCTCGCCGCGGACGCCGTCGCCCCGGGTGGCGCCGCGCGCAAACACGCTGCGCTCGTAGACGAGCGAGACGGCCGCGCCGTCCATCTTCAGCTCGCAGACGAACGCGATCCGCGCGTCCGGTCCGCCGAGCGCGGCGACGACGCGACGGTGCCACGCCCGCAGGTCGTCCTCGGTGAACGCATTGGCGAGGCTGAGCATCGGGTACGGGTGCGTGACGGTCTGGAACGCCGCGGACGGCGGCGCCCCGACCCGCTGCGTCGGTGAATCGGGGGTAACGAGGCCCGGGTGGGCGGCCTCGAGATCGCGCAGTTCCTGGACCAGCGCGTCGTACGCCTCGTCCGAGATCTCGGGGGCGTCGAGCACGAAATACCGATGAATGTGATGCCGGATCTGCTCGCGCAGCGCCTCGATCCGGCGGGGAACGTCCGCGGGTGTTTCGCCGGCGCGCGGCCGCGTATGGTGGGGCTTCGCCGTCACGGATCTGCCTTCGGCGCGGGGTGCCGGGCTCCTCGGCCCAGGCCGCGTGCTAACCGCCGGCCATTGCGGGGACGATCGATACCTCCGCGCCGTCGGCGAGCGGCGTCCGGAGCCCGCCGAGGAACCGGATGTCGCGCTCGTTGACGAAGATGTTGACGAACCGCAGCACTTCGCCCTGCTCGTCCACGAGCCGGGCGCGCATCCCGGGAAAGCGGCGATCCAGCTCGTCGATCGCCTGCGCGAGGTCGGCGGCGCCGACCTCGATCAGCCGCTCGCCGTTCGTCAGCTGGCGCAGCGGCGTGGGAATCCGTACACGTACCGACATGAACACACTCCCTCCCCGTCTAACGCGGGACCTTGCTGTCTGACGCAGGACCTCCGCCCGCTTCTGGGCCTGCGGCGCGGGCCAAAGATGCGTGTCCTGCCGGTAACGATCTACGCGGGCGCGGCCTGCAGCACCCGCTCTTCAAACGACGCCAGCGTCGGCTTGATCCGCACGGGTGCCGCCAGATGCGACTCCACCGCCTCGAGCGCCTTCAGCCCGATGCCGGTGATGTAGGCGACCACCGTCTCGCCCGGATCGATCGCGCCGGCGAGCGCCAGTTTGCGCAGCACGCCGACCGTGACGCCGCCGGCCGGCTCCGTGAACAGGCCCTCGGTCTCGGCCAGCAGCCGGATCGCCTCGACCGTTTCCTCGTCCGAGACGGCCTCGACGGCCCCGCCCGTCCGGCGCGCGATGTCGAGCACGTACGGTCCGTCGGCTGGATTGCCGATCGCCAGCGACTTGGCCACGGTGTTCGGGATCACCGGCACGACGGTCTCGGTTTGGGCGTGGTAGGCGGTCGCGACCGGCCCGCATCCCTCCGCCTGCGCCGCGGTCATCCGGACCGTATGCTGCGGGATCACGCCGAGCCGCTGGAACTCCTCGAAGCCTTTCTGGATCTTCACGAACATGTTGCCCGAGCCGACCGGCACCACGACGCGGTCCGGCGCGCGCCAGCCGAGCTGCTCCGCGACTTCGAACGCGAGCGTCTTGGCGCCCTCGGAATAGTACGGCCGCAGATTGACGTTGGCGATCGCCCAACGGTGCTCTTCCCCGATCTCGAGGCACAGCCGGTTCACGTCGTCGTACGTGCCTTCCACCTCGACGACCGTCGGGCGGTAGACCGATGTGGTGACGACCTTCGCGTGCTCGAGACCGGTCGGGATGAAAACGACCGCCCGGAGCCCGGCCTTCGCCGAGTGCGCGGCGACGGCGTTGGCCAGGTTGCCGGTGCTTGCGCAGGACACCACGGTGAACTCGAACGTGCGGACCGCGGCGAGCGCGCACGCCACGACGCGGTCTTTGAACGACCACGTCGGGTTGCGGGTGTCGTTCTTGAGGTACAGGTTGCGGAGCCCGAGGACCCGGCCGAGCCGTTCGGCCCGGACGAGCGGCGTATAACCGGGAGCGAGGTCCCAAGCCGGCACGCGTTGGACCGGAAGAAAATCCTGGTACCGCCAGATCGACGCCGGACCGGAGAGTATCCGCGTCCGCAGCGCCTCACCGGCGAGCCCGCCGTGATCGTACTCGACTTCGAGCGGACCGAAACAAGCTTCGCACACGAAGATCGGATCGAGCGCGTACCGCCGGCCACACTCGCGACACATCAGCCCCGTTGCTCCCATCTCTCCCCTCCCATCCCGTTCGCGTCGCGCCCGCATTTGGACGCAACAAAAATCCCCCTCCCAACTCCGAGGGGGATCTTCTCCCTCTTATCTACCGGAATTGGTTCTTCCGCGGGATTTAGCACCACACCAGGCGGGAAAACCTGGTAGGCTGCCGGGTGTCATCGGGCCCGTCCCTCGACCACTCTGGATAAGAGTTGCTATTCAGTTGTGGCTTACGTTAGCATACACACCCGCGGGTGTCAATCGACCGAACCAATCGTGTAATAGGTCAATGATTTTGTCCTCCCTTAATGGGTCAGTGAATATGTCCTCTCATGACGAGGGAGACGATCACCTTGACCCAGCGGGAGCACCAGCGCATGCACGTTTTGTCCCGGGTCCTTGACGGGGTCCTGCGCGGCCGGGAAGCCGCCCGGCTCTTGGCTCTGTCGCCACGACACATTCGGCGGCTCCGACGACGGCTCGAACAGCAGGGCCCGGCGGCCTTGCCCATGGCAACCGCGGCCGGCCGTCCCCACGCCGGCTCGCTGAGAAAATCCGCGCCCGCATCCTGAGTCTCGCGCGGACCCTCTACACCGGTGTGAATGATCACCAGCTCACCGAATTCCTCGCGGACCGTGAGGGCATCCGGGTGTCCCGCAAGACCGTGCAGCGCCTGCTGCGTGCCGCCGGCATCGGCAGTCCTCGCACGCGCCGCCCGCCCCGCCATCGTCGCCGCCGCGAGCGCATGCCCCAGGCCGGGCTCCTCGTCCAGCTGGACGGCAGCCACCATTCCTGGCTCGAAGATCGCGGGCCCTGGCTCGTGCTTCTCGCCGCCATCGATGACGCCACCGGCGAAGTCCTCGCCGGGGTCTTTCGCCCGGAGGAAGACGCCCATGGCTATTTCCTGCTTCTCCGCCGCCTCATCCAACGCTATGGTGTCCCCGCTGGCGCCTACACCGATCGCCACGGCTTGTTTCATCGCGATCCCCGCACGCCCCGGTCCGTGATGGAGCAATTGACGGATACCGTGCCCTCGACGCAGCTCGGCCGCGCCTTCCAGGAATTAGGCATCACCTGGATCCCCGCGTCCTCGCCCCAGGGCAAGGGCCGCATCGAACGTCTCTTTGGCACCTTCCAGGATCGCCTCGTCGTCGAATTGCGGCTCGCGCAGGCCCGCACGCTCGCCGACGCCCAGCGCGTCCTCGATCACTTTCTCCCGCGCTACAACGCGCGCTTCGCCCAGCCAGCCGCCGATCCCGAGCCGGCGTGGCAACCCGCCCCGCCTCATCTCGACCGCATCTGCTGCTTTAAGTACCAGCGCACCGTCAGCCACGACAACACCATCTCGCTCGACGGCCGCCTGCTGCAACTTGCGCCCGGCCCGGGCGGCCGCAGCTACACCGGCACTCGCGTCGACGTCTATGCCCGCCTCAATGGCACGCTGGCCGTCTACTACCGCGGCCACCGGCTCCGGGCCAAACCACTCTCCCATCGGCAGCACGTTCGCCGACCCAGCCCCCCACCGCAGCCACCGCGCTCTCCAGCCCACACGCCGTCAGCCGATCACCCGTGGCGGCGAACTATGAGCGAAGAGATCCGCCGCAAGCACCTCAAACTGCAGGGAGTGACATTTTCATGAACCCATTAGGGGGACAGGATCATTGACCTACGACATCGACCGAACCAATCGGTAGTGGGTCAGTTTGGAGCTAGGCTTTGACTCCAGCCCATTCGAGAGCCTGCTGCGTGTCGGGGAATATGCGCATCTGAGTCACCTTGCCGTTGCGGAAGGTGTAGACATCCGCATGACGCCCTTCGCGCCATTCCGTCTCGTGTTTCAGTCTCACTCGCACATAAACGAACACAATGATCTTATCGCCGGCGACAATGAACCGTTCCGGCTCGCAACTTCCTTCGGCCCAACTCTCGCGTGCCTGCGACAGATGTGCCTCCACTCGTGCGTGCCCGTGATATGTCCCACCTAACTCGGGCGGTTCGATCCACTCGATCTGCGGGTCAAATGATTTCACCACTTCCGGAATGTCGTTCCGGTTGAGTGCGGCGTATGCTTCCCGTAGCGCCTCCGTTTCAACGGCAAGAGACGGTGTCAGTTCGTCCATATTTCTCTCCCGCGGACCCATAGTTACAAACGGTGAAGCAAGAACAAACAGATTGCTTCCACACAGGTCGCCTGTCGCGATTTTATCAAGCGTACCGCCAACCTTGCTCAAACAGTTTGCGAGCTATTCTGCCCCCTTCAGATTGACCCACTACCAACCAATTGCGCACCGCTCCAGACCGGCGCCGCAAATATTCAGTCCCGCTCGCGCTGACTCCGGACTCGGGGCCGGGTCATGATCGCGGTGCAGCGCTTGCCCGCGCTCCGCCGGCGCCGCCGGCCACGGGCCGATCGCGGACCGCAATTGCTATACTAGCCTCGATGCATCCCATGCTTTTCCAGATCGGCCCGCTGACCGTTCGCTGGTACGGCGTCATGATGGGCCTCGCTCTGTTTGTCTCGATCCCGATCACCGCCCATTTCGCCGCGCGCGTCGGCATCGACCGGGCCGTCGTCGATGCGCTCGCGGTGCCGTTCCTCGCGGTCCTCGTGGTCGGGGCGCGCGCCGGATATGTCCTCTCGCACCTCTCGGAGTTCGCCGGCCGGCCGCTCGCGGCCGTCCTCCCGCCCTACGCCGGACTCGCCTCGCACGGCTCGATCGCGGCGGGGCTCGTCTTTCTCGCCTGGTGGTGCCCTCGGCACCGGGTGCCGGTGTGGCGGCTGCTCGACGCGATGGCGCCCGCGGTGCTCGTGGCAATCGTGCTGGTGCGCTGGGGCAACTTCATGAACGGCGAGCTCTTCGGGGCGCCGACGTCGCTGCCGTGGGGCGTCGCTGCGCCGGGCCTGCCCGGCGGCCCCCGGCATCCGCTGCCGCTGTACGAGATCGCGGGAACGCTAGCGATCCTTGCCGGCGTCCTGGCGGTGGCGCGGCGGCGGCTGTTTGACGGCGTGGTCTGGTGGTCCGCGATCGTCGCTTCGTCCGTGCTGCGGTTCCTGCTCGACCTGCTGCGCCCCGAAGACCGCACGCCGCTCTTCTTGACGCTCGGCCAGATCGCCGCGCTGGCCTTGCTCGGATGGGGGCTCTGGTTTCTGTGGACCGGCCGGCGCCGGACGGACGCCAGCCCCGCGAGGCCGAACACGATGGCGTCCGCGTCGACTACTCAACGCGAGGTGCGTCCATGAACGCGACTGAGCTGTGTTTCATGCCGGCGGCGGAGCTCGCCGGCGCCATCCGCGCCAAGCGCGTGTCACCCACGGAGGCGGTCGAGGCCGTGCTCGACCGGATCGCCGCGGTGAACCCGTCGATCAACGCACTGGTGACCGTCACGGAAGACCTGGCCCGCTCGTCGGCGCGCGACGTCGAGACGCGCCTCGCGCGCGGAGAGGCGACCGGCCCGCTGGCGGGCGTGCCCGTCACGATCAAAGATCTCATCATGGTCAAGGGCGTGCGGACAACGTGGGGGTCGCGGATCTTCGAGCGCTTCGTCGCGCCCGAGGACGCGCCCGCGGTCGAACGGCTTCGCGCGGCGGGGGCGGTGATCGTCGGCATGACGAACTCGCCCGAGTTCGGCTATCGTGCGACGACCGACAATCCGGTCTTCGGCGCGACCCGCAACCCGTGGAGTCTCGATCACACGCCGGGGGGATCCACGGGCGGCGGCGCCGCGGCCGTCGCGGCGGGGATAGGGCCGCTCACGATCGGCACGGACGCCGGCGGCTCGATCCGGATCCCGGCGAGCTGCTGCGGGATCGTCGGCTTCAAACCGACGCTCGGGCGCGTGCCCATGGCGCCGGTCTTCGGGGGTCTGGAGACGCTGTCGCACGCGGGGCCGATGACCCGCACGGTGCGGGACGCGGCGCTCGCGATGTTCGTAATCGCGGGGCCGGATGCGCGGGACCTGGCGTCGCTGCCCGACGATGGGACAAACTGGATCGGCGCGGCCGAGGGCGGCCTCGCGGGCGTCCGGGCCGCCTGGACGCCGGACTGGGGCTACGCTCCCGTCGATCCGGAGGTGCGGCACCTCGCCGAGGCGGCGGCGCGGCGGCTCGAGGAGTCGGGCGCGCGCGTCGACGAGGCGTCGCCCCGCTTCGCCGACCCGTCGGAGGCGTTCGGCACGCTCTTCCCCGCGTCCGTGGCCGCGCGGCTCACCGGCTATCTCGCGGAGTGGCGGGCAAAGATGGACCCCGGGCTTGTGCGCTACATCGAAATGGGACAGCGCCCGAGCGCCGTCGACTTCGTCCAGGCCGCCAACGTCCGGCGCACGTTGAACGACGCGTTCCGCGAGTTCTTCACGACCTACGATCTGCTGCTGACGCCGACGCTCGCCGCACCGCCGCTTCCGCTCGGCCGGCACGTGTACGAGGAAATCGGGGGGAAGGCCGTCGGCGCGCTCGGGTGGCTCGCATTCACGTTCCCGATTAACATGCTCGGATACCCTGCCGTCACGGTGCCGGCCGGCTGGACCGCCGCGGGCCTCCCCGTCGGACTGCAGATCGTCGGCCCGCGGTTTACGGACGCGGCGGTGCTCCGTGCCGCCGCGGCGTTCGAAGCGCGGCAGCCGTGGGCCGACCGGAGGCCTGCCCTGTCCTGATGCCGGCGCGGCTCCGGCTCTCGCGCCGGACGTTGCTGGGCGCCGCGGGGGCCTGCGCCGCCGCGCTCGGCGTCTGGCGGTGGCTCGACGGGCCCCGCGGTCCGGCCTGGACGCCGGCCCTCGAGGCGACCGCCCCCGGACCGGTGACGGACGCGACGCTCGCGACCCTTGTGGCCGCCGCGCGCTCGGTCATCAGCAGGCCGATCGAACCCTCCCACTACACCGAGTATTTCCGGTGGCGGGCGGAGCATCTGCCCGGGTACCGCACGTTGTACGACCGCTTCGCCGCGCGGGTCGATCGCGACGCGCGGCGCGCGGCGGGGTGCGCGTTCGCCGGCTGTAGCGCGGCCGCCCAAGCGCGCGTCCTCCGTCCCGCGTCGCGCGCGCGCGATCCCCGATCGGCGCTCGACGCCGCCTGGATGGTGGCCGGCGGACGCGTCTGGGCCGCGTACGACCGGTTCATCTTCGACGAGGCGCTCGCCCTGTTCGCGGAGACCGACGCGTGGGTCCTGACGGGGTACGAAGGCTGGCCGGGGACGCCGCGCGGTCTCGACCGCTACCGCCGTGCCCCGCGCTGACCGGCCGGCGGTCGCCATCGTCGGGTCCGGCATCGCCGGCGCCGCGATCGCGTATCTCCTGACCGCCCGCGGGTACCGCGTCGACATCTTCGAGCGCGGCCCGGCATATCCGTATCCGCACATGCCGCAGTTTAAGGACCGGTTCGTCCACCGTTACGACAACCCCGCCTACCGGCTGCCGTCCGATCTTCAAGGCCTGACGGTGTCCGGCACGTACGGCGGCGACGTCGACCATGAGCGTCACATGGTGATCGGTGGAACAGCGACGCACTGGGCTGGGATCGCCCTGCGCATGATCCCGCAAGACTTCCGCACCAAGACACTCTATGGGTTCGGCGACGACTGGCCGATCGAGTACGACGATCTCGAGCCGTACTACGGCCGCGCCGAGGCGCTGCTCGGGGTCTCGGGCACGGACGCCGACAACCCGTTCGCGCCGCCGCGCTCGCGGCCGTTCCCCCTGCCGCCGTTTGAGTTGAGCTACGAGGACCGGATCCTCGCGGCGCGCCTTCGCGCGGCCGGTATCGTGGTGCACACGACGCCGCAGGCCGCCACGCGCGCCGCCCACGACGACCGGCCGGGCTGCCAGAACTTCGGCGCCTGCGACGTCTGTCCGATCGGGGTCCGCTATTCGCCGAATTACCATCTGGCCCGCGCCGTGGCCACCGGCCGCTGCGTGATCCACCGCGAGACGTCCGTGCGGCGGATCGTTGCCGGCCGCACCGGCCGGCGCGCGGCGTCGCTCGTCTACCGCCCGAACGGGGCCGCCGCCGATCGGGAGTACCGGGCGCCGGCCATCGTGCTTGCCGGCGGCGCGATCGAGAACGCGCGCCTGCTGCTGCTGTCGAGCCGCGACCGCCATCCGGACGGGGTCCCGCTCGCCGATGTGGTGGGACGGCGTCTGGCCTTCCACCATCTCTGGAGCGGGAACCTGCGCTACGCCGAGCGGGTGATGCCGGGCCGTCTCGGCCGCTGGACCGGCCAGAGCCACCAGTTCCTGACGCCTCCCACGCGCGGCCGGCACGGGGCCATCAAAGTCGAGTTCTCCGCGAACATCGTGCCGTGGTCGGCCGGCGCCGCCTCCGGCGCCCGAAGCGGCGCCGAGGTGCTCGAACGGTTCGCGCCGCTGACGATGCTGCGGGATGTGACGCTGCACAGCGAGGCCGCGCCCGAACCGCGGCGGAGCGTCACGTTGTCCTCGACGCGGGACCGGTTCGGGGACCCGTACGCGCACGTACACTACGACCTGAGTTCGTTCGACGAGGCGACGTACGCGTACGGGCGGGGACTGTTCGACCGGTTTGCCAAGGCGACCGGGGCCCTCGACGCGCACCTCGGCGGGATCGAGACGTTTTACTCCGGCGGCCACCACATGGGCACGTGCCGGATGGGCCGCGATGCGGCCGACAGCGTCGTCGACTCGTTCGGCGCCCTGCACGGTTGTCCGAATCTGTTCGTCGTCGGCGCCAGCATGTTCGTCGGGCCCGCGGCCGTCAACCCGACGCTCACGATCACGGCGCTCGCGATTCGGACCGCGGACTATCTCGCCCGTACCCTGTAATCGACGCCCCGGCCTCGATCGCTCCGCGGCCCGTGACGAACCGAGCCCTTCGCGCCACTATGAACCGGCTCACAGCGCAACCGGCCGGCTCGTGGTAATGATCGAGTTAACGGCGCGTGAGGAGGGCGGAGATGACGGACTACTACAGCCTTCAAAAGATCATCGAGGACCTTCGAGCGGAAGCGATAAAGAACGCGGAGCGGGAGCGAGCGGCGTCACAGGCTGACGCTGCCAGGCCCAAGACTTGGCCGGCGGTCAGGCGCGCAGCGGCGAGACTGCGCGCGCTTGCGCTGGCGGGCGTCCGCCGCCCGCAATCGGCGGGGCAAAAGGTCGAGGCCTAGAGGATCTGCGCGCGCAGCCGTTCGATGTTCGTCAGCACCAGGCGACCGCGCTCGAGGCGGACGAGGCCCTGCGCGACGTAATATCGCAGGCACTTGTTGATGCTCTCGCGGGTGGCGCCGACCATGCTGGCGAGGTCGCCCTGGGTGAGGCGCGGCCCGATCGCCACGCCGCCGGCGACGGGTTCGCCCCGCGTCTCGGCGAGTTCGACGAGAAGGCGCGTCACCCGCGTCCGGACGTCGGAAAATGCGGCGTCGTGCACCAGACGATCCGTGCGCCGCAGCCGCCGGCTCAAGGCGGCGAGAACGTTCACCGCCACCGACGGCGACTCGCGGAGAAGCCGGAGAAAATCCTCGCGCGGCAGAACGAGCGCTTGGGTGGGCCCGGTCGCAACCGCATCCGCCGATCGGGGTTCCCCATCGAGGAGCGCGAGATCCCCGAAGAACTCGCCCGGCCCGAGCAGCGACAACACGACCTCTTTGCCCTCCACGCCGCCGAGGACAATCTTCACCTCACCGGTCTCCACGACGTAGAGCGCGGTGCCCGGATCTCCTTCGCGGAACACCGGCTCACCGGTCCGGTAGCGGCGGCGCCGCAGGAGCGCGGCGACCTTCTCCAGCTCCGCGGGTGAGAGCTGGGCGAACAGCGGGCTGCGGACCAGTAACTCTCGCGCGGTCATCCGTGGCGCCTGTTCGACTTTCCCCGGAACGATCCTGCCCTGCCGGCTGCGCCTCTGGTCCGGCACGCGGCGTCGACGGTGTGATGCGTTTCACGCCCGCGCCGTGCGCGGGTTCATCGCCGTGCCGGCCCGGCACGAGTACGATGATCGCGTCAACAAAAACGAACCGCCCAAATCGGGAGGAGGCAGGACAATGGAAACGATCCGGAAGGCGATCGGTTTCTCCGTGGTGGCAATCGTGCTGGCGGCGGCGGGCTCTCCGATCTTCGTCGAGCACGACTTTAGTCAGGCAAAAGCGCCGTACGTCGAGCACGACAGCAATCAGGCGTCCGCGCCGTACGTCGAGCACGACAGCAACCTGGCGTCGGCACCGTTCGTCGAGCACGACAGCAACCAGGCGTCGGCACCGTTCGTCGAGCACGACAGCAACCAGGCGTCCGCGCCGTTCGTCGAGCACGACAGCAATCAGGCGGCCACACCGTACGTCGAACACGACAGCAACCTGGCGTCCGCACCGTTCGTCGAGCACGACAGCAGGTTGGGTTGATACAAACCCGAGGCCGCGGCGGCCCTTCCGCACACCCCCACCCCGGAAGGGCTGCCCGCGTCCTCGGTCTACTGCGGTTCCTCCCCCGGATAAGTTTTCGATCGACAACGATCTCCTGACGTGGGGCGTGCTCCAAGAACACGACACCGGAATGCAATAGCGGCACACGCTAACAGCGGGGGCCCTTCCAGCAGCCCGCGGGCACAGGCCGGAAGGGCCGCCGGAGTTACTCGGCGACGCTCTTCCGCACGAGCTCCGCGATGTCCATCGGCCGCCACGCGGCTTCCTTGGCCGCCCTGCTCTCCTCCAGCATCATCATGCAGAAGGGACACGCCGTGGCGACGACGTCCGCGCCGGTCTCGGTGATGTGGCCGCCCCGCACGTGGTTGACGCGCTGGCCCACCCGCTCGTCCACCCAGTAGAGACCGCCGCCGGCCCCGCAGCAGAAGCCCCGCTCGCGGCACTGCTCCATCTCCACGAGGTGCGCCCCGGGCAGCGCCCCCAGGACCTGCCGCGGCGCTTCGTACTCGCTGTTATGCCGGCCGAGATAGCACGGATCGTGATACGTGATCGTGCGCTCCACCGGCGCGGCCGGTGTCACGCGTCCCTCGGCGAGCAGCCGGGCCAGCAGCTGCGTGGAGTGCTGCACGTCAAACGACCCGCCGAATTGCGGGTATTCATTTTTCAAGGTGTTGTAGCAGTGCGGACACACGGTGAGGATCTTGGAGACGCCGTGGCCGCGCAGCGTCTCGATGTTCCTCTGGGCGAGGGTCTGAAACAGGTACTCGTTGCCCATCCGCCGCGCCGGGTCTCCCGTGCATTGCTCGGCATCCCCGAGGATCGCGAAGTCCACCCCGCCGCGCCGCAACAGGTCCACGAGGGCTCGCAACGGCGCGTGATTTCGCTCGTTGAACGCGGAGGCGCAGCCGACCCACAGCAGCCACTCCGGAGATTGCCCGTCGCTCGAGATCGGAACGTCCAGGCCGTCCGCCCACGCCGTCCGGGTAATCCCCGCGCCGCGAAACGGCGTGCCCCGCGCATCGAGGCTCCGATTGGCCTCTTCAATCGTTTTGGGCACCCGCGCCTGCTCCATCATCAGGTGCCGGCGCATGCCCACGATCTTGTCGATGTGGTCGTTCGTGGCCGGACACTCTTCCACGCACGCCCCACAGGTCAGGCACTGCCACAGAAAATCGTCGGAAAACACGCCGCCCACCAGCGCGGGGGCGGGTGCGCCCTCGCGCGCGCCGCGGCCGGATCCCCCCGTCCGGTCGAGCATCTTTCGCAGATCGGTGTGGAGCCGCCGGGGGTCCAGTTCCTTGCCGGTGCTGTTGGCCGGGCAGACCTCCGTACAGCGGCCGCACTCCATGCAGGCAAAGGTGTCCAGGAGATCCTTCCAGGTCAGGTGCTCCGGCGACGAGACGCCGGCGACCTCGGCGTGCTCGATGTCGATCGGCTCGAGAGCGCCGCGATGGCGCGCCTTGCGCAACATGATGTTGGGGATGATGCTCACCAGGTGCAGGTGCTTTCCGTCGGGGATCAGCGTCAGGAAGTAGAGCACGATGAGCAGGTGTCCCCACAGCGCGGTCTCGTACCCGGCCCGCACGGCCGGCGGCGGCGCCGCGGCGAAGAGCCGCGCCACGAGGCCGGACAGCACCGCACTCGGCCCCCACGCGGGGCGCTCGAGCACGATCCGGGCGCCGCGCGACACCAGCAGCGCGACCATGATACCGGTGATCAGGATCAGAATGAGGTAGGCGCCGCGGCGGTCCTGGCCCTCGAGACGCTTGATCCGGAGGGTCGCCCTCGCCCACACCGCCATCCCGACGCCGCCCAACACCAAGGCGATGAAGACATCTTGGAGAAAGGCGAGAAGCGGCGACGCTCCGATCCACGGCAGCGTCCAGCCCGGCTGAACCGCTTCGCCGGCGGCCTGGACGATCGTGGTCAGCAGAACGAGAAACCCCCAGAAGATGAACAGATGCAGCAGACCGAACAGCGGCCGGCGCAGCACCCTCCGATGCAGGAGCACCTGCACCACCAGGTCACGCAGCCTCGCGGGCAGCGGCGCGAGCGGCACGGGCCCGCGTCCCCGCCGAATGAGCCGATAGATACGGTGAAGCTTGTTAGCGAAGATTGCGCCGGCGAGAACAATTAAGAGGATCAGAGCCAGGGCGCGCCACACGGTGAGCATAGCGTATGGGGTGGGTTCTACTTGAGCAACGCGGCGGCCTGCTGGACGGCGGCGGTCAGCCGCGCGGGAACGATCCCGTAGAACAGCACGCCGGAGGCGGCCGCGGTCAGCGCCGCGCCCGCCATCGCGCTCCGCCGTACCGCCACGTCCGCCGGCGCCTCGCCTGAGAAAGCGGTGTAGACGACGCGCATATAGTAGAAGACCGACACCACGCTCGTGAGCACGCCCACGACGGCGAGACCGGTTTGTCCCGCGCCCAGCGCGGCCCGGAACAGGTACAATTTCCCGAAGAACCCGCCGGCCGGCGGGAGTCCGGCGAGTGAGACGAAACAAACGGCGAGCGCCCAGGCCGCCCACGGCGCCCGGCCCGCGAGGCCGGCGAGGTCGTCCAGCCGGTCGGCCTCCATCCCGCCCCGATCCAGGAGCAGCAGCACGCCGAACGCGCCCAAATTCATCGCCGCGTACACCGCGAGGTAGAAGAGCACCGCGCCGGTGCCGGCCGGCCCGCCCGCCGCCACGCCGATCAGCAGGTAGCCTGCGTGCGCGACGCTCGAATAGGCCAGCAAGCGTTTCACGTTGGTCTGCGGCAGCGCGGAAAGATTCCCGAGCACCATCGTGGCGATTGCGAGCGCCTGGAGCATCGGCCCCCAGACCGGCGCCAAATGCGCGAGGCCCTGCGGAAAGACCCGGATCAGCCCGGCGAACGCGCCGATCTTGGCCGCGACGGACATGAACGCCACGGCCGGGAGAGGCGCGCCCTCGGATACGTCGGGCGCCCAGTTGTGAAACGGCACCACCGCGGCCTCGAAGCCGAGGCCGATCGTGAGCAGCGCGAGCCCGCCGCCGAGCAGCGGCGACCCCGGCACCGCGCCGAGGGCCCGCAGATCGAGCGTGCCCGCCGCGCCGTACACAAGCGCCACGCCGTAGACGAAAAACGCGGTCGCAAAGGCGCCGAGCAGGAGGTATTTGAGGCCGGCTTCCTGCGAGCGTGTGCTGCGCCGGGCGAGTGCCGCGAGGACGTAGAGCGGCAGACTGAGGACCTCGAGGCCGAGAAACAGCACGATCAAATTGCGGCTCGCGGCCATCAGCATCGCGCCCACGGTGCTGAGGAGCAGGAGCGCGCAGTACTCGCCGGCCGGCAGCCGCATCCGGCGGACGTACGCGTCCGCGAGCAGCACTCCGGCGCCCGCGGTCCCAAGCGCGATGAGGTCGGCGAGCCGCGTGATGCCGTCCCGGACGTACATGCCGCCGAAGGCCGCGACCGCATCCGACGGGACCGGCGCCGCGGTGATCGCGGCCGCGCACACCCCGGCCAGCGCGAGCCACGTGGTGGCGGCGCCCCGGCGCTCGGCTTCGAGCGCGCCGCCGGTCGCCCAGGCATCTTGAATGAGCACGACGCACGCGGTGAGGACGAGGACCGCCTCCGGCGACGCCGCGACGAGGTCGTTCCAGGTCACGGCCGGACCACCGGGTCCAGAGCGGCCCCGTTACGGTCGCGCGGGACCGCGGGACGCCGGCTCGACGGGTCCCGCGGCGGACTCGCCGCCGTCGCCGGAATCGGATTGAATTTCGTGTTGGCCGGCGGCGAGTCCGCCGGCATCAACGTGGCCGGCGCCTTGAGGAGCGCCCGCACCGTCGCCTCGCTGCGGTCGAGCAACGGCCCCGGCACGAACCCGACCCAGAAGATGATCGCGACGAGCGGCGCCAGCACCGCGTATTCCCGCGGACGAAGGTCCGGCAGGCCGCGAAGTTCGGCGCGCAGCGGCCCGTGAAAGATCCGTCCGACGAACGCCAGCAGATACGCCGCGGCGAGCACGACCCCTATCGTGGCCAGCACCGCGTGGACCGGATGCGTCTGGAACGCGCCGAGCAGGATCAGAAACTCGCCCACGAACCCGTTGGTGCCCGGCAGCGCGAGCGAGGACGCGACGACGATCAGCGTCACCGCCGCGAGCGCCGGGGTCGCCGCGGCGAGGCCGCCGTACGCGTTCGTGTGCGCCTGGCCGGTCCGGCCGATCAGCATCCCCGCCAGCACGAACAGCGCCCCGGTGCTGACGCCGTGGTTGATCATCTGAAGCACGCTGCCCTGCACGGATTCGACGTCGAGCGCGAAGATGCCGAGCAGAATGAAGCCCATGTGGCTGAGGCTCCCGTACGCGAGCAGCCGGCGCAGGTCGCCCTGCGCCCACGCCACGGCGCCGCCGTACAGAATCCCGGCGACCGCGAGCGAGGCGAGGAGCGGCCCCCACGCGCGCACCGCGTCCGGAAACAGCGGCAGACAAAACCGCAGCAGCCCGTACGCGCCGGCCTTGGCCATCAGCCCGGCGAGCAGCACGGTCACGACGGGCGGGGCCTCCGCGTAGGCATCCGGCAGCCAGGTGTGCAGCGGCCAGACGGGCATCTTGATCGCGAACGCCACCGCGAACGCGCCGAACAGCAGCGCCTCGACCGTCGGCGACGACCCGAGCGGCCGTGCGAGCAGCGCCGGCAGATCGGACGTGGGCGCGCCGAGGAGGCGCCCGCCCTGCAGATATACGGCGATGATGGCCAGCAGCATCAGCACGCTGCCGGTCATCGTGTACAGCAAGAACTTGATCGCGGCCCCGCGCCGCGCCGGCCCGCCCCACAGCGCGATCAGGAAGTACATCGGAATGAGCATCGCTTCCCAGAACACGTAGAACAGGACCAGATCCTGGGCGAGAAACGTGCCGAGGAGACCCGCCTCGAGCAGCAGCAGCGTCAGCACAAACGCCCTCGCGCGTTCCTTCACCTGATCGGCCGAGGCCACGATCGCGAGCGGCACGAGCAGCGCGACCAGCGCCGTCAGGCTGACCGAGAGACCGTCGACGCCGAGATGGTAGCCGATGCCCGCGGCCGGCACCCAGGCGGCGCGCTCTTCGAACTGCAGCCCGGACTGACCCGGGTGAAACGCGGTCCAGACCCACGCGGCGAGCAGAAACGCGAGGCCGGCGGCCGCGAACCCCACGGCGCGCGCGGTGCCGGCCCGGTCCCTCGGAATCGCGGCCACCGCGACGGCGCCCGCGATCGGCAGGCCGATCAACGCGCTGAGCGCCCACGCACTCATCGCCACATCCAATACGCCAGGATCAGCAGCGTGCCGATTAAGACAAACGCCGCGTAATGCCGGAGGTACCCGCTCTGCAAGCGGCGGAGCGCGGCGCCGCTGCGCCCGATGCCGCCGGCGACGCCGACGACCGCGCGATCGAGCACGGCGCGGTCGAACGCCGCGGCCCATCCCGCGAGCGCTCTCGACGGCGCCACCACCGCGGCGGCGTAGAGATCTTCAATAAAGAACCGGTGGGCGAGGAGCCGTCCGAGTGCCGGCACCCGTCCCGTCTGAGCATCTTTGACCAGCGCCGCAGGCCCAGGGACCTCCGGCCGCCCTCCGGCGGCCTCCTGTCCGCGGACCGCCCCGCGCGCGTAGACCAGCCACCCGAGAACGATGCCGGAGGCGGCCACCGCGATGCCCGCCAGCGGCAGCAGCACGCCGGCCGCGCCCGCCTGCGCCCCGGATCCCGTCCCCCGCGGCACCCCGGCTTCGAGCGTGGGCCGCAGCCACGGCGCGAGCGGAATGACGTGCTCGAGGACGATGCCCATGACGATCGTGAGGAAGATCAGCGCAGCGATCGGCCACCACATCACCGGCGGCGGATCGTGCGGCGCGCCGGCTCCGGCGGCATGCCCCCCCTGGGCGCCCCGGACCGGACCGGCCGCGGAGGCGCCCGCGCCTCCGAACGTGAGCGCGTAGGCGCGGGTGATGTAGAACGCCGTGAGCCCGGCCGTGATGAGCCCGACGGCCCACAGCCACACATGCCCCGCCGCGAACACCTCCCCGAGGATCTGCTCTTTGCTGAAGTAGCCGGCGAGCGGCGGAATCCCGGCGAGCGCGAGCGCGCCGGCGCCGAAGGCCGCGGCCGTTCTCGGCAGCCGGCGGCCGAGGCCGCCCATCTTGCGCATGTCCGTCTCGCCGCCGAGGGCGTGCATCACCGCGCCGGCCGCGAGAAACAGGAGCGCCTTGAAGAACGCGTGCGTCATCAGGTGAAACATGCCGGCGGTCCACGCGGCGGCGCCGACCGCGAGGAACATGTAGCCCAGCTGGCTGATCGTCGAGTACGCCAGCACGCGCTTCAGGTCCGGCTCCACGAGCGCCGCGGACGCCGCGAAGATCGCGGTGACGGCGCCGGTGACGGCCACCACGTCGAGCGCGAACGGCGCCCGCAGATAGAGCGCGTGGAGGCGGACGATCATGTACACGCCGGCCGTCACCATCGTGGCGGCATGGATGAGCGCGCTGACGGGCGTGGGCCCTTCCATCGCGTCGGGAAGCCAGACGTACAGCGGCAGCTGCGCGGACTTGCCCACCGCGCCGAGGAACAGCAGGAGCGCGATCGCGGTGGCCGCGCCCCCGCCGAGGGCCAGCCGGGCGGCGGCATCCCGGGTGATCGTGGTGAAGTCGAGCGTGCCGAACACGCCGAACGCGGCGAAGATGCCGAGCAGAAAGCCCACGTCGCCGAGGCGCGTGACGACAAACGCCTTGACCCCGGCGCGGGCGGCGGCCGGCCGGTCGAACCAGAACGCGATCAGGAGATAACTGCAGAGGCCGACGCCTTCCCAGCCGATGAACATGACGGCCAGGTTGCCGGCCAGCACGAGCAGCAGCATCGCCGCCATGAACAGGTTCATGTACGCGAAGTAGCGCGCGAAACCGGGCTCGCCCGCCATGTACCCGATCGAATAGATGTGAATCAAGGTACCGACGCCGGCGACGACGCGCGCCATCGCCGCCGACAGCGGGTCCGCGAGCAGCCGAAACGGGATGACGACAGGGCCCGCGGCGATCCATCGGTACACGTCGACCTCGACGCTGCGCGTTCCCGCGGGCAGCGCGGCGAGGGCCTGGAAGAGCGTGACCGCGGCGGCGAACGACGCGGCGACGGTGGCGGAGGCGAACCATCCCGCCGCGCGGGCCGGCCACCGGCCGCCCCGCAGTCCGAGCACGGCCCAGCCGGCGAGCGGCAGCAGCGGGATCAGCACGGCGGCGGCCGTCACGACGCTCATCCGCGGAGCGCGTCCGCCTCGTCGACGTCCACCGTCTCACGGGACCGGAAGACGTCCACGATGATCGCGAGGCCGACGACGACCTCCGCCGCCGCCACGACCAGGACGAAGAAGACGAGCACCTGCCCGTCGACGGAGCCGTGGAGCCGCGCGAACGTGACGAGCGTGAGGTTGACGGCGTTGAGCATCAGCTCGATCGACATGAAGACGATGAGCGCGGAGCGGCGCACCAGCACGCCGGCGGTGCCCGCGGCGAAGAGCACCGCGCTGAGCCCGAGGTAATAGGACGCCGGGACGCTCACGTGCGCGGTCCCAAGCGGCGCCCCAGCGCCACCGCGCCGATCATGCCGGCCAGCAGCACGAGGGACGCGGCTTCGAACGGCAGCAGGTACCGTCCGAACAGCGCCCGCCCGACGTCCTGAATCGTCCCGAACGAGGGCGGGAGCGCCGCGGCGGGAGGATACGGGCGCGCCACGAGCGCCAGGAGGCCGGCGGCCAGCAAGGCGCACAGCGCGACGACGAGCGGCACGCCCGCGGGACCGGTGAAGGCGCCCGCCCCGAGGCGCTCGCCCGCCTCGGACAGCAGCATGATGATGAACACGAAGAGCACGACGATCGCCCCGGCGTAGATGATAACCTGGGCCGCGGCGATGAACTGCGCGCCGAGCAGCAGATAGTCGACGGCCAGGCTCATCAAGACGAGCAGCAGGCCGAGGGCGCTGTGCACGGGCCGCCGCGACAGGATCACGCCGGCGCCCCCCGCAAGCGCGCAGACGGCCGTGATCCCGAAAAGGACCACGTCCACGCTACCTTACACCTCCCGGCTGGGATCGCGTCCGGACTCGCCCGGAAACCGCTCCGTCAAACGGTCCTTGGTGTAGATCAGGTCGCCGCGCTTCGGCGCGCTCAACTCGTACTCGTGCCCGAGGACGATGGCGCCCGTCGGACATGCCTCCTCGCAGAGGCCGCAGAAGATGCAGCGCAGCATATTGATCTGGAAGTCGGTCGCGTAGCGCTCCCCCTTGGAGTGCGGCGCCAGGGGATCGTTCTCGGCCGCGCGCACGAAGATCGACTGGCTCGGACAGACGATGACGCACAATTCGCAGCCGACGCACCGTTCCATGCCGTCGGCGAACAGGGTCAGGTAGTGCCGGCCCTTGAATCGCGGCTGCACGCGGGGCTTGCGGTCGGGGTAGGATGTCGTCACCGGCGCCCGGAACAGGTAGCGGCCGACGATGCCGAGCCCCTTGACCATCGACCAAGCCTGGCGGAGACGCCCGCTCACCGCGCGCCCCACACAAGGATGCACGCCGTCGCCGCGACGTTCAGCAGGCCCGCCGGGATCAGGATCTTCCAGCCGAGCGCCATGAGATGATCGTAGCGCACCCGCGGCAGCGTCGCCCGCACCCAGATGAAGAAGCAGACCACGACGAAAACCTTCACGAAAAACCACAATACCGGCGGCAGGAGCGGCCCCCGCCACCCGCCGAGAAAGAGCGTGGTCACGAGCGCGCCCATCGTGATCACGCCGACGTACTCGCCGACGTAGAACATGGCGAACTTGAAGCCGCCGTACTCGGTCTGAAACCCGCCGACCAGCTCCTGTTCGGACTCGGGCAGATCGAACGGGGCGCGGTTCGTTTCGGCGAACGCCGCGATGAGAAACAGGACGAACGCGAGCGGCTGTCGCACGATGAACCAGCCCCCCGCCTGCGCGCCGACGATGTCGACGAGGCTCAGCGAACCGGCGGCCATGATCACCCCGAGCACCGCGAGGCCGAGCGACAGCTCGTAGGACAGCACCTGCGCGCTCGAGCGCAGGCCCCCGATCAACGAGTACTTGCTGTCCGACGACCATCCGCCCAGGATCACGCCGTAGACGCCGATGCTGCTCGCGGCGAGCACGAGCAGGATGCCGATATTGACGTCGGCGATGTACAGCGTGATCTCGCGGCCGAAGAGGCGCACCGGCGGCCCGATCGGGATCACCGCGTAGACGAACAGCGCCGCGACGACCGTGATCAGCGGCGCGGCCAGATAGACGACGGCGTCCGCGCGGGCGGGGCGAAAATCTTCCTTAAAGATGAGCTTGATCCCGTCGGCGAGCGGCTGCAGGAGACCCCACGGTCCGACCCGGTTCGGCCCGACGCGCAGCTGGAACCGCGCCAGCAGCCTGCGCTCGAGCAGCGTCGTGTAGGCGAACGCCGTCAGCACCCCGACGAGCACCACCGCGCTCTTGATCGCGGCGACCAGCACCGTCGTCGCCATCGCCCGCCTACCGCCCCGCGGGCAGCAGCGCCCGCACGGTGACCGACACCGGCCCGCCCTCGTCGAGCAGCGTCGCGACCGGCGCCGCGTCGTACCCCCACGGCACGTAGGCGTGCCCGGGATGCAGTCCGGACCAGACACGCGCCGCGAGCCGCAGCGCGCCCTGAGCGGAGCGCACCTCGCACAGGCCGCCGTCGGCGATCCCCAACCGTCCGGCGTCCCCCGGGGCAAGCGCCACAAACGGCTCGCCCGCCTGGGTCCGAATGCCCGGACAGCGCAGGGCCGCCGTGCCGCGGTCGAACAGCCGCGTGCCCGTCACCAAGAGGAGCGCGCCGTTCGGCGCGGCCTCGCCGGAGGGCGCCGCGGCGCTCTGCGCGCGCGCCGAGACCGGCGGAGGCGCGATGCGGGCATCCTCGGCCCATCCGGGAACAAGCCGCGCGATCTCGGCCGAGACGTCTTCCCACGACGAAAACGCGAAGGGATCGCCCAACCGCGCGGCCAGCCCCGTCCAAATCGCCGAATCGGAGCGCGCGTGTCCGGGGCCGAGCACCGCCTGGTCCCGGCGCTGCACGCGGCCCTCGAGGTTGCCGACGGTGCCGGCCTGCTCCGCGTGGGTGAGCACGGGAAGCACCACGTCGGCGGCCGCCGCGGTCCGCGTGAGGAACGTTTCGTGGACGACCAGCAGCTCGAGCCGCTCTCGCGCCGCCTGCCACGCGCCGCCGCCGGGATACGAGACCGCTGGGTCGGCGCCGGCCACGTACAGCATGCGCACGGAACCGGCGCGAGCCGCGGCCAGCATCTCGCGGACGGTGCGCCCCGGCGCGGAGGGGATCGGCCGGCCCCACACGGCTTCCACCGCCTCCCGGGCGGCCGTGTCGGCGAGCGGCCGGTAGCCCGGCAGCATGTCGGGCAGGAGGCCGAGCGCCTGCGCACCGCCGGCGTTGCCGCGGCCGCGCAGGAGGCCCACCGTCGCCGCGGGGCGCGACTGCCGCAGCGCGCCAAGCGCGGCGATCACCGCCGCCCCTTCCGGCTGCTCAAGCGCCGTACGGCCGGCGAGGACGAGGGGCCGCTCCGCGGCACCGAACAGCGCCGCCGCCCCGCGCAGCACGTCCTCGGCGGCATCGGACGCGCGGGCACCGGCATCCACGGCGCCGCCCGCGAGCGCCTCGACGATCGCGGGCTCGCGCCCGCGGCGGTAGGTGAACGCGGGATGGGCCCACCGGGCGATCTCGGGCGTCCACGGGTTGGCGATGACGAGACGGGCGCCGCGGTCGACCGCCTTCTTCACCCGCAGCCACACGATCGGGTATTCTTCCGTGAGATCGCACCCGAGCAGGACGATCACGTCGGCCCGCTCGACGTCGGCGATGGGGACCCCGAGGCCCCAGGGCGCCCCGGCGGCCGGATGCGGAAACGCGGTGTCGTCGCGGAAGCC
>DASYXS010000136.1:0-16737 GCA_035934535.1 bacterium
CGCTGGCGTTCATCCCGGCCGGCCCTGCGTGAGAGCCTCGGGTTGCCCGCGGACGTGCCCGTCCTGCTGTACGCCGGCAAGCTCATCGAACGGAAGCGCCCGCTCGACCTGCTGGACGCCTATGCGCGGGTGGCGGCCGACCATCCCGCGGCGATCGTTTTCTTGGGAGAAGGGGCGGAGCGTGGGCGGCTCGCGGCCGCGGCCGAACGGCATGGTCTGTCCCGAGTCGTGATCACCGGATTCGTGAATCAGCAAGACATCTCGCGGTACTATGCGGCGGCCGACCTGCTCGTGTTGCCGAGCAGACACGAACCGTGGGGGCTCGTGCTCAACGAAGGCATGTGCTTTGGGCTCCCGCTCGTCGCGAGCGATGCCGTCGGCGCCGTCCCGGACCTGGTACGGGCGGGCGACAACGGTTTCATCTACCCGGTGGGCGATGTCCCGGCACTCGCGGACGCGCTCCGCCGTCTCCTCGCCGATCCGGCGCTGCGCACGCGGATGGGAGCACGCTCGCGGGAGATCGTCGCGGGTTTTTCGTACGATGCCGATGTCGAAGGGATCGTGGCCGCGCTCAACCACGTCGTCCGCCGCCCCCGGACCGGGGTGGCGTCGTGAAGCCGGTTCCATCCGACGCGGGGCGGCCGGCCCCGATCCGGCGAGCCCTGCTCGGCGTGGTGTGGCTCAGCGCCACGGGCTACTTCACGTTCCTGTTGAACTTCGGCCTCAACCTCTTGCTGGCCCGGCTGTTGTTCCCGAAGGATTTCGGACAGTTCGCCCTGGCCGGATCCCTCGCCGAGATCGTCTCGATCGTGGCGGGCTTTAGCTTCTCGCAGGCGATCATCCAGATGCAGGGCGACCCGGCCGTCGCGGACACGGCGTACGTCTTGAGCTGGCGGCTCTACGCCGCGGTCGTCCTCGGCGGCGCGGCGCTGAGCGCGGCCCTCCGCCCGCACTTCCCGGGCATATTCATTCCGCTGTTCTTTGCGCTGCTGGTCGTGCGGAACATGAGCCTGATCTCGTATGTCTACTCGGCGACGCTGGAGCGCACGTTCCAATACAATCCGATTTCACGGATCCGCCTCGCGTCCGTGCTGCTCTCGATCATAGCGGCGCTCGCCTTGGCGCGGGCCGGCGCCGGCGTGTGGAGCCTGCTGGGCCGGGAACTGGTGTTGTCGGCGGTGACGCTCGGCGGGTTCCGCCTGCTCAGCGGCTGGCGCTATCGGGGCGGCTATAACGTCGAGACCGCCCGGAACCTGTGGCGGTTCGGCTGGCAGATGTTCGTGACGCGCGCGCTCGAGACGATCTGGTACCGGGGGGACACGGCGCTGCTCGGCATCATCGCCGGAACGCTCACGCTCGGCTACTACGACCGCGGCCGTTACCTCGCTGAGTTTGGGCACTACATCGTGTCGTTCGCCGCGGTTCAGGTCGCGTTTCCGGTCTACGCGAGCCTGGCCGGCCGGCGAGAGGCGCTGACGTACACGTACCGTCTTTCGCACGGGCTGCTGGTCCGGTTGATGCTTCCCGCGCTCATTTGGCTCGCGCTGTTCCCGGGGGAACTCGTCGGTCTGCTCTACGGCGCCGGCGTGCGGTGGGCCGAGACCGCCGCGATCCTGCCCTGGCTCGCGGCGTTTGGGTTTGTCTTCCCGATCGCCGAGAATATCAAGGTGCTGCTCACCGGTATCGGCCGGCTCCGCGAGGCCATGATGATGCGTCTCGTCCAGGCGGCCGTCGCGCTGCCGCTGCTCGTCCCCGCCATCGTGTTCGGCGGACCCTACGGTGCCGGCACGGTGATGCTGGTGAGCGAGGTGGCCGGCCTGCTGGTCGGCTACCGGGCGCTCCGGCGTGAAGTGACCGATTTGTATCTGGACGGCTACCGGCGGCCCGGCCTGGCCGCCCTGGTGGCCGGCGGGGGAGTAGCCGCCCTGCGGGCGCTTCATCTATTGCCCTGGGTCGGACGCGCCGGGTACGCCGCCGATCTGGCGGCGTCCGCCGGCGTGTACTTGGTGTGCCTCGTCCTGATCGACCGGCAGCAGCTCCAAGACCATCTCTGGGCCCTCCTGTCGGGCTTCCGCGGCGAGACGCCCGCGGCGTTTGCCGCGGTTCCTGAGGGCGCGGTGACCGACGGCCAAGCAAGCCAGGCGGTGCCGCTGGGGGACGAACCGCGGTGAAGGTGACGGTGTCGGTCGGTGGGACATTTCATGCATTTCGCCTCGCCGAGCAACTCGCCGCCCGCGGCATGCTCCACCGTCTGGTGACCACGCACTGTCCACTCCGGGGCGAGCGCATTCCACCGGACCGCATCGCGGTCAATCCCTGGCCGGAGGCCTTCATGCGTGTGCCTCGGAAGCTGGGATTTCGCTGGCACGCCGGCGACCGGGTCAAGGCCGTAGCGTTTGACCGCTGGGCCGCCCGGCATGTGGACGGCTGCGATGTATGGGTCGGATTCGCGCTGTTCTCGCTGGCGGCCCAGCGCGCGGCGCGCGCCGCCGGCGCACGGACGGTCCTTGAACGGGGCTCCACGCACATTCTCACGCACCACGCGCTCCTTGCCGAAGAGTATCGGCGCTGGCGGTGCCCGGCCACGCCGGTCGACCGGCGCCTCGTGGCGCGCCAATTGGAAGAGTATGACGACGCGCAGCACATCAGCGTGCCGAGCCGGTTTGCGCTCCAGAGTTTCCTCGACCGCGGCTTTCCGCCCGACCGCCTGCTCCGCATTCCGTACGGGGCGGACACGCGGCTGTTCTCGCCCGGGCCGCCGCGCGGCCGCCCGTTTCGGATCGTCGCGGTAGGGTTGAGTCTCCGTAAGGGCACGCCGTATCTGCTCGAGGCGGCGGGCCGGCTGGGACTCACCGGCGCGCAGGGCGGTCCCGACATGGAGGTTTGGCTGGCCGGAGCCGTCGCCTCCGACGTCGCAGGGGTGCTGCGCAGGACACGGGTGCCGGTCCGTCTCTTGGGCGCGCTGTCCCATACGGAGCTGGCCGCGGTCTACCGGAGCGCATCGGCGTTCGTGCTCCCCTCGGTCGAAGAGGGGATGGCGCTGTCGGTGCTCGAGGCTCTGGCGAGCGGTCTGCCGGTCGTGGTGACGCCGAACACCGGTGCCGGAGACATCATCACCCACGGGCGCGAGGGGCTGATCGTCCCGGCCGGTGACGCCGCGGCGCTGGCGGACGCCCTGCTGAACTTATATGAAGATGAGCCGAAGCGGCGCTCGATGGCCGAGGCCGCGGCGGCGACGGCCGCGCAATGGACATGGGATGCCTATGGGAATCGTGTGGCCGCCGCGTATGCCATGCTAGACTTACCCGCATGAACGTGCTGTTGATCAGCCCGCATTACCCGCCGGAGATTCGAAGTGTGTCCGTCCTCATGTCCCAACTGGCGGAAGATCTTGCGGCGCGGGGGCACGCGGTCACCGTGCTCGCGCCGTATCCACCGTCCCACATGGACGAGGCGCCCGGCGCGTTCGCGCCGCCGCCGGACGCGGGGCGGGCCGTCCGCGTCGTGCGGGTGCCGGTCTTGCCGTTCGTGAAGGTGCCCCGGGCGGTGCGGGCCGTCACGCATTTTACGCTGGCCGCCTCGATGGTGTGGTACGGACTGCGCGCCGGCCGCCACGATGCGGTGATCGTGTACTCGCCGCCGCTGCCGCTCGCGCTGGCCGCGGAGACCCTGGCGGAGCGGTGGGGCGCGCCGCTCGTTGTCAACGTGCAGGACATCTATCCGCAGACCCTCATCGACCTCGGCTTGGCACGGAACCCTGTGGTGCTGGGCGTGCTGCGGTGGCTGGAGCGGCGCGCGTACCGGCGCGCGTCGGCGCTGACGGTGCACTCTGAAGGGAATCGAGCGCTCTTGCTTTCCCGCGGGGTGGATGCCGCGAAGATCAGCGTCATTCCGAACTGGGTCGACACGGGGGCGGCACCGCCGCCCGATCCCAATCCCTACCGCGTCGACCTCGCGCTCGGCGACCGCGTCGTGGTCCTGTTTGCGGGCGTCATGGGGTACGCGCAGGACATGGCGGTCATCGTCGAGGCGGCCGGACGTTTGCGCGATGATCCGCGCATCGTCTTCCTGCTGGCCGGAGACGGGGTCCGGCGGGCGGAGGCCGAGGCGCTTGCGAGCGCGCAGGGCCTTGCCAACGTCCGGTTTCTCCCGTTCCAAGCGATCGATCGCTATCCCGTGCTCGTGGCGGCGGCCGACTGCTGCCTGGTGACGCTCCAGGCGGCCGTCGGAACGCCCGTGGTCCCGTCCAAGATCGCCGGAATTCTCGGCCAGGGCCGGCCGGTGGTCGCGGCACTGCCGGACGGAGACGCGCGCGAACTTGTGGCGCGCTCAGGAGGCGGCGTGTGCGTGGCGCCGGGGGATGCGGCCGCGCTCGCCGCGGCGATTCGCGAATTGGCGGCGCACCCCGAGCACCGTCGCGCGCTCGGGGAGTCGGGCCGTCGGTTCGTTGAAGCGCATTTTTCACGGCACGCGGCGACGGGCCTCTACGCCGCCCTGTTGGAGCGGTTGACGGCGCCCGGGCGGGCAGGAATAGGCGCCGGAGCGGCCAACCTCCCTAAGCGATCATGAGGCCCTCATACTCGTGACGCCGTCCAACGTCGCCGCAAATGATGCAGCCACGCGCACCGACGATGTTCAGGCAGGTCGCGCAGCGGCGGACGGCCACACGGCGATAGCCGCACCGGGTGTGACGCCGGGCTACGCGTTGAAGTGGCCGCTCGAAGCCGTCCTCGCGGTGCTTGGGTTGATTGTGCTGTCGCCGGTGTGTGTCATCGTCGCGGCGGCCGTCTGGCTCGACGACCGCGGCGCGATCTTCATCCGGCAGACCCGCGTGGGCCGGGGCGGTGTGCCCTTCGGCGTGATCAAGTTCCGTACGATGCATCCCGTCGTTCATCGAGACGTGCACCGCCAGGCGACCGTGGTCGACAACCGGATCACCCGGGTCGGCCGCCTGCTGCGGGCGACGGCGCTTGATGAAATTCCGCAGCTCCTGAATGTGGTCCGCGGGGAGATGAGCTTCGTGGGGCCGCGCGCGCTGCTGCCCCAGGAGATCGAAGTCGACCCCAAGTCGCGATATCATCGGATCGAGGACGTGCCCAACTATCACGTTCGCACGTCGGTCACGCCCGGACTGACCGGACTGGCGCAGGTTCGGGCGCCGCGTGACATCAGCCGTCAGAAAAAGTTCAAGTACGACGCCCTGTACGTCCGCCGCATGAGTCTCGGGTTGGACGTAAAATTGATCGTGCTCTCGATTCTCATCAGCCTGACGGGGCGCTGGCCCCGGCGCGGCCGTCCCGCATGGCAGCGGAGAACCGGGTGACCGGGTCGCAGCCGGCGCCCGCCGAACTGTTCGAGACGTCCCCCCGCGCCGGCTCCGTCCCGCTGGCCGTCATCGTCCTCACGCGCAACGAGGAAGAGAATTTGCCGCAGGCGCTGGCGAGTGTCGTCGGGTGGGCGGCCGAGGTCTGGGTGGTGGATTCGCTCAGCACGGATCGAACGGTGAGTCTCGCCCGGGAAGCCGGCGCGCGGGTAGTGGCGCGCGAGTTTACCGGCTACGCCGCGCAGCGCAACTGGGCGCTCCGCTCGCTCCCCCTCGGTCCGGAATGGGCGCTGTTTCTGGATGCCGACGAGGTCGTGTCCGCCGATCTCCGGACGGAGCTCGCGGCGACGCTGGCGGCGCCGCCCTCCGGGGTCGCAGGGTTCCAGGTGAAGCGGCGGTTCATCTTTCTCGGCCGCTGGCTGCGGCACGGCGGCTATTATCCCGTGTGGCTGCTGCGAATCGTCCGTCACCGCCTTGCCCGCTATGAAGACCGCGGAGTGGACGAGCACTTGCTCGTGGATGGGCCGACGGCGCGGCTGCGCGCCGATCTGCTGCACGAGGACCGGCGCCCGCTCGAACGGTGGATCGAGCGGCACGTCCGCTACGCGCGGTTGAACGCCGATGAGTTGCTCCGACCGGGGAGCAGCGAGCTGCGCGGGAGGTGGGGCAGCGTCGACCAGGCCGAACGGAAGCGGTGGTGGTACGAGCACGTGTACCGGCCTGCGCCCGCCGGACTCCGGACGGTCGCATACTTTCTCTATCGGTACGTTGTTCGGGGCGGGTTCCTCGACGGCCGGGAAGGGTTTATCTACCATTCATTGCAGGCTTTTTGGTACCGGCTGCTCATCGACGCGATGATCTTCGACGGCCGGCGAAAGCGCCCGGCACGATGAAGCAGGTTGTGTTGAGCCCCCGCACCGGCGCGCTTGACGTGTCCGACGTCCCGGTTCCGCGGGTGCGGCGGGGAACGGTCCTCGTCCGCAACGCCGCGTCGGTGGTCAGCGCCGGCACCGAACGGCTTGTCATCGAGCTCGCCGGCAAGAGTTTGCTCGGGAAAGCGCGGGCTCGCCCGGACCTCGTGCGGGAGGCGCTCAACAAGGTCCGTCGGGAAGGCTTGCGAACCACGATCCGAGAGGCGCTCCTGCGGCTCGATCGGCCGTTCCCCCTCGGCTACAGCTGCGCCGGCACCGTCGTAGAGGTCGGCGAGGAGATTACGCGGATCCACGCCGGCGACCGGGTGGCGTGTGCGGGCGCCAATTGGGCGCTGCACGCCGAGGTGGTGGTGGTCCCGGAGGAACTGTGTGTCGTCCTGCCGTCTCAGGTATCTCCGGAGGCCGGCGCCTTTGCGATGCTCGGCGGGATCGCCCTCCACGGAGTGCGCCGGGCGGGTATCGGACGCGAGGGCACCGGTCCACGTCTCGCCGGACAAGTGGTGGCCGTGATCGGGTTGGGGCTGCTCGGGCAGTTGACGCTGCAGTTGCTCAAGAGTCAGGGCGGCCGGGGTGTCGGGTACGATGTCGCCGCGGGCCGCGCGTCTCTTGCGAGGGACCTCGGTGCCGAGGCGGCGGCGACGACCCCGGACGAGGTGAGAGCGGCGGTCATGCGCGTCTCCGCCGGCCGGGGCGCGGACGCGATTATCATTGCGGCGGCCACGTCGAGCAACGCCCCGGTCGAGCTGGCCGCGGACTTGGCGCGGAGCGGCGGCACCGTCGTGATGCTGGGCGTGACCGGCATGAACATTCCCCGCCGTCCGTATTGGGAGAAGGAACTCTCCTTTCTGCTCTCCCGGTCGTCACTGCCCGAGGACAACGCCGGCTTCATCGCGGCGGTGGCCGCCGGCGACGTCCGTGTCGAACCGCTTGTCACCCACCGTTTTCCGATCGCCGATGCCAAAGCCGCCTACGCCTTGATCCGCGGCCGTACACGGGAGCCGCACCTCGGCGTGGTGCTGACGTATCCGGCGGGCGGCGTCCGCGGTCCGCTCGAGACACCGCGCGAAGTCGTGCCGGCGGGGACGCCCTCTTCTGTGGCGCGGCGACCGCCGGCCGGGTCGCGCGCCCCGGCGCCCCTACCGATCGGCGTCATCGGCGGCGGCCTCTTCGCGCAGACCGTTCTTCTCCCCATTCTGCGCCGGCTGCCCGACATTCGGTTGCGCACCGTCGCGACCCAAAGCGGCCTCTCGGCCCGGCACGCGGCCGACCGCATGGGCTTCGAACGGTGCACGACGGACGTCCGGGACGTGCTCGACGACCCGGAGATCGAGGCGGTGGTCATCGCGACGCGCCACGATCTTCACGGCCCGATGGCGGCCGACGCGCTGCGGCGCGGCAAGCATGTATTCGTGGAGAAGCCGCTGGCGCTGACCGCGGACGACCTGCGGGCCGTGCTGGCCGCGCACGGCCCATCGCCGAAGGTGCTCGTGGTGGGCTTCAACCGCCGGTACTCGCCGCTCGCCCACACGCTCAGGGAGTTCGTTCGCGACCAGCGGCCGCTCGCGCTGACCTACCATGTGAACGCCGGCGAAGTCCCGTCGGATCACTGGGTCCACGATCCGCGGGAGGGCGGGGGACGGTGGCTGGGCGAGGGCGGGCATTTCATCGACATGCTACAGTATTTGACAGGCGCCGACCCGGTTGAGGTGTTCGCGCGTGAAAGTACCTTCGGGCCGGTGCGGGCGCCCGGCGCGGCGCTGATCGTGTCGCTCGAGTTCGGCGACGGCTCGGCGGCGACCATTGTGTACGCGGACGGGGCCGACCGCGCCGACTGGCGTGAACGGCTGGAAGCGTACGGTGCCGGCATGGCCGCGACGCTCGAGGACTACCGGCGGCTCACGCTCGCGCGTGCAGGCCGGGTAAGGCATATCCGGCGGCCGGAAGCGGCGCGGGGGCACCGCGAAGAACTGACGGCGTGGATCGCGGCTGTTCGGGGAAGCGCACCGCCGCCCGTCGACGTGTCGGTGTACGCGGCCAACACGCTGGCCGGCCTCGCCGCGCTGGAATCGGTCCGCACCGGAACGGCGGTCGCGGTGAACATCGGGACGGTCATGCCGGCCCAAAGCAGCACCCAGGAGGGCTCGTTGCGATGACGGCAGCGCAATCATATGCCGGCGGGACGGTGCTGGTGACCGGCGGCGCCGGCTGTATCGGTGCGAACCTCACGCGCGCGCTCGCCGAACACGGTGCCGCGCGAATCGTTGTGCTGGATGACCTCTCATCGGCCAGCCGGTGGAATCTTCCCGACCATCCCGCGGTTCGATTGGTCCACGGCAGCGTCCTCGACGACGAAGCGCTACACACGGTGTTCGCCGAAAAGCCGGACTACGTCTACCATCTGGCGGCGCTGTTCGCGAACCAGAACTCCGTCGATCATCCCGAACAGGACCTGATGGTGAACGGCCTCGGTACGCTCAAGACGCTGCAGTTCGCGCGGCTGGCGGGCGTCCGCCGGTTTGTGTACGCGTCGTCGGGCTGTTCGGTGTACGGGAGCGCGGCGCCCCTGCCGCTCGTGGAGGATTTCGTCTCGATCGATCTCGACACGCCGTACCAGATCACGAAGCTGCTCGGAGAGCTCTACTGTAATTTCTTCTTTCACTACTACAAGGTGCCGGTCGTGCGCGCGCGGTTCTTCAACGTCTACGGGCCGGGTGAGATCCCCGGCCGCTACCGCAACGTGATCCCCAACTTCCTGTACTGGGCAATGCGCAAGGAACCGCTGCCGATTACCGGGACCGGGGAGGAAACGCGCGACTTTACCTACGTCGGCGACGTGGTGCAGGGCCTGCTCGCCGCGGGGACGGCGGACCAGGCCGTCGGCGAAGCGATGAACCTCGCGTCCGGCAAAGAAGTGACGGTGGGCCATCTCGCGGCGCTCATCAACGAACTGACGGGCAATCCCGCAGGCGTGCGGTACACGGAGCGGCGCTCGTGGGACCACATTACGCGGCGCCGCGCGTCGGTGGACAAGGCCGGCCGTCTGCTCGGCTACCGCCCGTCCACCGATTTCGACACCGGCGTCAGGCGGACGTGGGACTGGTTCGGCCAGAACCGGGAGGCCATCATGCGGGACGCGCGCTTCTGAAGAGCGCGTCTTGACACTAACATGCATATGCATCATCATACGAATATGAGAACGACGATCGACCTCCCAGACGAATATCGGGCCACGTTGCATTCGATTGCCGCCAAGCGTGGCTGGAAAGGGTACTCCCGGGTGATCCAGGAGGCGGTTGACCTGTACCTTCGGAGCCAGGCCCAGGCCGATGCCGATCGTCGGGTGCTGCTCACCCGGCAAGGAACGTGGCGCGCTGATGAAGCCGCTGAGGTAAGGGCGACGATCGCTGAGGTGCGCGAGGGATGGCAGCGCCAGTCGTCTGCGACACCGACGCGCTGATCGATTATTTCGCCGGATCAGGGCCGCTCGCGCCCGCGGTGAGAGGATTGTTGGAAACCGGGGCTCTCGCCGTGACTACCATCACGCTGTTTGAACTCGCGTGCGGTGCCCGGACGCCGGACAAACAGGCCGACATCCGAAGACTAGCGGGTACCGCTCGGGTTCTTGATGTCACGCCCTCGGCCGCATGGGAAGCGGCCCGGGTCTGGCGCGGGCTTCGCGACACCGGCCGGCCCCTGAATACCGCCGACGTCCTGATCGCCGGGTGCTGTCTTGCCGAAGGCCTGTCGCTTCTGACCCGAAACGCGGAACACTTCTCGCGGGTGCCGGGACTGTTACTGGCGACGGCATAAGGACACGCAGAGGAGCGCAGATGTACGCCATCGTGCTCGCGGGGGGGAAGGGCGAACGGCTGCGGCCGTTCACTGAGGACCGGCCGAAGGCCATGGTCGAGATCATGGGCGTGCCGATCCTCAGCTATCAGATCCAATGGCTGCAGGCGCAGGGCATCACGGACCTCGTCATCGCATCCGGCTACCGGCACGAGGTGATCGAGGGCTATTTTGGGGACGGCCAGCGGCTGGGCCTGCGGATCACCCACGCGGTCGAGCGCGAACCGCTGGGCCGCGGAGGCGGGCTGCGGGCGGCGCTGGGTCACGTGCCGCCGGGCGAAGACGTCGTCGTCGCCACGAACGGCGACGTCATCACGAATTTTACGCTGGCGCCGCTGCTCCACGCCCACCGCGCCAATCGGGCGCTCGCGACCGTGGTGCTGACGCCGTTCGTCAGCCCCTACGGCATCGTCGAGGTCGACGAGCATGATCGCGTGACGCACTTCCGCGAGAAACCCGAGCTGCCGTACTGGATCAACGCCGGGGTGTACGCGCTCTCGCCGGCGATTCACGGTCTGTTGCCCGAGCGTGGGGACCATGAGACGACGACGTTTCCCGAGCTCGCGCGCGACGGCCGGCTCGGTGCGTTTAGGTCTCGCGCCTACTGGCGGGGCGTCGATACGATCAAGGACGTCAACGAGGTCGCCGCGGAGTTCCAACGGCGGCTGCTCGGCCTGCTGCGTGAGGGATCAGCATGAAGGCGATCATCCCCGTGGCGGGCCGCGGCAGACGTCTCCGGCCGCACACCCATACCCAGCCCAAAGTGCTCATGAATGTGGCCGGGAAGCCGATCCTGGCGCACATCCTCGACGAGTTGGGCCACCTCGGCATCGATGAGATCACGTTCGTCGTCGGGCACCTGGCCGAACAGGTCGAGGAATTCGTCCGCGAGCGCTATCCGTTCCGGGCGCACTTCGTGTACCAGGACGAAGCGCTGGGCAACGGACACGCCGTCTACCTCGCGCGCGAGCACCTCACGGGACCGACGTTGATCGTGTTCGGCGACACGATCGTGGAGGCGGACCTGCGTGGCGCGACCCGGCTGCCCCACTCGGCGATCGGCGTGCACCGGGTCGACAATCCGAGCGCCTTCGGGGTGGTAGAGGTCAACGGGGACGGGTTCGTGCGGCACCTCTGGGAGAAGCCCGAGGCGCCTCCGGCCGGCCTGTCGCAGATTCCCGACCTTGCCGTGGTGGGGGTGTACGTGATCCAGGAACCCGCGCCGTTTCGGGCCGCGCTCGAGGAAATGGTGGCGCAGCGCCGCACGGCGCGCGGCGAGTACTGGCTTGCGGATGCGCTGCAGATCTTCATCGACCGCGGGGCGCGCCTCGTGACGTTCCCGGTTCGTCATTGGTACGACTGCGGCACGCCGGAGGCGCTGCTGCGGGCCAACCACGCGCTCCTCGAGTCCGTGCCCGGCCCCCGCCGCATCGACGGCACCTTCGTGATCCCGCCGTCCTCGATCGCGGAATCCGCGGTGGTGGAGGGCTCGGTGATCGGTCCGTACGTCACCATCGCCGAGGGCGCTCAGGTCGTGAACTCGGTGCTCCGGGAAAGCATCGTCAACGCCCACGCCCGTGTGGAGCGGGTTGTGCTCGAGCACTCGATCATCGGCGAACGCGCCGTCGTGACCGGCCGGCAGGTGCGGATCAACATCGGCGACAGTTCCGAGATCGATCTCGCCTAAGCACCCGGGCGGAACGGGCGCGCCGCCTCCGCGCAGGCCCAGCCGAGACACAATCCTCCCAGCACGTCGGACGTCCAGTGATCCCCGAGATACACGAGCGCCGCCATCATGGCCACGACCAGCGCCGCCCCGGCGAGCGGCGCCCGCCCGAGAGCGGCGATCGTGAAGAATGTCGCGCGCATCGTGTGCCCTGACGGAAAGCTGTATGGCTGCTGCAACCCCAGCCCCACCCGCTGGATCACGCGCTGGAATTCTGGGGGCGGTCCCGGGTGAGGCACGACGAACTTGAGGGCGAGCGCGATGAAGCTGGTCACGATCATTCCCGCCGCGAGCCAGAGAGCGGTTCGGGCCCGCGGGAGTGCGCCGCGCCACAGGAGCAGCCCGACGAGCGCGACCGCGGGAATGCTGACCTCGGCATCGCCGCAGAACACCAAGATCGCTGAGGGGAGGTCCGGCGCGGGCGCCGCGCGTTGCAGCCACATTGTCACGGCGACGTCCCAGCGGTGACCGGGCAGGACAAACGTGCCGGCCGCAACCGCGACAAAGAGAATAAGCGCGACAACGAGTCGTGCGGTCTTCATGCCCGTCGGTTCACGACCGGGCCGGGTGCGATCCTCCCCGGCGCCGCGTCGTTGAACCGGTGCATAGAGGAGCACGGGCACGCGGCAGCGTAATCGTCGCGCCGGTATGAAGATTCTCGTTACCGGCGGCGCGGGGTTCATGGGCAGCAACCTGACGCGCCACCTCGCCGCGCTCGGTCATCGGTGCGCCGTCCTCGACAACCTCTCCCGGCCGGGCGTCCGGGCGAACCTCGAGTGGCTGCGGGAGGAGGGCGGCGGACGCCTCGAGTTTGTCCACGGCGACGTGCGCGATCCGGCGGCGGTCGATGCGGCGGCCCGCGGCGTCGCGGCGATCTACCATCTCGCGGGTCAGACCGCCGTGACGACGTCGGTCGTAGAGCCGCGGGAAGACTTCGAGATCAACGCCCTGGGGACGCTCAACGTCCTCGAAGCGGCGCGCCGGTCTCGGGAAAAGCCGCGGGTCGTCTTCGCGTCGACCAACAAAGTGTACGGCGACTTGCAGAATATCGAAGTGGTCGAGCGGGACACGCGATACGCGCTGGCGCAGGGCGACGGAGTCTCCGAAGCGCATCCCATCGAATTCCATACGCCCTACGGCTGCAGTAAAGGCGCCGCCGATCAGTACGTGCAGGACTACGGCCGCATGTACGGGTTGCGGACCGCCGTGCTGCGGCTGTCGTGCGTGTACGGCCCCCGGCAGTTCGGGACCGAGGATCAGGGGTGGGTCGCGCATTTCGTGATCGCCGCCGTCCTCGGCCGGCCGCTCTCGATTTACGGAGACGGCAAACAGGTCCGCGACATCCTGTTCATCGACGATCTGGTGCGCCTCTACGCCCGGTTCCTGGAGGTCGCCGACCCCCCGGCCGCGGGGCAGGCCGGTGTGTGGGGACGCGCGTACAATGCCGGCGGCGGCGCCGCGTTCACGCTGTCGCTCCTGGAACTGCTGGATCTGCTGGCGCGGGAAACGGGGCGCCGGCTCGACGTGGCGTTCGAGAACTGGCGGCCGGCCGATCAGCGCGTGTACATCTCCGATACCGCGACGGTGCGCCGCGCACTCGGATGGCAGCCGGAGGTCTCTCCGGCGGACGGCGTGCGGCGCCTGCTCACCTGGGTCCAGCGCCACCGCGACCTGTTCGCCGCCAGTCCCCGCGCGTGACCGCCTGCGCGTGAACGTCCTGGTCCTCGCGACCAAGTATTTCGGGTTGGGCGGAGCCGAAGCATACACGCGGATGGTCGCGGAGGCGGCGGCGGCCAACGGGAACCCTGTCGACATCCTGTCGCTGCTGGACGGCGAAGCGTCGGACCGCGCGTGTCCGGGCCGGTACCTCGGCGATCAGGGCGGCCGGTCGACGCCGCTGGCTCAGGCGCAGTTCGTGGCCCAGGCCGTTCGTCACGCGTCCGGCCGCGATCTCATCGTGTGCAGCCACGTCGCGCTCGGGCCCGTCGGGCACCTGCTGCTCAGACTCTATCGCGTGCCGTACCTCATCATCGGGTACGGGATCGACGTGTGGGGCTCCCTCGGGCCCCGCAGGCAGACGGCGCTGCGGCGCGCCGCTCGAGTCGTCGCCCTCAGTCACTTCACGGCCCGTCAGGTCGCCTCGGTTCACGGGGTGCCGGAGACGAGCCTTGCCGTCATCCATCCGGCCGTCGACCCCGCGCTGCTGCGCGCGGCGTCGGCCGCCTCACCGCGCGGCGCCCGCGATTCGGTGACCCTGTTGACCGTGGCGCGGCTGGCCGCGCAGGAACGCTACAAGGGGTGCGATACCGTCATTTCGGCGCTGCCGGCCGTGCTGTCCGAAGCCGGCCCTGTCCGGTACGTCATCGCCGGCGACGGCGACGACCTTCCGCGACTGCGCGCCCTGGCGGGGGAGCGGGACGTGGCGGACGCGGTGGTCTTTGCGGGGCGGATCCAGCGGACCGGACTTCCGGCGCTCTACCGCGACAGCGATATCTTCGTGATGCCGTCCGTCGCCGAGCAGCGCGCGGACGGCTGGACCGGCGAAGGCTTTGGCATCGTCTACATCGAGGCCTCCGCGTTCGGACTGCCCGTGATTGCCGGAAACGGCGGCGGCGCTCCGGAGGCGGTTCGCGACGGGGTGACGGGTTATGTGGTCGACGGCCGGGATGCCGGCGCGGTCGCAGCCGCGCTCGTTCGGTTGAGCACAGACGGCCGGCTCCGCGAGCGCATGGGCGCGGCCGGACGGGAGTGGGTCGAGGAGCGGTTCACGTTTGACCGCTTCGTGAGCGACGTGGGCGCGGTCCTCGACGCGGCGGTACACGCCGCCGATCGGTGACGGCCCGTTCAGAGCGCCCGCGTTCCACGAGCCACGCCGTGATCCCGGACAGCCCGGTGAGGAGCGCGACCGCGGCTCCCAGCAGCGCCATTCGATCACGGTACACGAAGCGGATCTCGTGACTGCCGGCCGGGACGGCCACCGCGCGGAAGAGATAGTTCGCGCGGTAGACGGTGGTGGGGCGGCCGTCCACCTCCGCCTGCCACCCCGGATAGTACAGATCGTTCAGGACGAGGAACCCCGGACGCGGGAACCGCGCCTGTACCACCACACGGTTGTCTTCGTAGGAGGTTACGCGGAGTCGCGCCGGCGCGGTGGGGCCGCCGGGTGTCGCCGCAAGGCCGGGAGGCAGCGCGGGCTGCTGCTCGAGGAGGATCGACGCGCCCGGGTCGTAGTCCGGACGGCGCAACTCTCTTAAGACGGCGGCCGGGTCCGGAAGGACTCGGTATCCCCACGACGCCAGGGCTCGCGGAAACATACGCGGGTGCCGGTAGATGACGGTGCGCGGATTAACCTGGACGAGCCGCGAGGGGTCGGCGATACGGACGCTCGCGAGATCGCGCCCGCTCAGGATCGAATACTTCACGTTCAGCAGCGCCAGCAGCGGTGAATCAAAGCCGGCGTGGAGCACCACGCCGTGGGGGCCCTCGGGCCGTGTAAAGTGGTCCAGCGGGTATCCCTGCAGCACGTCGGTATATTCCTGGTACCGGGCGAGCAGGAGACTGGGCTCGCCGCCGATATCCTGCACCCCGAACACCGGGCCCCGATCGTAAAACCCGGAGACCCGATACAGGGACCGGTCCCGCAGGAGATATCGGGTGACCGAATCCGGCTGCGCCATCGGGCGAATATCGGTGCCCGCGGCGACGAGCGGACCCGCCGAATACAACAAATCCGCCACCAAGAATGCGAGCGCCAGGACGATCAGCCACGCCGGCGCAGCGCGGTGCTTGGCGCGGGTCCAGACCAACAAGGCGCTGCAGGCCCAGGCGATGCCTGCGAAGGCCGCGCTCTCGGCGATAGCGTGCCGGACAATCGGAAGCGCGAGCAACTCGAGGCCCTGGCTCCGCTCCAGTAGAATCGTGAGCGCAACGAGGATCATGCCGAGACCGACCGCGAGCGCCGTGCCTCGCAGGACTCTACTCCAGACGTGCGGCGGCTGGTCGGGATCGACGTAACTCTCGAACCCCACCGCCGCGAGGACAGAGGCGCTCATCGGGAGCAGCACGTTGATGTTTTCGATGTCTCGAAAACTTCTCGCGAGCGGCACGTAGGCAATCGCTCGATAGAGGTAGCCGAACTTCCCGAGGGCGAGCCACAACACGATGCCCGCAAATACGGCAAAGAATCGGACGTGCCATCGATCCCGACGCGTCACGAGGGCGACGATCGCCAGGACGACGGTGAAGAAGCCCGTGTACAGGCCGGCGGCGTGCGGATAGAATTCGCGGGCCTGGAGCTCGGCTTCTCCCCACGAGCCGTGGAGCTCATCGCCGAAAAACCGCGGCGTGAGGAGCGAGACGAGCCCCACGGGCGGGATCGAGCCCAGGGACGCGAAGTCGGCGGTCAGCCCCGGCCGGTTGGAGTCGGCGAAGTTCTCGAGGGTCGGGAGCGCCTGAACCGACGCGAAGCCGGCCCCAAAGAGGAAGAGGGCGGCCAGGAGCAGCGCCGTCGCGCGAACGCCCGCACCCGGCGGGCGACGTCGCGCGATCGTCGTGAGGCGGAACGCGGCGTAGGCGGCGAGCGCGAGGCTCAGGTAGACGAAGTTCTGAGGCTCACCGGCGAGCAACGGACACGCAATGACGACGCCGCCGAGGAGCGCGGCGCCGATCCTCCGGCGGCCGCACGCGATCTCCTCGACCAGATAGAATACGAGGGGCACGCACGCGTACGTGGCCATCCGCGGGATGTCTCCGGAGAAGATACGCCACGCGGCGACGCCGGACAACATGTAGACCACCGCGCCGAGGAAGCGAGAGGGGCGCGACAGTCGCAGGCTGCCCAGATAGAGATGCATGAAGGCGCCGGCGAGGACCATGTGTAGTAGGGTGATGGCGTTCAGGGCCGCTGC
>DASYXS010000157.1:0-38558 GCA_035934535.1 bacterium
CGACAACGACTGGTGCTTGATATAGTAGAGATCATACTGAAGCCGGATCAGCGCGTCTTCTTCCGAGCCCGCGTAGCCCTGTCGAACCAGACCCCATCCTCCCATGCCGGGTTTCACGATATGCCGGAGCCGGTAGAACGGAATCTCCGCGGCCAACCTATCGACAAACTCCGGCCGCTCCGGGCGCGGGCCGACGGCGCTCATTTCGCCCTTGAGGACGTTGAAGAACTGCGGGAATTCGTCGAGGTGGGTAGCGCGCAAGAGGCGCCCGACCCGCGTCGTCCGGGGGTCATTCCGCCGCGCCCAAACAGCGGTTCCATTTTCCGCATCCCGAACCATCGAACGAAACTTGTATGCGCGAAAGATTCTCCCGCCCTTGCCCACTCGTTCCTGAACATAAAAGACCGGGCCGCGCGAATCGAGGTAGATCGCCGCCGCGATGAACGGCAAGACCACGGCAAGACAGAGGAGGCCGAAAATAGCCAGCGCGATGTCCATGAGCCGCTTGCCGGCGCGCCAGAATGTACTCGCGCCGCGCCCCTCCACCGGTATCTCAACGTACCAGTTCTCCCGAACGTGCTCGACCGGCACGCGACCGGTCACCCGTTCATACATTTCGGGCATGGGAAGAACTTCGACGCCCTGCTCGATACAGGATAACAACGTCTGGAGCAAACCCGAGTCCACTTTGTGCGTGATGGCCAGAATCAACGTCGAGACACGGTGCCGATTAATGAGGTCGCGAATCGTATCCCGGCCGCCCAAGACTGCAAGATGGATCGCCCCTGCCGTCTCCGGCCGTCCCGACTCACGAACACGAGGGATCGTCACGATCGTATTCAGCTTGTCCACATCATCGTCGATGAAACCGACCATCCGGGGGCCTGTCTCGTCACCCGCGGCCAAGACACGTGCAATCGTGCATCCGGCCCGTCCGGCGCCAATAATCAGCACGCGGTGTTGAAATACGGGGCTGGGCAGTATTAAAGCATAGAGGTATCGTTCGGCCAGGAGCGCGCCGATCATGAGTAGAGGGAGGGTCAGCAGGCCGAGCCGGGATGTCGGGAGTGGAGGCGTGATGTACGGAATGAGCAAGTAGATCAGTGAGGTGATCACCCCGGCCTTCAGCACGGCTCGAAGACTGGCGCCCAGTCGGGTCGTGATCCGTGGTTCGTACGCGTCAAAAGTGTGCGCCATGCCCAACCAAATGACGCTGATCACAAAAAACCACACCGAATGTACGGATGCTTGGAACTTCGCGAATGCATGATCCGATCGGAATATCAGGGCTGCAAAGAGCGCGCCGTTAACGGCCAACAGATCAAGGGTGGTAAGCAGAATCCGTCGCTCAGAAATGCGGAGCGGGAACTGTATAAAGGACCGCGCACGGGCCTCTACAAGTTCGTTCATTCCGCGAATCCCCCCGCTTCCCCCCCCATGGGAAGCGACGTACTATTCTCCGCTCTCTGCCAAGGCGCCCTGCAACGGCTTCGGCATCGCGGTGCCGAGTGTGACGTATCGTGCGTTCCCGCCAAGCCGCGACGGATCGAGAATACGCCAGCAATCGAGGAACGTTGTGGGATCATGAGCGACGTAACGCTCATCGATGGAGCGAAACTCGTCGCACGGCGTCATGATGATACAAAGCGCCGACTTGGACACGCACTCCCGAACCGACGTGGCGTAGGCAACGCGATCTCCAAAAACGCTTCGCGCGTTTTCTGCCGCCAAACGATCGTACACGGTGATCGCAACGTCTCCCCGTCGCAAGAAATGTTGTACGACCGCCACCGCCGGTGACTCGTCGATGACGGGGGTACCGGCCTTATAGGCGAGCCCGAGAATCGACACACTGTGCTCGTTCGCGGTCGACAGTTGTTCCTCCACCAGCCGGACGATCTGACGTTCACGCGCCAGGTTGACGTCATCGGTAGCCCTGGCCAGCCGTGCATCCACGCCGTGGCATTCGGCAAACGCCGCAAACGCCCGATTGTCTCGCGGGAAGCACGGCCCGCCGAAAGGCAGCCCGCCTTTCAACGCGTGCGGCGCGATTCGCCGGTCCGCTCCGAGCGCCCTCGTGATCGCATCCCCATCGGCACCCGGGATGGCCTCGGAGATGGCAGCGAGCGTGTTTGCAAAGCTGATCTTCATCGTCACAAAGGCGTTCAAACTGATCTTCGCGATCTCGGCGCTGACGATGGACATCCTCGCGACGTACGGCGTATTTTCGCAGACCGCCCGATACAGCGAGGCCAGCGCGCCGCCGGCGAGGTCATCGCTTTCGCCGATCAACACCATATCGGGCTTGAGGAAGTCGGAGATCACGCTTCCCAGCGCGACGAATTCGGGGTTATAACACACGCCGAATCCGTCGTGCAATTTTCGCCCGGACAGCTCCTCGACAAGCGGGATGAGTTGCTCTGTTGTGGTCCCCGGCGACACCGTCGACGTGACATTAAAGAGATGATAGGGCTTCGAGGAGCCGCGCAACGCCGAGGACAGATGCCTAAGCGCCTCGCGCAGGGACCATGCGGAAAAACGTCCGGTGGGTTCACTCGGCGTTGGGACGATCAAGAACGTCGCGTCCGATTCCTCGAGCGCACTCCGGTAATCCTGGGTGGCGCGCAGCCTGCTGCCGGCTGTCTCCATCAATTCTTGCAGGCGCGGCTCGTAGAATGGAGCGCGACCGTTGTTCACCGCGTCGACGATACCCGCATTCACGTCCACGCCGATGACCCGAGACTCCTTCGTGGCGAAGCACGCCGCGGCGCAGAGGCCGAGTTTGCCAAGACCGATGACCGAAATCCGCATCAACGAGAGACTTCCCCCGTCCCAAAGCCGGTGCAGACCCGTCTTCGGTATTCTTGCACAGGATTCCTAGGATTTAGAAGTGGAGTCAGACTGCGCGGGATCCTGGCCCCCATGACAAAATCTATCGGTACCAAACGCGGCCGTCCGTCTCCACGTGTACGTCCGCGTGCGCGCCTGACCGCGATGTCAACGTAACTACGCACGGTGCGATCAGGGTGTGACTTCCGGAAGGTTCCCACGTCTTCGACGCCCGCATGACATTCTCGCCAACCCAAGACGAAACAACCACGCCGTCGGGCAAACGCAGGTGGAGATTGCCGGTTGGCTGCATCGGTTGCCATCCCGCACCGCGATTCACGTACTCAGCCAGGTCCGGGCTGTCTCTGGAAAACACGACCTGTACGCCGGTCTGATCGCCCTGCGCCGGCGGCGCGGCGCCCGCGTTTCGTGCAATGACGTCTTCAAAAATGTCGGCGATCTGCCGCTGCGCGCGCCCGAGCAGGGCGGTGTCTCGCACAGCCGACCGAACTTGCACGGTCGCGACCGCCGCGAAGGCCACGAGTACCAGCGGAATCGCGCGCCACGGGACGCAAACCCGGGTGGCATGACGCGACGGAAGCGGTGTGCCGGCGAGAGCCCCTTCCGAAATTCGCCCGCCGGCGCCTGCCGGCGGACTAACCAGCATCCCAAAAAATAGGCCGAAGGCGATCACACTCTCAGGGATATCGACAACGGGATGAAGCACATTGGCCGTCAGCAAGATCAGCATGCCGGCGATGCCGACATTCCGCATTGGCCAGGCGCCGGGGGGCTCGACCGCTCGGTATCGCCACCCGAAGGTCAATCCCGTTCCCACCATCCAGAAATAGAGCAGGAATCCAAGTACACCGGTCCTGACGAGGAGGTACGCATATCCGGTCGACAGGTAGTGCCAGGGTTCCACGGGGCCCGCGGGAGGAGCGATAGGGATCGCCGTCCCCAGCCCCACCCCGATCAAAGGATTGTGGGCAGCGAGCCGCAGCCCGGCGATCGATTCGTGAATCCGGTAACTCAGCGAGCCGTCGCTAAAGGCGACGGACCATCGAATCACGGTAAGGTGGGTCCACGTGCGCAGCGAGGGGCTGCGTAGCGCCGCTACCCCGAGCAAGAAGGCGGCGGCTAAGATCACGCCTGCGGCTCCGAGCCGTCGGGCGCGACGGCTGCGTCCCGTCGGAACCGCGAGCGCAGCCACGGCGGCGATGATGAGCAGTATCTGAGCAAAACGTTCGGACGCTGCCAACACGTACCAGGCAAACATGACGGCCGCCGCCCCCCACCCCGCCATAGCTCGTGCCGATCCGGCCATCATGAATTCGACCAATCCCAGCATGAAAGCGATCACCGGCGTAGTCCACTCCAAATAGATCACCGCTGCCACGGTGCCCGGTCCGCCCACCACGAACATGAACTGGTCGGGATAGCCGGGAACCGGGATGCGCCAGTTTGTGTGCAGGAAGACGGCGAAAACAGTTATCAATGCGCCGAGAACATAGGCGTCCGCAAAAAGGCGAAAGTGCTTCCCCTGGTAACATCCTGCGGCGAAGGCAAGGGCGATCGCGTAGAATGCGAGCCCGCGCGCCTCACGGATGGCGAAAAACGACGCCTGCGGATCGCGCACGCCGATGAAAAATGGAATGACCGTCCCCAGCATGAACGCACACGTCCAAAGTATCGGAGGATCCCGCCGGAAGATGCTTCGCACAATCTGCGGCACCGCCAAGAGGACAGCGACCATCACCAGGGCATCCAATATGTTCACTTTGGCATTTCCGACCGTCAGCACCGGCGCGAGGCGGAGACTGTACCACGGGAGGGCGGCGCCCACCGCGACAACGGCGACAAGCGACCACCGGCGCGACATTGCGAGAATGCCGCGAGGGCGAGATTCCGCGATGTCAGAGTGGGCGGCTGCGGTGGTCGTCAAGGAAGAAACGATTCAAGCCACCGCTGTGACGCACAGGTGCCACCCCAGCCGGCGCTCCAACCACCGGAAGAAGGCATGGGGCATCATTCGGAAGTACCAGTCGGTGACGTACCGGTATCGGGCATAGTCTGAGACCCGGTACGGGAAAATGTGGTCAACCCACAAATCGGTGATTCGGAACCCTCGAAGCAACCGAATAACCTCATGCGGCACATACGTGTAGGTCACCGGACATCCCGTCTGTGCTTCTGAATATCGCGCCACCAACTCGGAAAGCTGCCAGAACCGTCCTTTGCCATAGCCGAGCAAGATACTCAGGACTTTCCATGAACGCCGATGGTACACCATCAGTTTGAGTGTGCTTCCGGAACGCGTGTAGCGGCGTATCTGCTCAATGGCACGGTCCGGGCGTGGCGTATGATGCATCACACCAAACGAATACACAAGATCATAGGGTTCCACCGGGACGGAGCGGGTGAGCTCCTCGGCGTTGGCCACGTAGAATTCGACGCAGTCACCGCAGCCGTACACCTCTGCACGCCGACGCGCCACCTCGATCGATTTTTCCGAGAGATCAACGGCCGTTACCCTCGCGCCATTCCGTGCGAAGTTGATGGTATCGGTGCCGATTCCACAACCGATTTCGAGAACCCGCTTCCCCTGCCAACGCGGGAAGTCCGCAAACCGAAGGATATGAGGCTCGACAAAATACTTCCGAGCCTCCACCTCATCGAAGTATTCGCGGGTGCCTACGGTGCGTGGCGAGTGCCGGATGTTGCAGGGGCGCTCGTTCCAGTAGTCCGCGACGGCCTGGATCGGCACGCCTTCAAACATCGACGCTCCCACCCTAGTATCGCGCGAGCCGCCGAACGGCCCCGCGTCCCACGCCAATATACGCGAACCCGAGCTCCGTGAGCCGCTCCCGATTCAGTGCGTTAGGCATGTCGAGCACCACCGGGTGGCGCATCGCGGCACGAACACGTTCATAGTCGAGCGTGGTGAATTCAGGCCAGGGCGTCATCACAATGAACGCGTCCGTCCCTTGGACCGCCCCATATGCATCACGGGTGAACTCAACCCGGGGAAGGTCTTCCACTTCAGCCGGCTCCGCCTGCGGGTCGACGGCCGTGACGGCGACGCCGTCCGCAATGAGCTGCCGGATCAACGGCAGGGCATCGGAGCGGCGCAGTGTGCTGGTCCCGGGCTTGTAAGTCAGCCCAAATACCGCCACCCGCACGCCCTCCAGCGTCCCGTATATTTGCCGGAGCCATTGGATGGGGAGGGATTTCTGACTCTCATTCACCTGCAACACGGCGTCGAGAAGCCGCGGCGCATAGCCGCCGGCGTACCCGACCGCCGCCAGTGCCTTCACATCCCGAGCGAGCGTTCCTCCAGCGAATCCCATGCCCGGATTCAACGGCACCTGGGATCCAACGCGCCGGTCGCGGCGTAGAATTGACACGAGCGCAGGCGCGTCGATTCCCTCGATCTGGCAAAGGTTCGCCAGTTCGTTCGCGAAGCTGATCGACGTCGCGAGAAACGTATTGATCGCATGTTTGGTCATCTCGGCGGTCGAAAGGTCGGTTCGGATGTGGGGCGCGTCGATGCCCGCGAACAGCCGCTCCACGAGCACATGTGCCCGCGGGTCGTCAGCGCCCATCACCACCATATCGGGTCTGAGATACCCCTCAATGGCCTGTCCGAGACGGATATTCTCAGGTACGTAGGCGACCTCGGGTGCGTCGCCCGCCGACCCGGTCCGGACCATGGCCCGCACCTTCCGGCACGTGCCCACCGGAACCTGACTCTGTACCAGCAGCAGCGCATCAGCGCGCAGGATGGGAGCGATTCGCTCGATAGTGCGCGTGACGATCGACATATCCGCCTCGTCACGGTCCGTGACCGGCGTGTCGTAGGCCACGCACACCACGTCGGCGCCGGCAACGGTATCGTCGAATTCCTGCGTAAAGCGGAGGCGCCCCGCTCCGATCTCGCCGGCGAGCAGCTCATCGAGACCCGGTTCCCTAAGGGGCGCGCGGCCGGCCCGCAGCGCCGCAAGGTTTTGTGGATCGTCCTCAATTCCCGCGACAACATGACCAAGGCGCGCAAGGCAGCCCGCGGCAACGCATCCGAGGTGCCATAAACCCACAACGGCCACCCGAAACGGAGAGCGCTGCACGGACGGCTTCTCGCTGCTACCGGCCGATGCCCGCATAGTGGAACCCTTGGGCCCGCGCCGCCTTCGGGTCTAGTATGTTGCGTCCGTCGATCAAGACAGGCCGGCGCATGGCGCTCCGCACGCGCCCCAGGTCGAGAGTTCGGAACTCCTCCCATTCCGTCAACAGGACCAGCGCGTCGCTGTTTTGAGCCGCGGCGTAGACGTCGGGACAATATTCGATGTTCGGAAACCGCCGGCGGGTGTGCGCCTCTCCCACAGGATCGTACGCTCGGACGTGGGCGCCTTCGCGCAGCAGCGACTCGATGATGTTGACGGCGGGCGCATCCCGAATATCGTCCGTGTTTGGTTTGTACGTCAGGCCGATGACTGAAACAGTCCGGTTGCGGAGGACCCAAAGCGCTTCCTTCAAATGACGCAACAGAAGTTCGCGTTGGCCGTCGTTGATCCTCGCCACTTCCTCTAGAAGCCGGAACTCGTAGCCCGCCTCCCGGGCGATCTTGATGAACGCGGAGACGTCTTTCGGGAAGCATGAGCCGCCGTACCCTACACCGGCGTCGAGAAACGCCCGGCCGATCCGCGCGTCGTACCCCATTCCGTCCGCGACGAGCCGGACGTCGGCGCCGACGCTCTCGCACACATTTGCGACCGCGTTGATGTACGAAATCTTCAACGCCAAAAACGCATTGCTGGCGTGCTTGATGAGTTCCGCCGTCGCCAGGTCGGTCACGAGAATCGGGCAGTCGAACGATTGATACAAATCCCGCAGCAGCCGTTCGCTCCGTTCGTTGGCCACCCCAAGGACAATTCGATCGGGATTCATGAAATCGTGAACAGCCGAACCCTCCCGCGTGAACTCGGGATTGGAGGCCACGTCGAACGGTACGTGGCCCTGCGTCAGCAGGTGAATCTGATCTCGGATGCGCTCGCCGGTCCGGACGGGCACCGTACTCTTCTCGACGATCAAGCGATAATCTGTCAAGGCCGGCGCGATGGCCTCTGCCACCGCGGCGACGGCCGTCAGATCCGCGTCGCCGCTTTCGAGAGACGGTGTCCCGACGGTGATGAAGATGACGTCCGATGACTTGACGGCTTCCGACGTATCTGTAGTGAACTTGAGCCGCCCCGCGTGTAAGCCTCCGGAGAGCAGCTCATCGACTCCCGGCTCGAAGATCGGCGACTTACCGCCCGCGAGCAGTTTCACGCGCTCGGCGTTGACATCGACGCCGATTACATGGTGGCCGAGATCGGCGAAGCAGACGGCGGTTACGAGGCCGACGTAGCCGGTTCCGATCACGCTGAGTCTCATACGCAGCCTCATCCTAGCATTGTCATGTTCTCCGCGCAATTTCACCGACACGAGGTCGGTAATCAGCCGTCCGCGGCACCAGTACGAGAGCCAGCAGAAGCCACAACGCGGCGCTGGTGCTGATCGAAAACAGCGTATTATCGGCAAACTGATCGACGAGCAACCCCACCCAGAGCGCCGCGATGACCGGCCGCCCGAAGTCGCCGGGGACACGGGCGTTCTGGTCCGATTCACGATCGCCCTGTTGTTCGCGTCGCCAAGCCAGCATTGCCCCGATCGCGACCCATAGCGCCGCGGCGAGCCCGAGAACGCCCGTCTCGACGACCAGGTTGAGCCATAAGTTGAACGCAAAGGGCTCCGGACTCATCGCGGCGGCGCGGTGTTGATCGTACGCCGTCTGGAACGTCCCGAATCCTGTGCCCAGCAGCGGATGCTCGGCGATCATGCCGAACGATGTGCGCCAGATCTGCACGCGGTTGCCCGCTACGTCACTCAACGTATGCTGCAGGCGGTTTGCAAGCTGCGGTGTCCCCGCAGCGATCCCCGCAACAAACAACACACCCAGAACCGTCACGGCGATCATCGCCCGCGGGCGCGTCCGCAGCTCCCGGTAGACAAGGTATCCGCTCGCAACAATCCATCCGGCCAGAGAGGCTCGTGAACCGGTGGCGACAAGACCCACGAGAGCGAGCAGGCTGCCGGCCGCCCATCCCGCACGCTCCAAGCCGCGGGCACGTAGCGCGAGGCCGAGTGTCAGCACGCCGCCGAGCAGCAATGTCGTACCCAGGCCATTGGGTCCCACCCCGCGCGGAATTTGCGCGCGGGCATGTTCGAAGTGATCCGGCGATTGTACCCACACGTACGTCGTGGCGCTGTAACACAGACCGACAACGGCCGCCACCAGCGCCCCGACCGCCCAGCAACGCAGGAGCATCGGCCGTGAGGCGGGGTCGGTCTCGAGAAGCCATGCAAAGGCTCCGTAGTAGATGACGCTCGAGATGATCAGCATGAGCGTCACGCCGAGGGCCAATCGATGATATGGCGACGCGGCGGCCGAGGCGATCAGCGCGGCCCCGAACGCCGCCAACGGGAGGTCGAGCGACGTTCGTGTCCAGGACAGCGTACGCCGCATCGCGACGCGCCACACCGCCCCGAAGAACAGCAACCCGAAGCCGATCGTCGAATACCCCAGCGAGTAACCGAGGGCTGTCACGATGGTCGCGAAGCGAATATATCGTACGAATCCGTCCCGCGAGTCCAGCGGCGTCGCCGACGTCTTTGAATCGAACCGCCCGGCAACCTCCATCAGAAGAACCTCATCTACCGCGGCCCGCCGAATTGAAACGAGGTCGCCACACCGGGCAATGAGTTAATGCCGAGGGTAATGTACCACCGGTTGTTGACCGGCATGTTGGGAAAGGTCTGATAGACTACTCCGAGCGCCACGCAATCGCACGTCGCATTGACCGCGTAGTCGACTTCGCTGAGCTGTTGCGTCGTGAGATTGTACGAGATGTTTGTGGCGAATTGGAGCGACGGACTGACCGCGAACGCCAGATTCAGGCCCGCGGTCGTTTGCAGCGTAAGGAAATCGTAGCTGCCGCTGATCGTTCCACTCTGAAAGAACTTCCCCGGGTAATAACTGTAACTCAATGAAATGACGCTATCGGAACCGATCACATCGAACAAAAAGGGCGTCGTACCGGTCACCTGCGCGAAGTTGTAGGAGAATGTTGCCGAGGTCACCGGACTTAGGATCTGGCTCATCGCCGCGGAGGCGGCTGTGATGTTTCGCAGACTCCCGGTGCTGTACGCATCGTAGCGGTAGTAGCCTCCGGCGGAGACTGTAAGCGATTTATTGAGGGAGATCGTATCGGTCGTCAGTGTCAGCAGCCCCTCCGTCCGGAAAGCGCTCACCGATGACTGACTCTCGCCGAAGTTGCCAGCCTGCACGCCGAACGAATACGAGAGGGGCAGGCCGTTGATATGATGCGTCCAAATGTCCGCCTCGACCGTGTCCTGGTCGATATTGAACTCATTGCCGCCTTGATCGAACGTGATGGTGCGTCCCAGATGAAACAGAAGCAGATAGTCGGCGAACCGCCGGTCGATGATTGCTTCCCCCGAGATTCCGGAGCGTGTTCCGTACAGCACCCGGATCTGGCTCTCCCAGTCCCCCAACGGAATGTACTGACTGTACTCGGCCCACAGCCCGTTGAAGTTGTCGTAGCCCAGGGTTGGTCCGCTCCTGGCGTTCCGACCCTTCTTGAGTGAGGCGGTGTAGGCCGGCACGTACAACACCGGGACCCCATATACGTAGAGCACCGCGTCGTAGGCTGTCATGTGGTCGTCGGGCACGACCACCACTCGCTTGGCCGTCACACGAAACGCGGGGCGGGCCGGATCACACGGCGTCGCAGAGGCCGCGAGGGCCAGGGCCCGCCCGGCTGTTGTTGTGAGGGTCCGGCCCGTGACCGTCCACGGGGCGTATTTCGCGACCGCCTGGCTCATGGCACCGGCGCGGGTATTGTAGTTATATCTGAGGCTCTCGCCCGTCGCGGTGCGGCCGGGCTGCGTCAACACCACGTGGCCCATGGCCTGGACGTCCCCCGTTTTCACGTTCCCGGTCAGGTGATCGGCGGTGATGGTGGTGCTGCCCCGTGTGGCCACCACGTGGCCGTCGGCCACAACGTCCCCGGTCTGGGTGTCGTACTCGATGTGGTCGGCCGTGACCGTAACGGGACCCTGCTCCGGCGGCAATGCCGTTTGAGCCACCGCCGGTTGCGAAATGGACATGAGTACCGCGATGGACGTCGCCACGGCCGCGACGCCGCGCCACCGCGCGCTTGGTCTCACCACGAGACCGGAGCGACCTCGGGATGCCGGCGGAGGGCTTCGTCGAGTACGCCCTTTGCGCGCTCGAGCGCCTCGGGCGTCGTTCCTTCCGCGCGGACGACCAGGACCGGCTGCGTGTTGCTGGCGCGTACAAGCGCCCACCCGTCCGGAAAGACGATGCGGGCGCCGTCCACATCGATGACTTGATACTTCGACCGAAATTCGCGCGTGAGAGCGTCCACAACTTCAAATTTGCGGTCGTCGGGGCACGCGACCCGAATCTCCGGGGTCGCGTAGTAACGTGGGATCTCCGCGGCGAGAGACGAGAGCGGCCGGGCGGTCTGCGAGAGAATCCGCAGCAGCCGGCCCGCGGCGTAGACCGCATCGTCAAAACCGAAATATTCGTCTGCGAAAAACATATGCCCCGACATCTCGCCGGCGAACACCGCGCCCACTTCCCGCATGCGCGCCTTGATCAGCGAGTGGCCGGTTCGTGTGAACTCCGGCCGGCCGCCGAGGCGGCGGATCTCGTCGATCAGCGCTTGGGAACATTTCACCTCCACGAACGCCACCGCACCGGGGTGGGCGGCGAGCACCTCGCGCCAAAACAACGCCATCAAGAGATCGCCCCATAGGATCGTGCCTTGGTCGTCGACGACCCCGATTCGATCCCCGTCGCCGTCCAGGCCGATGCCCACGTCGGCCCGCTGCTCCCGGACGGCCCGGATGAGATCGGTAAGGTTCTCGGGGGCCACGGGGTCAGGATGATGGTGGGGAAACGAGGGGTCGGGATCACAGTACAGCGGCGTGACGTCGCAACCCCAGTCGCGGAAGATCTCGGGTGCGAACGCACCGGCGGTGCCGTTTCCGCAGTCGAGCACGACGCGCAGCCGCCGGCCCAGCCGGATCCGCTCCAACAGAGTTTGGCGGTACGCCGGATAGATGACCCGCGTCTCCGTCGCCCCGGTTGGGGCCGCGTTCGCGCTCCCGGCCGCGGCATCGGCCAGCGCGCGGACTTCCTGGATCTGGGTGCCATAGAGCGTTCCGGGTCCGGCGCAGAGTTTGAATCCGTTGAATTCCGGCGGGTTGTGGCTGGCCGTGACCATCATCCCGCCCTGCAGCTCGAAGTGATGAAGTGAAAAGTACAGCATCGGCGTAATCGCCAAACCGATGCCGACCACGTCGCACCCGGCATTGGTCAGGCCGCGAGTCGCCGCCGCGTACAGCTCCTGGGAGCTCGCGCGGTTGTCGTGGCCGACGACGGCCTGCCGGACCCCGGCGCGTTCGAGGTACGCGCTGAAGCCGCGCGCGATCGCCTCCGCGGTTTCCGCGTCGAGGTCCCGGCCGACCACGCCGCGGATATCATACTCGCGAAAGATGTGTGCGGGTACGCCCATGAGGAACAATGTTTGTCCCCGTCTGCATCCGCCCCTACCACCCGACGGCAAAAGTTTGCGCAGGGACGGACACCGCCGTCACGGCGAATGCGCGGCGGGAGGCGGGCTCACCAGGCGCATCGTATAATGGCGCCATGCGTGCCCGCCCCGCGGCGAGAGTCGCCGTCTCCGGATGACACGGTCACCGGATCGCCCTGCGCCGTGGGACGGCGCGCACTTTCCAGCCGGCGCGTACCGCTGGGGCATCGTGTGTATCACGCTGTTGGGCGCGGCGCTCCGATTTGCGCACATTGGGCGCCCGTTCAACCGCCTGATGGCGTGGAACGAAGGGCATTACACGATGATCGCGCTGAACTTCGGCCGGTACGGTCTGTGGTCCCAGCACAATGAACTCGGCGTGGACCGGACGTTTTCTCCCGGCGGGCCGTGGCTCATCTGGGCCTCCATGAAATTGTTCGGCCCGTCGGAAGCCGCGGCGCGGCTGCCCATCGCCCTCGCGGGGATCGCGGCGATCCTCCTGGTCGGCGCCCTCGCCCGTCGGTTTCTGCGCAGCGAGCAAATCGCGCTGATCGCCGCGGCGTTCGTCGCGGTCGCGCCCGGGTTGATCTATTTCTCGCAAAACGTGCAGCTTGATACGTTGAGCATCTGCCTCGCACTGGCCGCGGCGGTATCGATGTTGCGATATCGCGACGCGCGACGCAGCGGTGATCTAGTCTGGGCCGGAGTGTGGCTGGCCGCCGCGGTTTGGGTCAAGTTTACGATCCTGCTTCTGTACCCAGCGTTTCTTCTGCTGTGGTGGCCCGTGCGGCCGACGTCACCCATTGCCGCCCTCGCGAGGGCTGCCGGATTCGCGTTGGTCACAGCACTGCCCAGTCTCGTCTGGATCGCGGCGGGTTGGCTGACGTTCCAGACCTCCTCCGGGTTTACGAAGCGCTTCTTTTTCCGGGACTGGGATCTCCGCGGGATCGTGAAGGCGCTGTCCGAAATTCCACTCGCCGTGGAGGCGCATCTCTTCTTTGCCATCTTCCTTCTCATCTTCGTTGGCGGCGCGGCGGCCATACGTTGGCGCGCAGACTTTCGCGCGATCTGGGTCTGGTGCGTGCCGTGGGTAATCCTGTACATCTTCGCGCCGTGGGACAGCCTGGTGAACCGCTACTACGACCTTCCCGCCACGTACCTACTCACGATCGTCGCCGCGGTCGGCCTGTGGACGTGGACCACCAAGAGCGCGCGGAGGGAATGGCCGCGGGGGCTTGTGGCCGGCCTCGTCATGGTCGTCGCCCTGACCGCCGTCTATGACGCCTGGGACCCGATGACCGACCGGATCGCGAGGGCGTCGATGGCCCACGTCCCTCCGATCGATCCATCGCCCTTCTACTCTGCCAAGATCGTGGCCGCGCTGCCGCCGGGGCGCACAATCGCGGACACGCCGCAGACGATGTTCTATGCGGGAGGAGATCCCGCGTGGATCGACATCACAGGCGGCGACGTCCGCTGGAAGATCGACGCGGAACAATATGACTACGTGGTCCTCAACGATTATGACCATGGACAGGAACCGTACTACGCGATCGACATTGCACTTCGCGACCAGTTCGCACGCCATCATTACGTGCAGATCGCGCCCGGCGCGTGGGCGCACGTCCGGACCCGCGTCGCGGACCTCGGCGGCTATGGCGATCCGGCGACGCCGTTCTGGTCCCCGGCCCGGGCCTGGCTCCGTCCCGGAATGACCGTCTGGCGGTGAGCCGCCCCATGCGGGTTGTGATCAATGCCGTAGCCGCGCGGATGGGGGGAGCGGCCACGCATCTGCCCAACTTTCTCCAGACCGCCGGCCGCCGGTATCCTGACGACAGCTTCATCGCCTGCGTCAACTCGGACTGGCGGTTGCCCGACCTCCCCCCGAACGTCCGACTCGTGGACGCCGGGAGGCTCCGCAACCGGGTCGGCCACGCCCTCTGGGACCAATGGGGCATCGCCCGCGCGGCCTCGCGCGAGAGGGCGGAGGTGCTGCTGTCGCTCTTGAACTTCGGGCCGATCCGGTCGCCGGTACCGCACGTGGTGCTCGAACGCAACCCGGTCTATTTCTGTCCCTACTATCTCGGCACGCTTGGACGCGCCCGCGCCCTCGAAGTAACGGCTACCCGCGCGCTCGTCCACGCCGTGATGCGCGGCGCGTACCGGGTCGTCACCCCGTCGGAGGCGATGCGCGACATGATCCGCGCGTACTATCCCGACCTGCCGCCGGCGAAGTTCAGTGTGATCCCGCACGGATTTGGCGACACGGCATTCCGCGGGGGCTCCCCGCTTCCAAACAATGCGGCGGCGCAGATGGCCGCCTCAGACGGCCTCCGTCTCCTCTACGTCTCGCATGCCGCGTCATACAAAGGCGTTGAAATATTGCTTGAAGCGGACCGCATACTTCGCGATGATACGGCGCTCGCTGCGACCACGTGGCTCACTATCGCGCCCGAGGATTGGCCCGAGGGTTTTACACGGTACACGGCGTTCATCAAACAGCATCATCTCGAGCCGCGCGTACGGCTCCTGGGGCGGATCCCGCATGGAGCCGTGCACCGCGTCTACGAAGCCGCGGATCTCTTCGTATACCCCAGTCTGTGCGAGTCGTTTGGTTTTCCGTTGGTCGAAGCGATGGCGAGCGGATTGCCGATCGTGGCGGCGGACCTGCCGCTTAACCGCGAAATGTGTGGCGACGCCGCGGTGTACTATCCGGCGCGCGATCCCGCCGCCCTTGCGACAGAAATCGCCCGAGTGTCGAACGACCAAGAACTACGCGCAGTACTTGCAGCGGCGGGCCGGACCCGCGCCAATCGATTCTCATGGGATGATCACGTCGACCAGATAATGACTGTCGTGCGAGGGGCCGCGCGGTAGCGCCGGCGTGATTCATGCTCCCGCGGGGGAGACGGACGCAGAGACTGAAGCCGATACGCGCCGCCACCTCTCTCTAGCAGGCCATCACAAGGGAGTATCCGGTCGCTCGGCGCAATGCCGCGGCTGAAACGACGCGCTACCGCGCGCGCTCCATTTGCTAATCCCGCAAGTCCACAAGGAACGCTTGATTGGTGCCTTGGATGACCCAAAAGGTGCCGGAGCGGCCCGCCGCCACGGCGCCGAAATCGGTGCGGCCGCCGTTGCGCGCGATGTAGACGTTGTCCGGGACCGTGAAGGTTTGTCCGTTCGCCAGCCTGAACGTGCGGGCGCGGAAGTTTACGTCCACGATCTTGCCGGTCAGGACTTGGACCGCGATCGGCTCGCTCAGATCGACGAGGAAGGCCTGAGTGGTCCCCGCGGTCACCCAGAATCGCCCGTAGCGGCCTGCGGCGACGGCCCCGAAGTCTGTGGGGCCGTTGTTGCGGGCGACGAAAGCGTCCCCGAAGACCGCGAGCGTCTGACCGTTCGCCAGCCTTACCGTGCGGGCCCGGAAGTTGGCGTCAACGATCCACCCCTCGATGATCCGGGCCCTGGGAAGGCTCCCGGGGCCGGCTGCGGTGTCCGCGAGATCAATCGCCACAGCCTCGTTGGTGCCGTCGATCACCCAGAGACGGCCGAGGCGGCCAGCCGCCACCGCGCCGAAATCGGTCGGGCCGCCGTTACGCGTCACATGGATATTCGGCGCCGTGGTGAAGACCCCGCCGGCGGCCAGTCTGGCCGTCCGGGCCTTGAAGTTCGCGTCTACGATAGTCCCCTCTACCGGCCGAACCTCCATCCGCTCGGTCACGTCGACCGCCACAGCCTGATCGGTGCCCCCGAGGACCCAGAAGCGGCCGAGGCGGCCCGCCGCGATGGCGCCAAAGCCGGCCGGTCCGCGGTCGTGCGCGATGTAGGCGTCGCTCAGAACCGTGACGGTCCGCCCGTTGTCGAGCCGGGCCGTGCGGGCCTGGAGGTTGGCATCGACGATCTTCCCGGCTACGACCTGCACCGCGAAGGGGGGCGGCGGAGGCGCCGGTGCCTGCGCGGCAACGCGGTAGAACGCGACGATCCGCGTCGCTTCATACCGCGGGTCCGCCGTCACGGTCACCGCGTCCCCCGGTTGCAAGGCCTCAAGCCCGACCGGTCCGCCGGCGCGGGTATCGGCGTTGTAGCGCGCGATCGTCGCGGACGGCGCCACCGGGAGCTTGTACTGCTGCCCCGCAGCCGCAACGACGATGAACGGCGTCGTCCCCGTGACTACCGACACCAGTTGGCCGGTGATCGGCGGCACCTGCGCGGGGGGCGGAGGCACGTAGCTCGGCGGCGCCGGGGCGGGGGGCGCGTAACTCGGCGCCGGAGGGCTTGGCGATGGGGCCGGAAACGCGGCGGCGGCGGACGTGATGAGAATGGTGCGGCTGGTGTCCACCCACTGCACGCCCGCGCCGAGCGCTTCGCTGACGAACCGCAGCGGCACCATCGTCCGTCCGGCGATTGTGAACGCCGGAACGTCGAGCAGCGCGGGGAGATTGTTAACCCGCGCCTGGCGCGAGCCGATCGTGAGCTCGACCGCCTGGCCGCCGCGCAGCGCGACGATGTGTTGAGTCGAGGTATCGTAGTCCACCGTCGCCCCCAGGCGCTCGAAGACGCCGCGCAGCGGCACGAGCACCCGTCCGTTGATCACTGTAGCCGGCACGTCGAAGTTGACAATCTGGCCGTCCACATAGACCTGGATCGCCGGCTGCGCCAATCCGGCCCGCGGACCGGCCAGCGCGAGCGCCACGATCGGCACGAGACCGAGCAAGAGTCGATGTCGCATGAGGCTCTGAGCCCCTTCCCGATGCGCTCTGATTGTAGTAACGTCGCGCCGCCCGGCGGGCTTCATGGACTCTTGTCCCCAATCGTGCAGGTGGATCAAACGGAAGACGGATCAGGTGCGCGCTCTGTTCCCAACTGTCCCCACGCGCGCGCGGATCTCTCGGACGAGGGCCGCGCAGACCTCGTAGCGGCCAAACGACGGCATCAGGTAGGCTCCGTCGATCCGGCCCACCAGCACCTCGAGGAGCTCCCGCGACTGCCGGAACCCTTCATCGCGCCCGGCGCTGCCGGCGACCCGCATGCGATCTCGGATCCAATCGGGGATCGTGATCCCAGGCACCTCGTTGTGCAAGAACTCGGCGTGACGGAAACTCTGGAGCGGCAGGACGCCGACCAGCACCGGGACGGGCAGCCGGCCGACCCGGCGCTCGAACGCGTCGAGCGTCTCCGGCTCGTAGATCGGCTGCGTCATGAAGAAGTCCACGCCCGATTCGAGTTTGCGCTCCATCTTCGGCAGTTCCCGGTCGAGCGTGCCCGTCGTCATGTCGAGCGCCCCGCCGATCAGGAAGCACGCCGGGTGCCCGATCGACTTCCCCGCGAGATCGAGTCCCTCGTTGAAGCGCTTGATGATCCGCATGAGCCCGGCGCTGTCCACGTCGTAGACGGCCGTGACGTTGGGATAGTCGCCGCGCGGCGGCTCCCCGGTGAGGGCGAGCACGTTGCGCACGCCCATCGCGTGCGCGCCGATCAGGTCGGCCTGCAGGCCGACCACGTTGCGGTCCCGGGTCGTAAAGTGAATGATCGTCTCGATGCCGACGTGCTGCTGAATCAGGTAGCACATCGCGAGCGCGCTCATCCGGACCCGGCCGATCGGGCTGTCCCCGACGTCGATCACATCCGCGCCGGCGTCCTTGAGCAGCCGCGCCCCTTCGAGGTCCTTGGTGGCGTCGAGGCCCTTCGGCGGATCGACCTCGACGCTGATCACGAAGGACCGGTGCAGCTTCTGGGCCAGTTCGCTCGGCGCTCCGACGGCCGGCAGGACTTCGTCCCGCGGGACGGCGGGGACCGCATCCGGCGCCGTCCGCTCCCGCGACGCGCCGGCCTCTGTGATCGCCCGGCGGATCGCCGCGATGTGGTCGGGCGTGGTCCCGCAGCAGCCGCCGATGAGCCGAACGCCCGCGTCGACCATCTTCTTCGCGTACGTCGCCATATGCTCGGGCGACGACAGATAGATGTACCGGCCCTCGACCAGGGTAGGAAATCCCGCGTTCGGCTGCGCCGACAGCGGCACGTGCGCCGCCGCGGCCATCTGCTGGATGACCTCGAGCATCGGCACGGGGCCGACGCTGCAGTTGGCGCCGACCAAATCGGCGCCGGCCCCTTCCAGGGCCGCCACCACTTCCGCCGGAGTGTGGCCGTACTGTGTCCGGCCGTCTTCGGTGAACGTCATCTGCGCCACGAGCGGCAGGTCGCAGGCCTCACGCGCCGCGGATGCCGCTTCGAGCAGCTCGCTCAGGTTGGCGAACGTCTCGAGAATGAGGATATCCACCCCGCCCTCGACGAGGGCGTCGATCTGCGCCCGGAACGCCGTCCGCGCTTCGGCGGGCGTCACCCGGCCGAACGGGGCCATCGGCCGCCCAAGCGGGCCCACCGAGCCGGCGATGAAGAACGCGCGGCCGAAAATGTCCCGGGCTTCCTTCGCGATCTTGGCGCCGTGCCGGTTGACGTCGCGGACCTGATCGGCGAGCCCGTGCTGAGACAGTTTGAACGCGTTGGCGCCGAAGGTGTTGGTCTCGACGATCTCGGCGCCGGCCCGGAGGTAATCGAGATGCACGTTCAGGACACGCTCGCGGTCCGTGAGGTTGAGGGCGTCGAAGCAGTGATCAAAAGGCACGCCCCTCGCATAGAGGAGCGTGCCCATGGCGCCGTCGCAGAGCAACGGTCCGCGTGCGAGCCGCGCGCGGAACGGGTGGACGACCCCGGCCGCCGAGCCGCCCCGCGAAGACGGGGTCACGGCGCCAGTTGCAGCGGCGGTCCTCCGCAGGCGTCGCAGGGCTGCGCGAAGTCGCGCTGGCTGCTGAGTACGAAGCCTTCCGGCGTCTGCTTGAACGTGCGGATCTTGAACTGCACCGGCCAGGTCCGAAAGTCGACGACCGGATTGATCTGCCGCTCGAGGTTCGCCGCCAGGACGTAGGGCACGGGAATCGAGTTCACCGAGAGCGCCTGGATGTGGAAGAACACCTCCGGGTCGCCGTCGACCTGGAAGATCCCCTGCATCCGCACGCGCGTCGGGATCCCGTTGTAGACGACCGTCGCCGCGCCGGTAATCGCCTCGGCATTCACGCCCAGCTGGACGTCCCGCACCGCCGCCTGTTGGTTCAGGAAGTCCTGAACCGCCGCGAGCGACAATTTGCCGTAGATCGCGTTGTCGCGGATGTCGAGCACTTTAAGAGTGCCGCGCCGCAGCTCCGCCGGGTCGAACGAGACGCCGACGAGCTTGATCCACAGCTCGTCGATGAGCATGCCTTTGATCATGACGTGGCGGCCGTAGAGGCTGACGCGCGCGTATCCGCCGTCGTAAAGATCGGGCACCGCCTCCATGTGGATGAGCGGCGGATCGCCGAGGAGATGGCTGAACAGCGTGCGCAGCTGCTGCGTCGATGTCGTCTGCGGCTCGGCCGCGGCGGGCAGCAGCAGGCCCCCGAGACAGGCGAGTATCACGAACACTGTGACGTGGTGGTGTATCCGACTCATGCGATCCTCCAAGGGACCCAGCCACTTTACTATAGCATCCTAAGTGGCTGCATGCACCTGAGAACGCGGTTCCACTGAAGTTTCCATACCCTATGGGTGAATGTCCGAGACGGCTTGCCGTCGATGGGATGGTAGTCTCCGGGAATCCCACGATTGGTTTCTAGTGGATCGGCACATGTATAATGGCGCCATGGCCGATTTGCGGCGGCTCGCCGCGTTTCTGCGCCCCTACACGGTGCAACTGGCCGGCGGCGTCGGCGCGGCGGTGCTCGTCGCGGTCGCGTGGCTGTACGTGCCCCGGTATCTCGGAGCGCAGGCCGACCGGATCATCCAGACCGGCAGCCTCGGCATCCTCAACCACGCCGCCCTCGTCGTCCTGGGGATCTACGTCTTTCGCAGCATCTGCCTGTACGCGCAGCTGTCGCTGCTCGCGTTCGTCGGACACCGCCTCGTCGCCGACCTGCGGGCGCGCATCTTCCACCGGGTACAGCGCTGGTCGCTTGCGCGGTTCGCCGCGTGGCACAGCGGCGAAGTCATCTCGCGGACGATCCAGGACACGCAGCTCATCGAGCAGCGCCTCTTGGGCGGCATCGTCGACGTCATCACGACCGGGCTGACTCTCGCCGGCATCATCGTCATGGTGTTCCTGATCAACTGGCGTCTGGCGGTGCTCACGTTCGTCGCCCTGCCGGCGTTCGTGCTCGCGGCGCGGCTGTTCGGCCGGGAAGTGCACAAGATCTCCACGCGCGCCCAGCGGCAGGTCGCCTCGCTCACCGCGCTGATCAAGGAGTCGGTGATCGGCGCGCGCGTCATTCGGGCGTTCGTCCAGGAACCGCGCGAAGAGCAGCGGTTCGGCCGTGAGAACGAGCGCACCTTCCAGGCCAACTACGGCATCCGCCGCCTGATCGCCGTCGAGGTCTCGCTGGTCAGCCTGCTGACGGCGCTCGCGCTGGTGCTGGTGCTGTGGGCCGGCGCGCAGTACGTCGCGCGCCACGAGATGACCCCCGGCTCGCTGCTCGCGTTCCTCGGGTATCTTGCGCTGGCCATGGATCCCGCGATGAGCCTGACGCGGCTCTACTCCGAGGCCCGGCAGGCGATGGCGGGGCTCGAGCGCGTCTACGAGCTGCTCGACGTGCCCGAGACGGTTCGCGACGCGCCCGGCGCGGTCCCGATGCCGCGCCTTCAGGGGCACGTCCGGTTTGCGCACGTCTCCCTCGCCTACGAGCCGGACCGCTTCGCGCTGCGCGACATCACCTTCGAGGTGCAGCCCGGCGAGCACGTCGCGATCGTCGGACCGAGCGGCGCCGGCAAAACCAGTCTCGTGAACCTCATCCCGCGCTTCTACGATCCGACCGGCGGGACCGTGGAGATCGACGGCCGCGATCTCCGGCGCGTCAAGGTTGCCTCGCTGCGGGCGCAGATCGGCCTGGTCCCGCAGGAGACGATCCTCTTCGCGGGCACCATCGCGGAAAACATCGCCTACGGCCGGCCCGGGGCCTCGCGCGCGGAGATCGAGGAGGCCGCCCGGGTCGCGAACGCGCACGGCTTCATCGTGGCGCTGCCGCGGGGCTACGATACCGACCTCGGGGAGGACGGCATGCAGCTCTCGGGCGGGCAGCGGCAGCGGCTCGCCCTCGCGCGGGCGGTGCTGAACGATCCGGCGATCTACATCCTCGACGAGGCCACCTCCGCCCTCGACGCCGAGTCGGAGGAAGCGATCCAGGATGCGATGGCGCGGCTCACCGAGCGGCGCACGACCTTCATCGTGGCGCACCGGCTCTCGACCGTGCGCAGCGCGGACCGGATCATCGTCATGCTGGACGGACAGATCGTCGAAACGGGCCGGCACGACGAGCTCGCCTCGCATGAGGGTCCGTACAGCCGGTTGGTCCGAAGCCAGCTGCTCGAGGAGGCCGCCGTTCCGGTGACGGCGTCTGCCGGCTCGGGGCTGCCGGCCACCATGAAATCCAAGCCGGCATCGTGAGCCTCACCGCCAGCGTCATCACCCCAACGCGCAACCGGGCCGCGATGCTGGTCCGGTGCCTCCATTACCTATCGGAGCAGTCGCTGGCGCCGGACCGCTACGAGGTCCTGGTGATCGACGACGCCTCCACCGACGAGACGCGGAGCGTGATCGAGACCGCGGTGCGGACCTCTCGGTGTCCCGTCCGGCCGTTTTGGCTGCGGGAGCGGCGCGGCGTCCCGGGGGCGCGCAACCACGCCATTCGCGAGGCCCGGGGCGACGTCGTCGTCTTCGTGGACAGCGATAATTTCGCATCACCGTCGTTTTTGGCGGCGCACGTGGCGATTCACGAGGCGCACCCGAACGCCGTCGGCCGGGGCCCCGTCATCGCCACACGGTCGATCGAGCGGCCGTTTGCCGTCCGCGGCGGTCTGCTCGACCTGTCGACGGCGTATTTCGACACGGACAACGCCTCGGTGCGGCGCGCCCACCTCGACCAGGTCGGCCTGTTCAACGAGGTGTTCTACCCCTACGGCTGGGAGGGCCTCGATCTCGGGTTCCGGCTGCGCGCCCTCGGCCTGCGCCGCGTCTACCGCCGGGACGCCGCGCTGTATCACTATCACGAGGAGGTCTCGCCGGAGAGCCTCGACGGGCTGCTTAGGAAAGAGGCGGAACGGGCCCGCACCGCCTGGCTGTTCTACGAAAAGCACCCGACGCTCGAGGCGCGTTTCGCGCTGCAGTTCACGCCGTTCCATCTCGCGCTCAATACGGTGCAGCGGCTGTTCGGCCTCGTGGGGCCCGGCAACGTCGAGGCCTGCGTCCGCTGGGCCGACCGCTCCGGCGCGCCCGGCCTCGGGCGGCTCCTGCTCTCCGGCGTGCTCAACGCCCACTACCTCGCCCATCTTCATGCGAACGGCCAGATGCGGCCGGGAAGCCGGGCCCATGGAGATTAGCGTCATCATCCCGACCTACAACAACCGGGAGGTGCTGCGGGAGACGATCCGGGCGCTGCGGGAGCAGACCTTTGCGTCCGAGTTGTACGAGATCGTCGTGGTGGACGACGGCAGCACGGACGGCACGCCGGAGATGCTGGCAGAACTGGAGGGCCAACCGGGCGCGTCAATCCGCTGCGTTACCCAGGCCAACCGGGGCCGTTCCGCCGCCCGCAACCTCGGCGTGCGGACCGCGCAGGGCCGCATTGTCGTGTTTTTGGACTCCGATCTCTGGGCGACGCCGACGCTGCTGGCCGAGCACCACCGGCACTATCCGTCCGGCGTGACCGCCCGGGGCGTGCAGGGCCGGACGGTCACGCATCCGGAGTCGCGCGTCACACCGTTCATGAAGGTCAAGGAGCTGACGCCCGACCTCACGATCCGCCGGCGCCGCGATCTCTCCCCGTTTCACGTGACGACGCGCAACTGCTCGATGCTGCGGCAGGACGTGCTGGACGCCGGCGGGTTCGACGAGACGTTCAGCGGCTATGGCTGGGAGGACATCGAGCTGGCGATCCGGATGCACGGGCGCGGCGTGCGGTTCGAGTATGAGCCGGCGGCGCTCGGGTATCATCACCACGTCGAAGACCTGATGGGCGTGCGGGAGAAGCTCCGCCAGGCCGGCATCGGCGCGGTGTACTTCTGGCGCAAGTACCGCCGCTCGGCGCGCATCGGGATCTTTCTCGAGATCGCGCCGTTCATGCTCCCGCTGAAGTGGTTGGTCTACCGGACCCCGCTCGTGGCACCCTTGATCTGGTGGATCGTGCCGCGGGCGGAGGCGCGCGGCCGGCTGTTGATTCTGAACGAATGCTACAGTTTTCTTCTGTGGGAAGCGTATTACGAGGGCGTGTTCCGGGCGCTTAGGGCGCCGGACACAGCGGAAAGCCGTTCAGAAACGCCGCCGCCGGTGCGTCCCGCCACCGGCCGCAGCGATGCGGCGTACCGGGAGCCGGTGACGGGACGAAGCGAGGGACGTTAGTGTGCTACGCTCCTCGCAGGAGGTAACGTCTCGTGGCGTCCTCGGTCTCCGGCGTTTGGTGAAGGCCGCGGCGGCTAAACGAGATCTGTCCATCTCAGAGTATTGTGTGCGCGCAATTACGAATCAACTCAAACGGGATCGTGAGAAAGCGCCCGCCAAAGAGACGCGTGTGTCAGTTGCGACCGCCGTAGACGATGCCCGACGTTTCCAGGCAGATAGCTTCCGCGGCAAGACGTTTAAGGTACGCTCTGTCGACCTGATCCGGCAGGCGAGAGAACAACGCCCGGGGTGACCAGGGAGCGTAATCGGGGCGGATAGGACGGCGCCGGCATCATTAACTACGGACACTTGAGCGCGGCGGGCTTCACCAGCACCTCGACGCCATCGGGCGCCGACAGCACGGTCAGGCCTTTTGGCAGGGCGACGTGCGGCCGCTCGGACTCGGCGATGACGATGAACGCCCGTCCCGGCAGGCAGGCGTCGTTGGCGAGCTCCAGCGGCGTGTCCAGCCACTCCACGCGGTGCCCCGAATAGTAGATCAGCGACGAGTAGATATCGAGCCGGTAGCCGACGATGCGGTCGCCGGGACGCCACGCCGCGGCGATCGCGCGGGCCGCGACCGGCATCGGCTTCTGCGCCTCCACGAGCGGCACGACCCACGTGATCACCCCGAGCCAGGTGAGCGCCATCGCGGCGCAGAGCGCGACGAACGCGGCGGCACGGCGCCCCGTCAGGAGGAGCGCGATCGCAACGGCGACCCCGGCGGCGAGGGCCGCCGCGGGCGGAATCAGCACCCGGCTGAACTCATGGTACTGCTGGGGATACAGGCGCCCGAGATAGTGCCCGATCCCGCCCTCGAGCGCGCCCACGAGCGCGGCCAGGAGGACGGCGGACGCGGTCAGCCCCCACGGGCGCGTTCCCACCGGCCGCTCGAGCACGCGGTCCCACATCGCCGCGACACCGACCGCGGCCACCGGATACACCGACAGGACGTAGTTGGGCAGCTTGGTCTGTGCGATCGAGTAGAAGACCGTGACGATGCCGCACCACAGCACGACGAAGAGACTGCCGTCGTCGCGGAGCCGGCGGCCGTGCCAGACGGCGGCGGCCGGCCAAAACGCGGTCCACGGAAACGCGCCGAGCACGAGGATCGGGGCGTAATAGTACCATGGCCCGGCCTGGTTCTCCACGACGCCGAAGAACCGGCCGACGCCGTAATAGCCGAGCACCGTCCGGACAAACGCGCCCCCGCGCAGCAGCGCCTCCGCGGCGTACCAGGACAGGCCGATCAGCGCGTACAGGAGGAGTCCCGCCGCCCACGGCACCTCCCGCCACCGTGACCACGCCCGCCGCACCGTGACGAAGACCGCCATCACCAGTCCCGGCAGCACGAGGCCGATCGGGCCCTTCGTCACGGTCGCGAGCCCGGCAAAGATGAAAAACCACAGGTAGTCCGCGGGGCGCCCCCGCCGGTAGCCGAGCACCGCCCGGTAGGCGGCGAACAGCATGAAGGCGAGCAGCACCGTGTCGAAGACGGCGAGCCGCGACTGCACGAGGAAGTGAAACGTGACCGCGAGGACCGCGCCCGCGAGGATGCCGGTGCGCGCGTTGAACAGCGCGCGCCCGAGCAGCATCGTCGCGTACACGGCGGCCACGCTCCCCACGCCCGACCAGGCGCGCACGGTGAACGTGCTGAACCCGGCGACCCGGGCCGTCGCCGCGACCAGCCACATGTACAGCGGCGGGTGCACGTACCACGGGCTGCCGTTGACGTGGAGCGTGATCGGATCGCCGGTCTGGAGGATCTCGCGTGCGACCTGCGCGTACTTCGTCTCGTCCTGATCCCACAGCGTGCCGGCGCCGAGACGGTAGAAGGTCAGGATCACCGCGGCGGCCAGCACGGCCGCCGCCCACACGCGCTCGCGGTCCCGCATCTGGGCCCCGCGTCCTACGCCGCGAGCCGCTCGAGCACGTACCGCGCGATCGCCGCGGCGCCGCCGGGTCCGCCCTGCCGCTCGCGGCCGACGCGTCCGCGGCGCTCACGGTCGGCCGGGTCGCCGAGGAGGCGCAGCACGGCCTCGGCCGCCTCGTCCGGCGAGCGCGTCGCGACGAGCGCGTCGCCGAGCAGGCGCTGCTGCTCCGCGAGGAACGCCGGCGTGAACTGCGGCCCGGTGCCCGGAAACGCCACGATCGGCTTTCCGAGGCCGGCCGCCTGCTCGTGCGCCGCGCCGGCCATCCCGAGGACCACCGTTCCCCGCGCCAGCGCGTCGGCAAAGCGCTCCGAAGTCACCGTCACGTCGAGCGGACCCAGCCGGACGTGCCGCGGGTCGAGCCACGTTCCGCCGGCGGCCTCGACCGTCCGCCGCAGCCGCTCGCCCTCGAGGTTGGGCGGCCAGGCGACGAGGACCGCCGGCGCGGGCGTCACGCGGGCGGCGAGAAGCTCCATCGCCCGCAGCAGCAGCACGAGGTTGTCGAAGGCGGGCGGCTTGCTGCCGGGCAGGACCGTCACCGCCGGACGGCCGTCGGGCAGCCCGAACGTTTCGCCGGTTACCGCGAGCGTGTCCATCAACGTGAAGCCGACGTACTGCGCGTCGATCCCGTGGCGCCGCAGCGCGGCGGCCGTCACCTCGTCGCGCGCAAACACGCGGGCGGCGAAGCGCCGGATCAGCGACCGCTCGAGCGGCGAGTGCGGCGCGACGTACTCCGACTTCGGCAGCGCGAGGTACACCGTCGGCCCGCCCGCGGCGGCCGCCATCCCGAGACAGTACACGTCACCCGCCGCCAGCACGAGCCCGGCCCTTCCCCGCTGCGCGCGCAGCGTCCGCCGCTGCCGGCGCCAAAACGCGAGCCAGCCGCCGCGCAGATCCGCCCACATGCTCTGCCATCCGGCCCGGATGCCGAAGCCGCCGCTCGGGAAGTCGCGCCGCGGCTCGAGCAGCTCCACGCCCGGCGGATAGGCGTGTCCCAGCCCGACGAGCGGATACGCGGCGACGTCCACACGGCCCGGCGGCAGCGCCCGAACGATCTGCGCCGCTTCCAGATCTTCGCCGTAGCCGTTGCTGACGAGCAACAGCCGCGGCGTCAGGACCCTCACGCGAGGACCGCGGGGCGTTCGGCGGGAGCCGTCAGCGGCGCGGCCATCACCTCGAGCATGCGCTCGGCGACCCCGGCCGGCGTACGATAGACCTCACGAAGGTCGCGCGCGGTCGCCTCGAGGCCCGCCCGGTCGTCGAGCATAGCGAGCGCGCGCTGCGCCACGTCGCGCGGGTCGAGGCGGCCGACCATCTCCGGCACGATCATCCGCCCGGCCTCCCGGTTGGGCCACGCCAGCGCGTGCGGCCGCCGGAGAAACCGCCACGCCATGACGCCCTTGATGGCGCCGCCGAGGCCGGGAATCCGCGCGAGCCACTCGCTCAGCCCTTCGGTGCGGATCCGCCCGGGATGGTCGAGCGGCAGGACGACGAGCATGGGGACGCCGAGCACCGCGAGCTGCACCGTGTTGGTGCCCGGCAGCGTGATCGCGAGATCCGTCCCGGCCGCGGCCCCGAGGTCGTCGCCGTCCACGACGGCGATGCCGAGCCGCTCCACGTCGGCCCGCCGGCCGTCCAAGGCCGCGGCAAACGCGTCCCGGCGGAGAAACGGCGACGCGACAAGCGCGAACTCGATCTCGCGCCGGCGCTCGCGCATCGCCGCCGCGGTCTCGAGCAAGAACGGCAGGAAGCCGGCCACAATCCACCGCCGGCTGCCCGGGAACAGCGCGACCCGCACACCGCCGCGCGGCGCGCGCACGGCGGGCCGGGCCCGCGTCAAGGCGTCGACGCGCAGGTCGCCCACGGTCACGACCTGGTCGGCGCGCACCCCCTCGGACGCGAGGCGGGCCGCCAGATCCTGCGACGGCACGAAGATCCGCGCGAAGCGACGTGCCCGCGACCGGATCAGCGGCGTCTCGACGTAGGCGTACGCCGGGACCCCGGCGCGCCGGGCCAGGGTGGAGGAGTACCAAAGATCGCCGCCGAGATGCAGCACGCAGCCGCTCCCCGCGAGCGTGAGCCGGCGCAGGCCGGTCACCACGGCGAGGCAGTCGCGAGGCCCGAGCACCCGCGCAAAGAGGCCCTGCCGGCGCGCGAACGCCGCTTCCTGACCGCTCGCAAACTGGCACGGGGGCAGCACGAGCGACAATGTGAGCGTCTGCCCGCGGGCGCCGGCCCACGCCGCCGCGGCGCGCGCCATCGGAACCGCCCAGGTCGAGACCTCACCGGGCCCGCTCGAGACGATGACCAGTTCCGCGGGACGGCGCATCACGCATGGATTATACGGCAGCCCGCGCGGGAGGAGCAAATCGTGCCGCTGCGCGAATGTGTTGCGCCGTGATCATCACGCGCACACCGCTTCGCATCAGCTTCGCCGGCGGCGGCTCCGACTTTCCCGCCGTCTACCGCCGCGCCTCGGGCGCCGTCGTCGCGACCGCGATCAACAAGTTCATGTACATCACGGTCAATCGAAAGTTCGACGACAAGATCCGCGCGAGCTACTCCACCACCGAGATGGTGGACCGCGTCGACGACCTCAAGCACGAGTTGATCCGCGAGGCGCTCCGCATGACCGGGATCACCGGCGGCATCGAAATCACCTCGATCTCGGACATCCCGTCCCGCGGCACCGGGCTCGGCTCCTCGAGCACCTACACGGTGGGACTGCTGCACGCCCTGCACGCCTTCGCGGGCCGGCACGTCGGCGCCCAGCGGCTCGCGGAGGAAGCGTGCGAGATCGAACTCGACCGCCTCCGCAAACCGATCGGCAAGCAGGACCAATACATCGCCGCGTACGGGGGACTGCAATTCATCCGGTTCGAACCGGACGGCGTCCTCGTCGAACCGCTCCTGCCCGGCGGCGAGTTCCGGCGCGACCTCGAGGAACATCTGCTGCTCCTCTACACCGGGCTCACACGGCAGGCCGACGCGATTCTCGCCGAGCAGCAGCGCAACTTCGAGGACGGGGACGCGGCGCTGGGGGACGCGGTGCGGCTGCGCGACCTGGCGGTCGACCTCCGCGCCGCGATCCTCGACCGCCGGCTCGACACGATCGGCGAGGTCCTCGACGCCGGCTGGAAGATCAAGCGCGGACTCGCCAGCGGGATTTCGAGCCCGCAGATCGACGGTTGGTACGAGCGGGCCCGCGCGGCAGGCGCCGTCGGCGGGAAGGTGGTCGGCGCCGGAGGCGGCGGCTTCCTCCTCTTGTTCGCCGCGCCGCGCGATCACGCGCGGATCGTCGAACGCCTGCCGGAACTGCGGCAGATCCCGATTCACCTCGAACCGTTTGGGAGCAGGATCATCTATGTCGAGGAGTAGCCGCCGGCGGCCGGCACGACGCGGCGCCCGGCGCCCGGCCGCGGCCGGTCTGACCGTGGCGTCCGGCACCGCCCGCGCGGCGATGGACGATCACATCTTCCGGCTCCGCGCGGCCCTCGCCGTGGTGGACACGTCGGACCTCGTGGCCGTCGCCGAGCGGCTCTGGCAGATCGCGCGCGCCGGGGGCCTCGTGCTCATCGCCGGGAACGGCGGCAGCGCCGCGAACGCCTCCCACATGGCGGTCGATCTCGGCAAGTCGTCGCTGGGCCGCCCGCCCCGGGCCGGTGTTCCGCGGGTGCGGGCGCTCGCGCTCGGCGAGGCGTCGGGCACGCTCACGGCATGGGCCAACGACGGCGCCTATGAGACGGCGTTTGCGGAGCAGGTGACGACCCTCGCGCGGGAGGGAGACGCCGTCCTGCTGCTTTCGGTCAGCGGACATTCACCGAACATCGTGGCGGCGGCGCGCGCCGCGCGCGAGGCGGGGGCCGGCGTGTTCGCGCTCCTCGGCGGCGACGGCGGCGCCGTTCGGGCGCTGGCCGACCACTCGATCGTGGTGCCGAGCGACGATTATCAGGTCGTGGAGGACGCGCACCTCGCGATCAATCACATGCTGACGACGTACATTCGCCTGGCATTGGGCGTGGCGATGCCGCGTGTCGCGACGGGAGGATCGACCGCGGCGCGGCCGGCCCGGCCGCGGACCGCTCGCCGGCGCGGGCGCCGACCCAGATGAATGTGCGGCAACGTCGCTAGCCGAGGTCTAGATGGTCCCGAAGCGCGCGCCGTACTTGCTCGCGAATGGACGGTTCGGACAAGTATCCGACGGCTTCCCCGATCCGGTGCTTCGAGATGGTACGAACTTGGTGCGCCATGATAATAGAATCGACGGATTGCCCGGCGACGGCTCTCTTCAACATGACCTCGGCGGGATAAAGCCGGCGACGCGTCGATGACAGCGGAAGGACAGTGAGAACCGGCATCGCCTGGTTGAACGCCTCGTTGCCGACGACAAGCACGGGGCGACGTCCGCTCTGCTCTGAACCAACGACCGGGTCGAGATCAACCTGAAATAGGGCCCGCCGGTACCGCTGAATCACCGGATCAACTCATTCGCCTCTGTATCCGCGGCCGCGAACGCGTCGTTGGTCTCTTCCGATATCCCGCAGGAAACTCGGATCTTTGGCCGCCTCAGCCCACCGTACCCGCAATAACCGTCGCTGAATAGATCGTAATTCGCGCAGAAGAGCCCGTTCCACGAGCGCATTCTTGCTTCGCGCCGCACCTTGTGCCACAGCGGCGGCTATGTCGTCCACTAGGCCCCTCTGGATGCTGAACGTCGCCTAGGAGGAATATCGTGGAACCCTCTTACACGCCATTCTCGAGCCAAAATGCCTGCGACCACGCGGTCGCGGGGATCCCCGTCCGGGTCAGCGAGCGTCCGGCGCACTCCACCCTGACGAACCGTTCATCGCCGGCCGGTTCATAGGTCGCGGCCGGGCCGGAGGCCTCGGCGCGCACCACGCCCTCGGCGTCCATGAACCTGATGCCCGGCGCGTCGGTCTCGACGGTGATCGTTCCGTCTCGAACGCCGAACTCCGCGACCGGCCCGGTGGACGCGTAGAACGCAAGGGTCCGCAGCGCGTCGAGAAGCGCGCCGGCGGCGACGGCGGGCGTCTTCACCATGACCCAGCCCGTGTCGAGGTCGCGGGAACTGTGCAGATCGTCGGCCGCCACGGCTCCCACGGCCCCGGCCGCGCCGCGGTGCCGGAGCACCGCGGCCCAGCGCCGCAGGTCGCTCGCGGTCCCGCTGTGGTGGTTGCTGATCTCGACGAGACGGTAACCGCGAAGTGCCAGCATCTCCGCCAGCGACCACCGTCCCGTCCCGAAGTTGCCGTTCCACGACGGGTGATGCAGCGACACGACGCCGCCCGCGGCCACGGTCGCGTCCACGCAGGCTTGGGCGCCGCGCGCGTCGAGCGAGCCGGGTGCACCAAGACGCCCCAAGTGGGGGCCGAGCGGCCGGAACGGTCGCGGCACCGTGGTCTCTACGCCCGGAAGCGACAGAAACCCGCCGTCGTTCAGCTCGTCACAGAGGGTCACGCGATTGTGATCCGTGAAGACCACGAAGGCGTAGCCGGCGGCGCGGTAGCGCTCGAGGACGGTTCGGGGGTCGTCGCGGCCGTCCGAGCGGGTGGTGTGGCAGTGCAGCTGGGCCTTGCGATAGGTGCCCGGCGCGGCGTACGGGTCGGCGATCCGGGCGCGGCTCACGCCGGAGACTTCGGGTCGCGCCGCGGGCGATCCCTCCGCACGGACTCCGGGGCCTAGTCGTGCTCCTGCGCCGGGGCGAGGGGCGGCGCGTCCGCGGGCTCCACCGGCGTCGATCCCACCGGACCCGGCGCGGCGGCATGGCCGGTCGAGGCCGGCGCCACCGGGCAGGTGATATGGTAGCCCATCCCGGTCAACTCAGCGCAGAGCGCGCTTATGCGCGCCGGCGTCTCCGGGTGGTTCTCGAAGGCCCGGGCGAGACCCGGCTGCGCCTTTTCCTGGGTGCGCAGCCGGTCGAAGAACGCGATCGACCGCGTCGGGTCGTATCCCGCTTTCCGCGCGTAGATGACGCCGTAATGGTCCGCTTCATATTCCTTGTCGCGGGAGAACTTCGCGTCGATCATCTGGCGGCCGACCTGGCTCAAGATCGAGGCGGACCAGCTGCCGCCGAACAGCACCTGCGACAGAATCACCGCGCCAAACTGCACCTCCATGTCCTTCTGCGCAAGGTCGACGGCGTGCCGGTGCGCCACGTGCGTGGTCTCGTGGCCGATCACGAAGGCCAGTTCGTCCTGGGACTTGACGAATCCGAACAGCCCGCGCGTCGCGAAAATGTACCCGCCGGGGGCCGCGATCGCGTTCACGCTGCTGTCGCGCAGGATGTGGTACGTCCAGGGCAGCTTGGGCCGCTCGGAGACGGCGGCCAGCTTGTGCCCGATCTCGGCCAGATTCTCGGTGAGCCCCGGATCGTCGACGAAGCCGGGTTTCTGAGCGAGCTGGCGCTCGACCTCGCGGCCGATCTGGATCTCCTGCTGCTCGCTGACGCCGAAGAACGCGGCGTTGGCGGCCGGGGCCGGCCCCGCCACCGGGAACGCGGCCGCGACCGCGACCACGAGCGTGACGATAGCGATGCGCCGAACCTTCAACATGGTACGCGTCCCCTCGCCGGCCGGCTTCGAGGCCGGCCGCCAGATTGATCGAAGCGTCCCGCGCGCCGCCGGACGCCCATCTCATCGTAACGCGCCGCGGCGGCGCGTGGTTCCGTCGCCGGGCGGCGGCGCGTCCCTCCTATGCTACAATCGTGGCCGTGAAGATCACGGTCAGGCTCTTTGCCTCGTACCGGGAAGCCGTGGGCGCCTCGCAGGTCCAACTTCCGCTGCACGACGACGCCGACGGCGCCGCGCTGTGGACGGCGCTCGTTGCCCGGTATCCCGGTCTTCGGACCCTGCCGCCGCCGTCCGGGTACGCGATCGACGACGAATACGTGAGCGGCAACCGTCCGCTCCGCGGCGCCGCGGAGGTGGCCTTGATTCCGCCGGTGAGCGGCGGGGACGGCGGGGTCGTCACGGTCGAGTTAACCGACGGGCCGATTTCCACGGACCGGGTCCTCCGCGCGGTCGCCGATCCGCGGGCCGGCGCCGTCGTGCTGTTCCTCGGCGTCGTGCGCGACAACGCCCGCGGACGGCGCGTCGACCACCTGATCTACGAAGCGTACGAGGCGCTGGCCCGCCGCGAGTTGGCGAAGATCGCCGCCGCGGTCGCCGGGCGCTGGCCGGTCACACGGATCGCCATCGTGCACCGCACGGGGCGGCTCGGGGTCGGCGATCCGAGCGTCGCCGTCGCCGTGTCGGCGCCCCATCGAGGCGAGGCGTTCGAGGCCGGCCGCTACGCGATCGACACGTTGAAGCGCACGGTGCCGATCTGGAAGAAGGAAGTGTGGGAAGGCGGTGCCGCGTGGATCGGCGCCGAACGCTGACGCGTCACGGCTCCAGCACCAGCTTGCCGAACAGCTCGCGCCGCTCCATCACCTCATGCGCGCGGCGCACGTCCTCGAGCGGCCGTACGTCGTGCACCACCGGACGCAACCGCCCGGCTTCCACGAGCCGCATGATCTCGTGCATGGTGCCTTTGCCACCCATGAACGTTCCTCGGATCAGAATGCGGCGCGCGAAGACGTACCGCAGATCCGTCTGCGCCGCGAAACCGCTCGTCGCCCCGCACGTGACGAGGCGGCCGCCGCGGGCGAGCGCGCGCAGGCTCGTCTCCCAGGTCGCCTGACCGACATGCTCGACGACGATATCGGCCCCGCGGCGGCCTGTCAGGCGCCGGACCTCGTCCCCCACCTGCTGCGTGGCGTGGTTGATCGTCTCGTCGGCGCCGAGCGCGCGGGCCCGTTCGAGTTTCCAGTCGGCGCCCGCGATCGCGATCACCCGGGCGTCGAACGCCTTGGCGATCTGGATCGCGGCGCTGCCGACGCCGCCGCCGGCCCCCCAGACCAACACCGTCTCCGAGGGCCGGACGCGCGCGCCCACCACCAGCATGTCCCACGCGGTCAGAAAGACGAGCGGGACCGCCGCCGCTTCGGCAAACGACAGCCGCGCCGGCTTCGGGAGGATGTTGGCCTCGGGCACCGCGACGAGCTCGGCGTACCCGCCGTGGATGTGCTCACCCAGGATCGAGTAGCGCCGGCAAAGGTTGTCCTCGCCCGACAGACACGCCTCGCAGTGGCCGCAGCCGACACCGGGGTTCACCACGACCGCGTCGCCGGCTTTGCAGTCTGCGACGCCCGGCCCGACCGCGGCGATCTCTCCCGCCACGTCGCTGCCGAGAACGTGCGGCAGCGGCAGCGTCATGCCGGGAATGCCGCGCCGGACGTGGATGTCGAGATGGTTCATCGCACAGGCGCGCACGCGGACGAGGACCCGGCCGGGGCCGGGAACCGGGTCCGGAGCGTCTTCGTAGATGAGAACTTCGGGGCCCCCGTGCTGGTGGAACCGAACGGCGCGCATCGCCGGTGCTACTTCTCGACGCCGCGCGAGCGGCCCTGCGCTATACTGGAAGCGGTGACTGACAGGAGGACGCAACGATGACTTCGCGTTCGAATCCCCGCCGTGCACCGTCGGTCGTATCCGGCGCGGTCGTGCTGGTCCTGCTCGCCGCGCTGCTGGGAGCCGCCGGCCGCGCGGCGCAGGCGCAGCAGGCGGGATCCAGCTGGCGCGGCCTCATCCCCGGGCTCAAGGCGAAAGTCGCGCAGCATCCGGATCCGGAGACGTCGTACCGGCTGGCCATGGTGTACGCGCACGAGGGCATGCTGATCGACGGCTGGCACGTGCTGAAGCAAATCGACCGCATGGTGGGCGGCGAGTCCGGACGGCCGGCCCTGGAACGCCGGATTATTCAGCAGTCCGCGGCCGACGTGCAGAAGAATCCGAAGGATCTGCTGGCACGCTATTCCCTGGCCTTCGCCTCGTGGGTCTCGGGCGATCACCAGACGGCGTTCCACGAGTTCCTCGAAGTAACCCGGCAGGAACCGGGCAACGCGATGAACCACGGCTACCTCGGCTACGTCTACTCGACGCACAACGACGCGAAGAACACGGTCGCCCAGTGGGAGGAGGCCGTCCGCCTCGACCCCGGCAACAGCGTGCTGCACTACATGCTCGGGTCGGCCTACTATCGCACCGGCCGCAGCCGGGACGCGGCGGTCCAGTTCAACCTGGCCTACCGGGACCGCACGCTCTACAACTACATCACCCGGGGCGAGGAGCCGTAACCCGGCATCAGACGGGCCGGCCGGCCCGGGAATCGTCGCGCAAATCTCGCTGACGCGGTCCACCGGCGCGCTCGATGGCGGCGAAATGGTTGTCGCCGACATGCCAAATATCGTGTCCGCCCGCGGCGGCCGCCGCGGCAATCATGAGATCCGCGGTCGGCACGCGCCGTCCCCTTCGTGCGAGGCTTCGTCCCAATGCGCCGGCGCGCATGCAGACGTGCCACGGTAGATCGATCATCTCGAGGGAGCGCAGCCGCTCAATCGCCCGCGCGTCCGCGGCACGACCCGGCTCCAAACCGACGAGCAACTCCGTAAGAACGGGGGCGACGGTCACGACGGCCCCATCCTCCAGCGCCTCGGCCAGGACTTGCTTTACCTCGGCCCTACCCTTGGGATGAAAGAATTCGATCCAGGCGGACGTATCGGCCAACGCGGGCACGTCTAGCGGCCTTCCCTCATCGCCCGTAGCGCCCGTTGCGTCAGCCGAATTGGGACCTTGCCTGCGAGCTTCGCAAGTTCGGCCGCCCGACGCCGGCGAACGAGTTCTTTCAAGGCCGTCTCGATCGCCGCCCGCTTCGTTCGAACTCCCGTCACCCGCTTGGCCTCCGCGACCAGCCGGTCATCCAGTTCGACCATCATCCGCGGCACGATGATACACCTCCGAATACACCACTTAATACATCATATCACTAACGACTGACATTAGGAATGGAGGTCCGGCGTTGCCCGCGGTTAGCGAGACCGCCGCGTGCCCGCGAGGGCCCGCGCCGCAACCAACAGCACGCCTCCGACAAGCGCCGTCACCGACCACGGCAGTCCGAACGCGAAGACGAGCACCACACCCGTCTCCGGGGGCAGCTGCGCGCCCTGAAGGACCCCGATCAGGCGGTCCGCGCCGATCCGCGCCCACACGGCCGCGACCGCGGCCGGGAGCGCCGCGCGCGCCCTGGGCGGGGCTACCCACGCTGCGACGAGCCCGGCCAGACCGGGCGAGATCACCGGAAGCCACAGCAGCACAGCCGAGAAGGGACCCGAAGGAGGGCCGTTGAGGGAGGATCCGCCGCCCGCGCTCAGCGCATCGATCGCCTCGAAGACCGCGGCGCCGACGGCCACGGCGAGGAACCAGCGGCCGGCCGAGCCGCCCCGCCGCCGGGAGGCCGCGCCGCCTGCGCGGTTAGTGGTCGTCGCCCTCGAGGTCGGTGAAGTGGGCGTGCGTCGCGCCCTCGGCGATGAGCCGCCGCGTGTTGTAGAAGATCGTCACGCGATCCGCGTTCAGCGTCCCCTGCCGGCGGGTGACCAGCGTGTGTCCCGTGAACACGGCGCTCGACTTCACAAAGTCCACGTGGGCGATGCTGCTGGTGATCGTCGCGCCGTAGACCTCGGCGGTCACCGGCCCGTGCACCGTCGCCTGCTGTTTCTGCTGGAAGAACTCGATCCAGTCGCCGAGAATGCGCCCCGCGCGATTCGAGGCCGCGACATGGCCGCTGATGACGCCGTAGTGCGCGTCCTGATTGTAGACCGCCCGATCGCCGTTCAGGATCAGGTCGGGCGCCATGAACATCGTCACGTGCCGGTCGGCCACGAGACGGCCCGCGGTGCGGTCGGCCATGATGTGGTCGGCCTGAAGCGCGTAATCCCTGGTTTCGGCGCTGGCGTTGCCGGCCATGACGATCCGGCTGACCTGATTGGCGGCCGTGAACGTCACCGTGATGTCGTCACCGGCCGCCTTGCCCTGCGGATCGGCCAGCGTCACGTTGCCGCTGAGCTCGGCCGTCCGCTCGGTGCGGCGGAGGTGCAGGAGGTTCGCCGTGGCCACGCCGGCCTTGTAGGTCAAGCGGACGTGCCCCCGCGCGGTGAGCCCGGTGCCGCTGTTGTCGACCACCACTTCATCGGCCGTGATGTTGAGAGGGCCCGCGAGCGCGGGAAACGGTGAGGCGGCCGCCGGGGCCGCTGGGGACGCGGCCTCCGCGGGCCGGTCTGCCGGCGTCCGTAGCCCGCCGAGACCCAGCACGACCGCGACGGCCGGGATCACGATCCGGCCGGCGAACCGGGAGCGCGTCACCCGCGGCCTGCCTGACCGCCGGAGGGCAGCGCCTCGACCCCTGCGCCGCGGCACGACGCGCAGTAGCCGTAGAATTCGATTCGGTGGCTGACGACGCCGAACGCGGGGTCGGTGAGCCCCGACTGCTCCCGCGCCAACACCTCCGCGACCCGCCCCTGCGGCAGGTCGACGACGGCGCCGCAGCGGAGACACGTCCCGTGATAATGCGGCCGCGGGTTGGCGCAGAAGACGGCCCGGCCGTCTCCGTACGTCAGCCGCCGCACGATCCCCAGCCGGCCCAGCAGTTCGAGCGTGCGGTATGTCGTCGCGAGGTTCACCGTGGGACAGAGCGCGCGGGCGCGCCGGCAGACGTCTTCCGCCGGCACGTTGATCCGTCCCGTGCTGAGGAGGCTCTGGAGTATCGCCCGCCGCTGCGGGGTTGCCCGGTAGCCCTGCCGCTCCAGCACTCGCAGGTGCGCGGCGACGCTGCCCGGCCGGTGGCGTCGAGGCGTAGCCGCGCCGTCCGCGGCGCTCCCGGCCACCACGACACCAGAGCCGGCGGCGTTCTCATGAACGGCACTCCGCGGCGCGCGTCCCAACCCGCGCGTCGGGCGGCCGGCACCCGAAGCCGCCGCCGACCGCATCCCGACCTTGTTGGACGCGATCGCCACCCGCGGCCCTCGGCTAAAAGAACTCCCGGCGCAGCGCGTCGGCCTGGGCCGTCGTGAGCGGCGCCAGCGTCCGCTTCGCGACCGGGCCGGCCGCGAGCTCGGTGACCTGATCCTCGTACGTCGGCTGGTCCTGCACCTGATACAAGATGCCGATCGGGATCTTCTCGCCCCACTCGTGCGCCTTGTGCCACGCCGCCGTCCGATCGGTCACATCGTGGCCGGACTCTTCGAGCTTGTAGATGCGCTCTCGGTAGAAGTCGTAGGTGTTGATCTTGTTGTAAATGACGCACGGCTGCAGCACGTCTACGAGCGCGTACCCCTTGTGGTGGATCGCCGCCATGATCAGCTTGGCGAGGTGCTTTGGATCGCCGGAGAACCCGCGCGCCACGAACGTCGCGCCACCGTTGATCGCGGTCGACAGCGGGTTGAACGCGACCTCGATGCTGCCCTCGGGCGTCGTGCTGGTCTGGAAGCCCCGCGGGCTAGTCGGCGCGTACTGGCCCTTTGTCAGCCCGTAGACCATGTTGTTCTCGGCGATGTGCACGATGTCGGGGTTGCGGCGGAGGATATTCATGAAGTGGTTGCCGCCGATGCCGTAGCCGTCCCCGTCCCCGGTGACGCAGATCACGTGCAGGTCGTGGTTGCCGAGCTTGGCGCCCATCGCGATCGGCAGCGACCGGCCGTGGATCGTCGTGAACGCGTTGGCGTTCAGGTAGTCCGGCAGCTTGCTGCCGCACCCGATGCCCGAGAAG
>DASYXS010000075.1:0-71215 GCA_035934535.1 bacterium
GGAGTATCACGGCCGGCCGGTCGTGGTCGGCGCGGGTCCGCACGCGCGCGGGGTCGTCGCGGCCGCGTCCTACGAAGCGCGCCGGTACGGCATCCATTCGGCGATGCCCTCGCGCCGCGCGTTTGCCCTGTGCCCGGGCGCGGTGTTTCTGCCGCCCGACATGGCCCGCTACCGGGCGGAGTCGGCGCGAGTGTTCGACCTGCTGGAGACGTTCACGCCGCAGATCGAACCGGTCTCGGTTGACGAGGCGTTCCTCGATCTGACCGGATGCCCCGAGCCGGACGGCGCGGAGCACGCGTCTCCGTCCATCGAACCGGGCCTGGCGTTTGGGCGGGCGATTCAGCGGCGGATCCACGCACGCCTCGGGCTGCCCGCCTCGGTCGGCGTCGCGCCGAACAAGTTCCTCGCGAAGATCGCGTCCGAGCTGGCGAAGCCGGACGGCGTCCGCCGGATCATGCCGGACGCGGTGCAGTCGGTGCTCGATCCGCTGCCGGTGGAGGCGCTCTGGGGCGTCGGACCGGAGGCCCGCGCGCGCCTTCAGGCCCGCGGGATCGCGACCGTCGGGGCTCTGCGCCGGACCCCGCCGTCGGTCCTGCGCGCAATCCTCGGCTTCCCGGCCGAACGGCTCGCCGCGCTGAGCCGCGGAAAGGACGATCGATCCGTCGATCCGGGCGGTGAGGCGAAGTCGATCGGGCGCGAAGTGACCTTCGACCACGACACGCGCGACCGCGATCTCCTCTCGCGCACGCTGCGCACGGCGTGCGAAGACGTCGCGTACCGGCTGCGGGCCGACGGCCTCGCCGGCCGCGTCGTCACGCTGAAGGTCCGCTTCGAGCCGTTTGAGACGCGGACGCGCCGCCTCACGCTGCCCGCGGCGACCGACCACGGGGGCCGCATCGCCCGGGCGGTGACGGACCTCTGGCGGCGGTTCGAGCCAGAACTGCCGAGTTTGGATGCATCGGGTCGCGGACAGCAGCCGACGAACCCCGGGGGGAGGCCAGGGTCGCGCACGGCGTCGCGCCGCGTGCGGCTCGTCGGGGTTGCGATATCGGGACTGGAGCGTCCCACAGCGGCGCAGATCGCGTTATTCGGCGGCCCCGGCCCTTCGCGCGGGTCCGGCGCAGGGGAGCCGGCCTCGATGTCGCCGCCTGCGGAGGCCGCGCCGGCGCTGCACAGTCCGGTCGATCGCGTCGTGGATGCGATCAACGAGCGGTTCGGCGAGGGGACGGTCGCTCCGGCGCGCGTGCTGGATCCGGACGCCGCTACGGGGAGGGGGCGCCGGCGTCAGGAGGCGCATCTTCGGCCCGCGCCGCAGGTTCAGAAGCGACCGCGGGTCCCGCCGGAGACGGGGACGCCGCGTTCGATCCCGCCGGGGGGGAGGCCGGGGCGCCGGCGGCCAGCACCTCGTTTTTGAGGACACCGATGAACGGCAGGTGACGGTACCGCTCGCGATAGTCGAGTCCGTACCCGACGAGAAAGCGGTCCGGTACCTCGAAGCCGCGGTAGGCGATGTCGAGTGTCTCGAGGATGCGCCGGTACGGCCGATCGAGGAGCGTGCAGATGCGGAGGCTCGCCGGGGCGCGCGCCTGCAAGAGCCGGAGCAGATAGCCGGCGGTCAGTCCGGTGTCGATGATGTCTTCCACGAGGACGACGTCGCGCCCCGTGATCTCGACGTCGAGATCCTTGATCAGCCGCACGACGCCGCTCTGGGCCTTGGCGCCGCCGTACGTCGTGATCGCCATGAAGTCGATCTCGACCGGGACGGCGAGCGCGCGGGTGAGGTCGGTAAGGAAGTAGACCGCGCCCTTCAGCACCGAGACGAGGAGGGGGGCGCGGCCGGCGTAGTCGCGGGAGATGGCGTCGGCCAGCTCGCGGACGCGGCCGGTGATCCGTTCTTCGGTGAGCAGTATCTCCTGGATGTCCGCGAACGAATCCGCCACTCCGTTTACGCGTCCTGGCTCCGCCCGCGGACTCCGCCGCGGGCCGCCGTGGACATCGGAGCCGTAGGCTCATGCGCCGGCTGCCGGTCGCCGGCAGGCGTCAGGCCGTACTTCAGCAGCAGCTGCCGGTAGTCGCGGCCGTAGAAGATTTTCACATTGATGTCCGGGTACAGCTCGCGCAGGCGCCGGAGTTTGCGGTTCTTCTTGGTGACGAGGCTCTGTTTCAGCGTCGTCAGTTCGATGTAGAGGTTGAGATCGGGAAGGTAGAAGTCGGGGTTGAAGCTCTCGATCGCGCGGCCCCGGGCGTCCCAGCGGAGGGGGAAACTGCGGGGTTCGTATTCCCACCGGACCCCGTAAAAATCGAGTATTCTCGCGAACTCAGCCTCGCTGGCGTGGGCGAATCGCGGACGCCCGTCGCCGGCGGGCGAACGGCTCCTCACCGAGCCCTCATGGTCCTCCGGCGCGTCGACCTGAACGCTAGTATAGCCGCCGGTGTAAAATAGATCAAGGAGAGGGTTTAGGGGGCGGCGAACGTCTGCCGGACCTCGAGATGCGCCCTCTTGTGCGGGCCCGGGCACCTGAGCATTCGCAGATCGCGGAATGCTCCGGACCGGCTGGGAGGCAGTGTGCCATGACGACACCCGCTTCGGGTAGTCGGCCGGAATCGACGGGGTCGGAGCACGATGTCGAGCGCTACGTGCAGCAGCTGCGGAGCGCCGATGTCACGCTGCGCAGCGACGCGGCGCACGCGCTCGGCAAGCTGGCGGACGAGCGCGCGGTGCCGGCGCTGGCGGAAGCCCTTCACGATCAGGACGAGTACGTCCGGAAGAGCGCGATCATGGCGCTCCGGCGGATCGGCGGCCAGGGCGCCATGGAAGCGATGCGGCAGGCGCTCGGCGACCGTTCAGAGCAGGTCTGCGTGCAGGCGGTCAAGGGGCTTGGTGAGTTGCGCGACGCCGGCGCCGCGGAGGCGCTCATCAAGGTGCTGTCGCGCCGGGAGCGGTCGCTCGTAGCCGCGGCGACCGATGCCCTCATCCGGATCGGGCCCGACGCGGTCGGCCCGCTGATGGAGGCGTTCAAGGACCGCTACCTCCGCCGCCGGATCGGCGCGCAGGTCTGGCGTATCCTCACCGAGATGGGGCCGCGCAGCATGGACGCGCTGCTCGCATCACTCGCCGACGAGAACTACTACGTCAAGCTGACCGCGCTGACCATTCTCGGGCGCATCGGCGACAAGCGCGTGGTGGCGCCGATCGTCGGCGTCTTCCTGAGCGACCCGCGGCTGCAGGAAACCGTCGTCGGGACGATCGGCCGGCTCGAGGAGCGCGCGGTGATCGCGCTTCCGCCGGGCGACCGCGAAGCCGGGTTGCCGGTGGAGGTCGTGCAGGCGTTGTCGCAGGGCGACCGCGAGGCCGTGCTCGCGGCCCTCGGCGCCGCCATGGAGAATCCGATCGGGAAGGTCCGCCGCTTCGCGCTCAAAGCGATGTTTGCGCTGCTCGGCGAGGCCTCATTCGAGCGCCTGCTCGGCTATCTCGCCGACGACGATCCGGACGTCAAGCGCCTCGTGGTCCGTCTCCTTGGGAAACTGCGCGACAAGCGCGTGATCGAGCCGCTGATGGACCTGCTGCTGAAGGACGGCGGCCAGGTCGAAGAGGCGGTCTGGGATACGCTCAGGGTCCTGACGAACCTGCACGAATATGAAGAATTGCGCAAGCGCGTTGCGCGCGAGAAGGCGGGAACTCGTCCGGTCGTGAAGACTTATAAGAAGAAAGATGTCTCACCTGACTGGTGGCGCGACCAGGACTGACGCGCGGCCCGCGGGCGGCGGCCCGTCGCTTCGCGTTCTGCTTACCAACGACGACGGCATCGCATCGCCCGGGCTGCTCGCGCTGGCCCGGGCGATGCGCCGTGTGGCGACGACGTTTGTCGTCGCTCCCGAGCATGAGCGCAGCGCGGCCAGCCACGCGATCACCCTGCACAAACCGCTGCGTGCGACCCGGGTGTCGCTCGACGCCGCGGACGTGCCGGCCTGGGCCACCAACGGCACGCCGGCCGACTGCGTGGTGCTCGGCGTGCTGGATCTACTGGCCCAGCCTCCGGACGTCGTCGTGTCCGGCATCAACCTCGGCGCCAACCTCGGGATGGATCTCATCTACTCGGGGACGGTGTCCGGTGCGGTGGAGGGCGCGCTCTTCGGCATCGCCGCCATCGCCATGTCGGTGACCGCGTTCCGCGACATCCACTGGGAACCGGCGGCGGACTTCGCCGCGCGGCTGGTCGGGCAGGTGGCGGAGCATGGCCTGCCGCCCGACGCGTTCCTGAACGTCAACGTGCCCAACCGTCCGGCGGCCGAGATCGGGGGCGTGGAGATCACGCGGCAGAGCACCCGCCGGTACGTCAACCGTGTCGAGAAGCGGTCGGACCCGCGGGGTCGCGACTACTACTGGCTGACCGGCTCGGCCGAGACCGACGAGAGCCCCGCCGGCACGGACGCGTGGGCGGTGGCCCAGGGCCGCATCTCGGTGACGCCCCTCCGGCTCAGCATGACCCACGAGGAGCTCAACCCCGTCCTTCGGTCGTGGACGCTCGCGGTGCCGGACCGGTGAGGACCGGGCGGGCGCCGGGCGACGGGCACGTCGACCCGACGGTCCGTTTCTCCGGGGTGTCCAAAACCTACCCGAACGGCATCGAAGCGTTGCGGGATGTCTCGCTCGAAATCGGCACCGGTGACTTCGTGTTTATCGTCGGTGCGACCGGCGTCGGCAAGTCCACGCTCCTCAAATTGATCTACCGCGAGGAACTGCCGACCCGCGGGACGGTGTCGGTCGAAGGCCGGGATGTGACCCGCATGCCGGCGCGCGAGATCCCGTACCTGCGCCGCCGGGTCGGCGTCGTGTTTCAGGACTTCCGGCTGCTGCCGCGCAAGACGGCCTGGGAGAACATCGCATTCGCGCTCGAAGTGACGGGGACCCCGCCGCCCGACGCCGACCGCCGGGTGACGGAGCTCTTGCAAATGGTCGGGCTCGCCGCGCGCGCCGACGCGCTGCCGCGGGAGCTCTCCGCGGGCGAGCAGCAGCGCGTCAGCATCGCACGGGCGCTGGTGCACGGGCCGAATCTCCTGCTCGCGGACGAGCCCACCGGCAACCTCGATCCGGCCACATCGTGGGACATCGTGCGGCTGCTCGCCGGCATCAGCGCCGGGGGGACGACGGTGGTGGTGACGACGCACGATCAGACGATCGTCGACCGCCTGCGCCGCCGGGTCATCGCGATCGACCGGGGCGCGGTGGTGCGGGATGACGCGGAGGGCGTCTATGCCGCGGAGGGCTAGGGCGGCCGCCCGGCGCGTCCGTCCGCTGGGCCTGCGCTACGCGCTCGCCGAAGGCGCGCAGGGCTTCGTGCGCAACGGCCTCGCGAGCGTCGCGTCCGTCGTCATCACCGCGGTGACGCTGGTCGCCCTCGGGGGGGCGCTCGCCGTCGCCGGCGCCTTGAACTACGTGGCCGCCGCCCTCGAACACCAGCTGCAGGTGGTCGTGTACTTCCGCTCCGGGGTGACGCCCGAGGAAGTCGTCGTGGCGCGCAGCCGGCTCGAGCAGATCCCCGGCGTGGCGGGGATGGAGTACGTCTCGCCGCAGGAGGCGCTGCGCCGCCTCGAAGCGCAGCTCGGCCCCCGGGCGAAGTTCCGCGACCTACTCGAGCACAATCCGCTGCCGGCGTCGCTGGTCGTGACGGCGACCGGAAGCGACCGCCTGCGCGCGATCGCCGCGGCCGCGCGCGACCTGCCGGGGGTTGACGAGGTTCGCGACGGGGGGCTGGTCCTGGAGCGGCTGCTGGCCGTGACGCGCGCGGTGCGGTTCGGTGGAACGGCCGCGGGCGTGCTGCTGGCCTGCGTCGCGCTCGTGGTGATCGCGGGCACCATCCGCCTTACGGTGTTCGCGCGGCGGGCCGAGATCGAGGTCATGCGGCTCGTCGGCGCGACGGCGTGGTTCATCCGCTGGCCGTTCGTTGTCGAGGGCGCGGTCACGGGCGCCTGCGGCGCCTGCGGCGCCGCGGCGGCCGTCGCGGCCGGCTATGCCCTTCTCGTCGGCGGCGCGGCGCGGGCGCTGCCGTTTGTGCCGCTCCCGGGCGTGGGGGAGGTTGCCCTCGATGTCGTCTGGAAGTTGTTGGTGTGGGGTGTGGTGATCGGCGTGACCGCGAGTCTGCTCGCGGTGCGCCGGTACGTGCGTGTATAAGAGTCAGGAGGCGAAGAGCAATGGTGAAGGCAGTGATGACGGCGCCGCGTGAAGACGCGTGGCAGGTCGCGCTCCGGCAGTTCCAGATCGCTGCGGATATGCTCGGACTCAAACGCGGCGTGCGCGAGCTCCTCGCGCACCCGAAACGCGAGCTGACCGTCAATTTCCCGGTCAAGCTCGAAGACGGATCGGTGCGCGTCTTCACCGGGTACCGCGTCCACCATACCACCGTCCCCGGCCCGACGAAGGGCGGCATTCGCTATCACCCCGACGTGACGCTGAACGAGGTCCGGGCGCTCGCGATGTGGATGACCTGGAAGTGCGCGGTCGTCGGGCTGCCGTACGGCGGCGCGAAGGGCGGCGTCATCTGCAACCCCAAGGAGTTGTCGCTGCAGGAACTCGAACACCTGACGCGCCGGTACGCGACCGAAATCTCCATGCTGATCGGCCCGGAGAGCGACATCCCCGCGCCGGACGTCGGTACCAATCCTCGCATCATGGCGTGGATCATGGACACCTACAGCATGCACCGCGGCTACTCCGTCCCGGCCGTGGTGACCGGCAAGCCGCTGTCGATCGGCGGCTCGCAGGGCCGCGTCGAAGCCACCGGCCGCGGCTGTATGCTCACCGCGCGCGAGGCCGCCAAGCACCTCGGCATGCCGCTTGCCGGCGCGCGCGTCGTCGTCCAGGGGTACGGCAACGTCGGCAGCATCGCGGCGGCGCTGCTCCAAGAGCAGGGCTGCAAGGTCGTGGGGGCGAGCGACAGCGGCGGCGGCGTGTATAATCCCAAGGGATTCGATCCGACCGACCTGCTGCGGCACAAGGAGCACACCGGCAGCGTCGTCGGCTACCGGGGGACCGACGCCGTCACGAACGACGACCTGCTCGAACTGCCCTGCGAGATCCTCGTGCCGAGCGCGCTCGAGGGCCAGATCACGAAGGACAACGCCGAGCGGATCAAGGCGCGCCTGGTGGTCGAGGGCGCAAACGGGCCGACGACTCCGGAGGCCGACGAGATACTGCGCGACCGCAAGGTCTTCGTCGTACCCGACATTCTGGCCAACGCCGGCGGCGTCGTCGTCTCCTACTTCGAGTGGGTCCAGGACCTGCAGTCGTTCTTCTGGACCGAAGAGGAGATCAACGAGCGGCTCGAGCGGATCATGGTCCGGAGCTTCCGCGAAGTGCTCGAGACGTCGCAGGAGAAGGAAGTCCACATGCGCTCCGGCGCGCTCGTGCGCGCGGTGAGCCGCCTGAACGACGCGCTGTTGACCAGAGGCATTTACCCTTAGCGCTTCTCCGGGCGGTCTTCCTCGGGCTCTCGAAGTCGCGCCGGCTGCGCGGCGCGTCGCTGCGACATCCGGCGCAGCGCCGGGCGGTCCGGCGCTTCATCGCGGGCGAACGGCTCGACGAGGCGCTGGATGCGCTCGATCGCCTCAACCGCGACGGTTTCGCGACGACGCTCGATCTGCTGGGCGAGGACGTCACGACGCCCGCGCAGGCCGAGGCGAGCTGCGACGCGTACCTTGGCATCGTCGACGCGCTGCGCGCGCGCGCGGCCGCGCCGGCGGCCGGGGCGGAGGCGGGAGTCGACAACAACCTCTCCCTGAAGCTGACTCAACTCGGCCTCGCCGTGGAGGCGGCCCTCTGCGCCCGTCTGCTGCGGCGGATCCTCGACCGCGCCGCCGTCCGCCCCGCGCCAGACGGGGCGCCGATGTTCGTGCGGATCGACATGGAGTCGAGCGCGCACACGGAGGCCACGCTGGCGCTGTTCGAGACGCTGTGGGCGGAGGGCCGCCGCAACGTCGGCGTCGTGATCCAGGCGTACCTGTACCGCAGCGCGGCGGACGCCGACCGGCTCAACGTCCTCGGCGCGCGGATCCGTCTGGTCAAGGGCGCGTACGACGAGCCGCCGTCCGTGGCGTACCCCGGGAAGCGGGACGTGGACGCCGCCTTTGCGCGGCTCGCCGGGACGCTGCTGCGCGGCGGCGTGTATCCGGCGATCGCGACCCACGACGAGCGGCTCATCGACCACGTCTGTCGGGCCGCGGCGGCGGCGGGGATCGCGGCGAACCGGTTCGAGTTTCAGATGCTCTACGGCATCCGGCGCGATCTCCAGGCCGCGCTGCGCCGGCGGGGCTACCGCGTCCGCGTCTACGTGCCGTTCGGCGAGGAATGGTACCCGTACTTCATGCGGCGGTTGGCCGAGCGTCCCGCCAACGTCGGCTTCGTCCTGCGCAGCCTCCTTCAAGAACGGGCTTCCGGTTGACCGGACCGGTCGGGCAGGACGCAGGGAGTCTTGCGGACGGCTGCGAACCCACCGAACGCGATTTCCTTCATCTACGTAAGCGGAAGCGTTGGGGGGAGCGCGTAAGGGGAGGTGGTTCAGTGAGAAGAATAATCGCATTGATAAGCGTTCTGGCAGTGCTGGGCTTTGCCTTCGCCGGTCCGAGCGGCCTCGGGCTGCATCCGGCGAACGCGGCCGCGGGCCGGGTCGTCAAGATCGGCGTGGACCTGCCGATGTCGGGCGGCGAGGCGCCGAACGGCGTGCCGACCAACAACGGCGTCCTGCTGGCGATCGACGAGGCCAACAAGGCGGGCGGCCCGTACCGGTTCGAGGAAGTCTTGAAGGACGACGCCGTGAACGGCGTGCACGATCCGGCGCAGGGTGCGAAGAACGTCCAGGAACTGGTCGCCGACTCCGCGGTCGTCGGCATCGTCGGCAACTTCAACAGCAACGTCGGCAAGGCGTCGATTCCGATCAGCAACGCGGCGGGCGTGGTGCAGATCACCCCGTCCCAGACGAACCCCTCGCTCACGAAGGGGCCGGATGCGAAGGCGATTCGCACGAAGCCGAACAACTACTTCCGGATCTGCTCGACCGACGATCTCCAGGGCCCGGTCGCGGCCGACTACGCGTTCAAGGCGCTGAAGGCCAGGAAGATGGCGATCCTCGACGATACGGAGACGTACGGTAAGGGCATCGCCGACGAGGTGGAGAAGGAGTTCAAGAAGCTCGGCGGCACGGTCGTGAGCCACGACGGCATTCCGAAGGGCTCTCAAGACTTCCACGCGATCCTGACCAAGATCAAGTCGGAGAATCCGGACATCCTCTTCTTCGGCGGCGTCACCACCACGGGCGGCGGCCTGATCCGCAAGCAGATGGCGGACGTCGGCCTGAAGGCGGCCTATGAGGGCGGCGACGGCATCGTCGAGGACGAGTTCCTCAAGGTCGCGGGCGATTCGGCGGAAGGCTCCTACGGCACGGTCGCGGCGATCGACGCGACGAAGATCGCCTCCGCGAAGGCGTTCCTCGCGGCCTACAAAGCCAAGTTCAACGACGATCCCGGCGCCTACAGCGCGAGCGCCTATGTCGCGGCGAAGGTCATCATCGACGCGGTCAAGGCCTCCGGGCCGGACCGCGCGAAAGTCCTCGCGCACGTGCGGGCGCTCAAGGGCTACAAGAGCATCCTCGGCACGTTCGGGTTTGACGCGAACGGCGACACCACCAACCGGGTCATCAGCGTGTATGTGGTCAAGAACGGCAAGTGGGTTTGGGCGGACCAAGAGATCGCGCAGTAATTAGAGAAACCGCCGAAAGGGAACGAGGGGGCGGGAGGCAGATCGCCTAGCCCGCCCCCTCGGCCCGTCTGCGATGAATTGGGTCCTCTTCAGCCAGCAGCTGATCAACAGCCTGTCGCTCGGGGCCATCTACGCCGTCGTGGCCCTCGGCTACACCATGGTCTACGGCATCATCGAGCTGATCAACTTCGCCCACGGCGACGTGTACACCGCGGGGTCGTTCGTCGCCCTCACGGTGCTCGTGTTCATGGGCACGACGCACCGCATGGTCGGGGTGGCGCTCATATTCACGCTCATCGTCGTGTCTCTCGTCACGATGCTCGTCATGGGGGCGACCGGGGTGGTGATCGAGCGGTTCGCCTACCGGCCGCTGCGCGGGCGGCAGCGCCTCGCCCCACTCCTGACCGCGATCGGCGTCTCGTTCAGCCTCGAGAACATCCTGCAGCTCTGGAAGGGGCCGTCGCCGGTGCCGTTCCCGCAGATCATCGCGAACCCGTTCTTCGACATCGGGCCGGTGAGCGTCGGGCAGATGCAGCTCGTCGTGATCGGCTCCTCGCTCGTCATGATGGCCGCGCTGCACCTGTTCGTCAACCGCACGAAGCTCGGCCGGGCGATGCGGGCGACGGCGCAGGACTGGATGGCCGCCGAGATCATGGGGATCGACATCAACAAGACGATCGCGCTGACGTTCTTCATCGGGTCGGTGCTCGCCGGGGCGGCCGGGGTCATCACCGGCCTGTACTACGGCGACACCTGGTTCATCAACGGGTTCCGGGCCGGGCTGATCGCCTTCACGGCCGCGGTGCTGGGCGGCATCGGCAACACGACCGGCGCCGCGCTCGGCGGGTTCCTGATCGGCTTCATCGAGGTCATGACGGCCCAGTACATCGGCTTCCAGTGGGCCGAGGTGACGATCTTTTCCGTGCTGATCCTGGTCTTGATCTTCCGGCCGACCGGCCTGCTCGGCCAGCAGCTTCCGGAGCGCACCTAGACCCGTGGCCGAGCGCGCGGCGAGGCCGGCTGCCGTGCCGCGGTCCGGCGTGCTGGAGCGGCTGGGGCGGTACCGCTTCGCGCTCGGTGCCCTGGTGCTCTTTCTGCTCTATCCGATCCTCGATCACAATCCCGGGCACGTCAACGCCGCGGCCGACGCGGCCGTGTTCGCGCTCCTGGCGCTCGGCCTCAACATCGTCGTCGGCTTTGCGGGGCTCCTCGACCTCGGCTACGCCGCATTCTTTGCCATCGGCTCCTACACGTACGCGCTGTCGGCGTCGCCCTTCTACGGCATTCACATGCCGTTTTGGCCGATGCTGCTGCTCGGTGCGATCATCGCCGGCATCTCCGGCGCGCTGCTCGGCGCGCCGACCCTCCGTCTCCGCGGCGACTACCTCGCCATCGTGACGCTGGGGTTCGGGGAGATCGTGCCGACCGTGTTCCTGAACCTGCCAAAATACACCGGCGGGACGAACGGCGTGGTCGGCATCGACAAGCCGACGTTGTTCGGCTACAGTTTCGGGTTCAATCCGGTCCCGTACTACTACACGCTGGTCGTGATCCTCGTGCTGTCGGTGATCGCCGTGCTGCGCCTTCGGGATTCGCGCCTGGGGCGCGCGTGGCTGGCGGTGCGGGAGGACGAGACCGCCGCCGCCTCGATGGGCATCAACCTCACGACGACGAAGCTCCTCGCGTTTTCGTTCGGCGCGTTCTTCTCGGGATTCGGGGGCGCCCTCTACGTCGCCAAACTCGGGGTCGTCAGCCCGGAGCAGTTCAATTTCACGGTCTCCTTCACGATTCTGGCGATGGTGGTGCTGGGAGGGATGGGAAGCGTCTTCGGCGTCATCGCGGGCGCCGGCATCCTCTACGAGTTCCAGACCCTCTTTCTCAACGACCTGACGCAGTGGTCGCACACGATCGGCACGGCGTGGGGAATCTCGTTGTTCACGCAGCTGAATTTCGTCGATCTGAAATTCCTGCTCTACGGGCTGGGGCTGATCTTGTTGATGCTGCTCCGACCCGAGGGGCTCTTCCCCGAGCGGCGGACGCGGGCGATCATCAAGGAGCGGGTCGCGGCGGAGATCCCGCCCGAGGACGTCTCCGCCGCGGCCGGCGCCACCGGGGCAGCGGAGAGTCCGACGGAGGGCGGCGCGTGAGCGAACTCCTCCTCGACGCGCGCGGGGTGACGAAGACGTTCGGCGGCCTCGTCGCCGTCAACCACGTCGACTTCACTGTGCCCGCGGAGAGCGTCGTCAGCCTGATCGGGCCGAACGGGGCGGGGAAGACGACGTTCTTCAACGTGATCGCGGGGCTGTACCGCGCCACCGCCGGCCGCATCACGTTTGCCGGGCACGAGATCACCGGCCGGCGGGCGCATGAGATCGCCCGCCTCGGGATCGCGAGGACGTTTCAGAGCATCCGCATTTTCGCCAACATGACCGCGCTCGAGAACGTGCTGATCGGCATGCACACCCATCTCACCGCGGATCCGGTCCGGATCGTGCTCGGGACGGGGGGAATCGTCCGAGAGGAAGCGGGCGCGCATCGCGATGGGCGCGAACTGCTGGCGTTCGTCGGCCTGCGGGGGCGCGAGGACGAGATGGCCAAGAACCTGGCCTACGGCGACCAGCGGCGGCTCGAGATCGCCCGGGCGCTCGCGCTGCGGCCGCGCCTCCTGCTGCTCGACGAGCCCGCGGCCGGGATGAACCCCGAGGAGGCCCGGCGCCTCATGGAGTTCATCCGCCGCCTCCGGCGGGAACTGCGTCTGACCGTGCTGCTGATCGAGCATCAGATGCGCGTGGTGATGGGCGTCGCCGACCGGGTGACGGTGCTGGATCACGGGGAGAAGATCGCCGAGGGCACGCCGGACGAGATCCGCCGCGATCCCCGAGTCATCGAAGCCTACCTGGGCAAGGCGGCATTGGGATAGGGACATGGCGAGTCTCGTCGTCGAGGACATCCACGCATTCTACGGCCACATCCACGCCTTGCACGGCGTCTCGATCACCGTGGAGACCGGTGAGATCGTCACGCTGATCGGTGCGAACGGCGCGGGCAAGAGTACGACGCTCAAGACGATCGCCGGGTTTCTGCGGCCGCGCCCGGGACGGATTCTCCTCGAAGACCGGCCGATCCAGGGACTCCGGCCCCACGAGATCACCCGGCACGGGATCTGCCTTGTGCCGGAGGGCCGCCGGATCTTCCCGCGGATGACCGTCCTCGAAAACTTGCAAATGGGCGCCTTTTCGCGCTCGAACGCCCGGGAGATCCGCGAGGATCTCGACCGCGTCTGCGTTCTCTTCCCGCGCCTCGCCGAGCGCCTGACGCAGACCGCGGGCACGCTGTCGGGCGGCGAGCAGCAGATGCTCGCGATCGGCCGCGGCATGATGGCCCGGCCGAAGATCCTGCTGCTCGACGAGCCGTCGATGGGGCTGGCGCCGGTGCTGGTCGAGTTGATCTTCAAGACCGTGCAGGAGATCAACGCGCAGGGGGTCACGATCCTGCTCGTGGAGCAGAACGCGCTCATGGCGCTGTCGATCGCCCGGCGCGGGTACGTCCTCGAGACCGGGCGGATCGTCTTGACCGACCTGGCGGAGAGGCTTCGCGAGAACGATCTCGTGCGGAAGAGTTACCTGGGCGAACTGTAGCGGGGATCAGTCCGCCGGGGCGGACGTTGCCGCGCGCGCCAGCGGCAGCGCGACCGAAAACGTGCTGCCCACGCCGGGCCGGCTCGTCACCGTGATGCGGCCGCCGTGGGCGTCGACGATGTGCTTTGCGATCGCGAGGCCGAGGCCGCTGCCCCCCGCTTCCCGGCTCCGTGACCGTTCGACACGGTAGAAGCGGTCGAATATTCGCGGCAGGTCGTCGGGGGGAATGCCGCGTCCCGAGTCCGCCACGGACACCACCGCATCGGCGCCGTCCTGCCGCAGCGCTACCGCGACGGCGCCCCCGTCGGGCGTAAACTTGATCGCGTTGTCGATCAGGTTGGTGAAGACTTGGAGCAGCCGGTCCGCGTCCGCCGTCACGACGAGGGCGCCGGCGGCGGATGTCCGCAGCGTGATGTGGTGCTGCGCGGCCTGCGGGCGCAGACGGCTCGCCGCTTCCTCGACGAGGGCATCCATACGGACCGGGCCGAGCTCCATCGGTTCGCCCCGCGACTCGAGGCGGGAAAGGGCCATCAGATCGTCGACGAGCGTCATGAGGCGCGTCGCCTCGCCGTCGATGATCGTCAGAAACCGGCGGCAGGCCTGCTCGTCCGCCCAGGCGCCGGCGAGCAGCGTCTCCGTGAAGCCCTTGATCGACGTGAGCGGCGTGCGCAGCTCGTGCGAGACGTTCGCGGTGAGATCGCGCCGGAGGCGTTCGGCGCGGCGGAACTCGGTCACGTCGCGCACCACGGCGACGGCGCCGGCGTTGCGTCCGCCGGCCGCGCGCAGCGGCGTCGCGTTGAGGTGCAGGAGGCGCTCGCGGGCGCCGCTGCCGAGCGTGAACTCTTGCGCCGCGTCCGTCCCCCGGCGCGCCGTGCGGTCGAGGGCCCGCCACACCGCGTGGTCTCCGAGGACGTCGGCGGCCGGACGGCCGACGTCGTCCGGGCGCAGGTCCAGCAGGTCGCGCGCGGCGCCGTTCAGCAGAAGCAGACGCCCCGCACCGTCGGTGGCAACCACGGCGTCGCTCATCGAGCTGATGATCGCCTCGATCTTGGTGCGTTCCTCGGTGAGGGCGTCCAGCTTCTGGCGCAGCTGCTCGGCCATCGTGTTGAACGCCGCGGCGAGGTTGCCGATCTCGTCCCGGCTCGCCACGGTCGCCCGGCTGGCGAGGTCGCCCGCGGAGATGCGCCCCGCGGTGCGGGCCAACTCCTGGACCGGCGCCGACAGCGCCCGCGCGCGCCACGCGCCGAGGAGCCACGCGGCCGCGGCGCCGAGCAGCAGCGCCGTGCCGAGCGCGGTCCAGACGCGATTCAAAACAGCCTGGACCCACATGTGCGGGACGCTGATTTGCACGACCCCCGTGACGCGGCCGTTCGAAAGGAGGGGCGCCGCGGCGAACAGGCGCGTCTCGCGCAGCACGGGATCGTAGCGGATCTCGACCGGGGAGGGGGCGCCGTGGAGCGCGGCCGTGACCTCCGGCGGGACCGGTCCCTCGTTCGCCCAGCGGCTCGTCGCCGGCGGCCGTCCGTCCGCGCCCTTCACGCCCACGTAGACCTCGGGACGCCAGGCGAGCCGGTTGGCCGCCACGTCCAGCTGCGAGAGCGTGAGGCCGCCGGTCTGCGAGCGCTCGAGCATGCGCGCCGCCATCCGCGCCTGGCTGAGCACCGCGCGCTCGTACATCTCCGTCTGCAGCTGGACGAGCGCTGGAACGAGATACGCGGCGGCGAGGGCAAGCGAGAACACCACCAGCAGCAGGTGGCTCGCGGTGAGCTTCCAGCGCAGGCTGCCGAGCTTCATCTCCCGACTGCCGCCGGACCGCCTGCGTCGCGGCCTGTGCCTGCTTCCCGCTTGAGCTTATAGCCGACGCCGCGCACCGTCACGATGAACGTCGGCGTGTTCGGGTCGTCCTCGATCTTCTCGCGGAGGCGGCTGATGTGCATGTCGACCGTGCGCGTGCTGCCGAAGTACTCGTAGCCCCAGATGTGCTCGAGGAGAAAATCCCGCGTGAAGACCTGATTGGGGTGGCCCATCAAGAGGCGGAGGAGATCGAATTCCTTCGCCGTGAGCTCGATCGTGCGGTCGCCGAGCCGTACCTCGTGCGTCAGCGCGTTGAGGACCAGGCGCCCCGAGACGAGCGGCGTGTCGGCTCCCCCGATGTCGTCGCGCCCGGTCCGGCGCAGGATCGCGCGCACGCGGGCGACGAGCTCCCGGGGACTGAACGGCTTCGTCACATAGTCGTCCGCGCCCGACTCCAGGCCGAGGACGCGATCGTGCTCGCTGTCCTTGGCCGTCAGCATGAGAATCGGCACCGGTGTCTCGCGCCGCAGGTGCCGGCAGACTTCGAGGCCGTCGACGTACGGCAGCATGAGATCGAGGATCACGAGATCGGGCGGGGCGGCCCGGGCCTTTTCGATCGCGTCGTGGCCGTCGTAGGCCACGTCCACCGCAAAGCCTTCCTGCGTCAGGTTGTAGCGCACGAGCTCGACGATGTGCGGCTCGTCGTCCACCACGAGAATGCGCCCGCCGGGTTTTGCCCGGCCGGTGCTTTCCGTCTGCCAGTCCGACCTGACCGCCGCCATCGTCACGTGCCTCCATCCCTCGGGTCGATGCCGGGGTCCGTGTCGCTTCTCCGCCCCTCCGGCCTTCCCTCCAACGGCCCGCCCGAAGGCCGCCCCCGACAGCATTGTCCTCGCACTCGGTTGGGCGACCGTCACAATGCCGTCACAAATGCGTAACACCCGCCTCGGTGGAGCAGGAGGGGCGGTCCCGGACCGGACCGAAGTCACCGATCCTGCGCGGGCCACGACGCCCGCCGCCGGCGGGCTCGGCTGCCGGCCACCACGAGGACCGGACGCCGCAGCCCGGCGTTTCCGGCGATGTGGCTGAAGGAGGACCGCCCCTGGAGTCGTTCACCTTTCCCCATGCTCCGGACCCGAAGGCCCCGGAATGGCCCGGGACGCCGATCGGCGCCGGCAACACCACTACCCGGACGAAGGGCCGCACGGCCGTCCACGACAAGACGATCGACCGGATCGAGGGCCGCCGCGACGAGCTGGTGTCGTCCGCCGTCGAGCATATCGTCCGAGCGGCGGGCAAGGAGCCGCTCACCCTCCAGGATGTGGTCATCCACGGCGTGCGCGTCCGCGCCATCACCAACTCGAAGCACCTCGCGAAATTCTGGCAGACGAACTGGTACAGTCCCGATGAGTGGCGGGCCCAGACGGGCCTGGAGCCGCCGATCAAGCCGCAGGTGACCGTGTACGCCCTCGGCCGCGTCGCCGATCAGCAGGAAGCGGCCTACTACAGCCGCCGCACCAACACCGTCGTCTTCTTCAACACCTCGTACTACGGGCAGCTGAAGTCGTGGGTCCTCGGCGCCGTCGGCCGCGTGCTCGCGGAGGACTGGGGCATTCACAGCATCCACGGCGCGTGCGTCGAGAAGGGGGGACGCGGCGTGCTGTACATCGCGCCGACCGGGACGGGGAAGTCGACCTCGTCCTACGGGCTGCAGGCCGTGTACGCCGACACGCGGTTTCATTCGGACGACTGGGTCTACGTCCGATACGCGTACGCGACGCGCGGCGGGGACCGCCTCGCGCCGCTCGAGGTCAAGCCGGTCCAGGGCGCGGCGATCCGAGGCTACCGCGTCTTCCGGTGGATCGAGGAGCACCGGCACGCCGCCGCGCAGGTCCGCGGTCTGGACCTGCGCAACACGGAGCGCACGGTGCCGCTGGCCGATCTCGACCTCAGCCGGCCGCCTCAGGCCTACGCGTACACGAGCGAGAAGATTTTTTATCTGCGCACGAACCTCGTCGCCAACTTCCCGCTCTCGGCGCACGAGATGCTGCGCTCGCCGCTCGAGAACGTCCCGGAGGTAACGGCGGCGTTCCTCGACGGCCGGGCCGGGGAGCTCGACGCGCTGGTCGACGACATCCTCGTCGTGACCGGGGGGGACGACCAGTACGCGCGGGAGGCCGCATCACACCTCGGCGCGATTCCGCGCGAAGACCTGCGTCGGGTGCTCGCCCGCATGATCGCCTTCGACAACAGCCGCGCGATGCTTGACATCACGCGCATCCTCCCTGCGTCGCGCGTCGTCACCAACCCGATGGAGCCGACGCCGCTGGCCAGCGTGATCTTGTTGAAGCGGAACCCCCGCGACCATACCGTGCTCGAGACGCTGTCGCTCGGCGCGTTCATGGGCCGCCTGCTGCTCGGCGAGACGCCCGATCGAAAGCGCGAGATCGCCTACAACGCCTACCGCGCCGTCGACGATGAGGCGGAGCAGGCTGTGATCGCCCGCATCGAGGCGGAGGCCGCCGGCGACGGGGGGACCGCGGAAGCGCTCTACGCGGCGTTCTTGAGTCAGCACGGCGTGCCCGAGACGCTGGCGGAAGAGTTCGAGCTGTTCCGGGTGCTGCACCAGGCGACGCGGTGCTACGACCTCAACACGATCCTGGCGAGCGATCCCAAAGTTGGCGGGCTCAAAGAGGCGGTCGCCCGCACGATGGAGCTCATCGGCTACGCGGTCGAGGCGCGGACCGGATCGATTCAGTTGACGCTGGACGGTTACCGGGACGCGGTCGCCGCGGCGCGCGCGTCCATCTGATCCGGCGCCGCCCCGAGGCGGCTCGATGACGGCGAATCCTCTCGCGTTCCTCGACGACGAACTCGCGGCGCTGCGGAGCCGGGGTCTGTACCGCTGGCCGCGGCGCCTCACCGGCGAGCAGGCGGCGGTCTGCGTCTACGACGGCCGGCGGGTCATCAATCTCTGTTCCAATAACTATCTCGGGCTGGCCAACGATCCGCGGCTCAAGGAGGCGGCCCGGCGGGCGATCGACGAGTACGGCGTGGGGTCGGGCGCCGTGCGCACGATCGCCGGCAACCTCGCGATCCACGAGCAGGTGGAGGCGCGGCTCGCGGCGTTCAAGCACACCGAGGCGGCGCTGCTGTACCAGTCGGGGTTCACCGCCAACGCGGGAACGGTGTCGGCGATCCTCGGCCGCGGCGACGTGGTCGTCAGCGACGAGCTCAACCACGCCAGCATCATCGACGGCTGCCGGCTCAGCGGGGCGGAGCGGAAGATCTTCCCCCACCGCGACGTCGGCTCGGCCCGGCGCAGCCTGGCGGAGGCGCGCGGCGCGGCCGGCGGCGCCGCCCGGCATGTCCTGCTGATCACCGACGGCGTCTTCAGCATGGACGGCGACGTCGCGCCGCTGCCGGATTTGGTCGAGGCCGCGGAGGAGTTCGGGGCGATCATGATGGTGGACGATGCCCACGCGAGCGGCGTGATGGGCTCGGCCGGCCGCGGCACCGTGGACCACTTCGGCCTGCACGGCCGCGTGCACGTCCAGGTGGGAACGCTCAGCAAAGCCTGGGCGTGCCTCGGCGGCTACGTCGCCGGCAGCCGTGCGCTCATCGAGTTTCTGATGCAGCGCGCGCGGCCGCTCTTGTTCAGCACGTCGCATCCGCCGTCGGTGGCCGCAACGGCGCTCGCGGCGCTCGACCGGATCGAGGCGGATCCCGGGCTGATCGACCGGCTGTGGGACAACACGCGCTTCTTCAAGGCGGGACTCGCGCGCCTCGGCTTCGATACGGGCATCAGCGAGACGCCGATCACGCCGATCATGATCGGCGACGAGGCGAAGGCGATCCGGTTCTCGGACCGGCTCTTCGAAGAAGGCGTCTTTGCCCTCGGCATCGCCTTTCCGACCGTGCCGCGGGGCAAGGCGCGCGTGCGGACGATCGTGACGGCCGGGCACACGCGGGAGCAGCTGTCCGAGGCGCTGGACGTCTGCGGACGTGTTGGGCGGGAGATGGGGATCGCGGCCGGATCGTAGAGACCGAGGAGGGGCCTGCTCTCGGGCGACGAACGCCGTCGGCATCGTCGTCAAGCCGGGAGGAGCGCCGATGGCTGTGATCGATGAGGTTGGTCCGGACCTATTTCGGATTTCTGTGTTCGCTTCGAAGGTCAACCTTCAGTTCAACCACTTCCTCGTTCGCGACGAGCAGCCGTTGCTCTTCCACACCGGCTTGAAGGAGACGTTTCCGCTCGTGCGCGACGCGGTCGCGGGCCTCATCGAGCTTTCGCGACTGCGTTGGATCGGTTTCAGTCACGTGGAGTCCGACGAGTGCGGGTCGCTGGCGGAGTGGCTTGCGGCGGCGCCTGGCGCCCAGCCGCTGTGCAGCCAGATCGGCGCGCGGGTCAACCGCGACTTCACGAGCTCGGTGAAGGCGGCGCGCGGAATGGCCGACGGCGAATCGTTGGAGACCGGCAAGTATCGCTTCCGGTTCTGCCGCACCGCCCAGCTCCCTCACGGTTGGGATGCGGGGCTGCTGTTCGAGGAGACGACGCGGACATTGTTGTGCTCGGATCTGCTGCACCAGAACGGCGATTGTGCGGCGGTGGTCGGAGGCGATGTGGTCGAACGCTGCCGTCAAGCGATCCTCGAGTATCAGACGGGGGTGCTCGCGGACTACGTGCCGTACTCGCCCCGAACGGCGGAGAACATGCGCAGGCTCGCGGCGCTTGAACCGCGAACGCTCGCGGCGATGCACGGCTCGACGTTCGTCGGCGACGGTGCACAAGCGCTGCGCGACCTCGACATCGTCCTGCGCGAGGTGTTCGGAACGCCGATCTGAGAACACCGCTCCAAGACATCTCTGCTCGACCCGTGCGCCGCGGGCCGGCTGACTCAGCGACCGGTCGGGGCCGGGGCGGGGGCGTCGTCGTATCCGAGGTCCTCGATCCAGGACCGAGTCGATCCGAGGATCACCCGCGGTACGCCGGCCAGATCGGCAACCCCGCGGCCGCCCGTGAGGAAGACGGCCACGCGCAGTTCCTCGAGAAACTGTGTGATCCACGCGTCGAGCGCCCGCTCGCCCTCCAGGGCGGCCAGGAGCAGCGGGCGGCCCACGCCCACGAGCGTCGCGCCGAGCGCGAGCGCCTTGGCCGCGTCCAGACCGGTCCGGACGCCGCCGGTCGCGATGATCGGCAATCCGGCGGCGCGCGAGGCGACGATCGACACGGCGGTCGGGACTCCCCACTCATGGTACACGGCGCCGAGTTTCGCGCGGCCGGCGTCCCCGCGCGCCTCGGCGCGCGCCGCCTCGATCGCGGCGAAACTCGTGCCTCCCGCCCCCCCGACGTCGAGCGCCCGGACCCCCAACTCACGGAGTTCCAGGGCGACACCGCGGGAGAGACCGGCGCCGGTCTCCTTGGCGATCACCGGGACGCCGATGGAGGCGGCGGTGGACGCGAGCGCCTCCCGGATGCCGCTCACCCGGCGGTCGCCCTCGGGTTGGATGATCTCCTCGAGCGGGTTGAGGTGAACCGCCAGGGCGTTTGCGCCGATCATGGCGATCGCGTCGGCGAGCTGCCGTGAGGTGAGTGGCGGTCCGCTGTCCTGCGGGACGAGTTGGGCGGCGCCCACGTTCGCGATCAGAAACGCGGTCGGGGCCGCGCGCCGCGCGGCCGTGTAGGTGGGCACGAGCGCCGGTCGGCGGAGCGCCGCGCGCTGGCTGCCGACGCCCATCGCGAGCCCGAACCGCTCGGCCGCGGCTCCCAGCCGGGTGTTGACGGTCCGCGCGTCGGCGTGGCCGCCCGTCATCGAAGCGATGGCGAGCGGCGCGCGCAGATGGTGACCGAGAAAATCACAGCCGAGATCGATGGCCGCGACGTCCGCCCGCGGCAGGCCGTGATGCACGAGCCGGATATCGGCCCATCCCGGACCCGTGCCGCTCTGCACGTCGCGCGTGGCGGCGAGATGGAGGTGCTCCGCCTTCCGTTGCGCGACACTGTCAGATGCGTTGGACGTGGCGGCGCGATGCGGGCGGCGCGCGCCCTTCGGCCTCCGCCGGCTGCGCATTAGGCGCGCTTCGAGGGCGCCCGCCCGTCGCCCGGTGTGCGGGGCGACGTCGTCTGGGCGGCGTCGGGCGTGAGCCCGCGCCACCGCTCGATCAGATCCACGTGGATGCCGAACTGGTCCAGAACCTTGACGACCGTGTGATCGATGAGCTCCTCGATCGTTGCCGGCCGGTGGTAGAATCCCGGCACCGGCGGCAGGATAGTCGCGCCGGCCTCGGTGGCGGCCAGCATGAGCTTGAGATGCCCGGCGTGCAGCGGAGTTTCGCGCACGACGAGCACGAGCGGGCGGCGTTCTTTGAGGCACACGTCGGCCGCCCGGACGGTAAGCGTGTCGGCGTAGCTCGTCGCGATGGCGGACAGCGTCTTGATGGAGCAGGGGACCACGGCCATGCCGCCCGTAACGAACGTGCCGCTCGCGATCGAGGCGCCGATGTTGCGTTCGTCGTGCACATGGTGGGCGAGCGCGGCGACGCTGTCGGGATCGCGCCGCATCTCATATTCGATCGTCTTCCGGGCACCCGCCGTGAGAATCACGTGCGTCTCAACGTCGGTGTGGCTCCGCAGCACCTCGAGCAGGCGGACCCCGTAGTGCGGACCCGTCGAGCCCGAGAGCGCGACGATGAGGCGGCGCGGCGGGGACGCGGGCGTCGGCACTAGGGCCGGGCCTGTCCCGCCGCCTGCGCGCGTCCGGCGTACTCTGGTGCGTCTTCGAGGTAGACGACCGAGTCGTATCCGAGGAGCTTGAACAGCCGGTTCTGGGCCGAGAGGACGACGAGGGGCGTGGCGGGATCCGCGTTGAAGTGTTGGTGCACCGTGTTGTGCGGCACGTACAGCACGTCGCCGGTCTGGAACTCCCAGCGCGTCGGCTCTTTTGCCACCCGGGCCATGTAGCGCTCACCGATCTCGGCTTCCACGTCCCACTGCAGGCTGTAGCCGCGGCCCGAGATCACATACAAGACCTCGTCCGCCATGTGCCAGTGCTTCGCCGACCGGCTGCCGCCCGGGATCTCCTGCTGGTAGAGATCGACGCTGAAGATGCGCACGTCGGTGCGCTGCGGGGAGAGGATGACCCGTACGCGGCCGTCCCGCGTGGTCTCCCAGCGCGTGTCGGCCGGCTTCACGATCTTCTTCCGCTGCATGACCCCGGCGGTCCACAGTCGCGACCAGTCTTCGGGCTCGCCGAAACGTCCGCCGTCCTCCACGGGGCCGCCCCGGCCCTGCTGAATCAGGCCGAGGTACATCCAGGTGGCCTTGGCCTTCAGCACGAGCGCCACCGCCTTGTGCTTCGGGTCGGCGTTGAAGTGGCGGTGCACGGAGTCGTTGTGGACCACGACGAGGTCGTCCTTCTCCCAGTCGTAGCGCTGGCCGTCGTGAATCTCGTAGCCCTTGCCCTCCAGGATGTAGAACGGGGCCTCGTTCTGGTGGCCGTGCCCCCGGTTCGAGCCGCCCGGGTGCAGTTCCACGAAGTGCGCCTGGATGGTCTGGGTCAGAAACGGATCGTCGCCCGGGCCGAGGACCCACCACGTCCGAGACTGTTCGGAGTCGCCGGAGTGGGCGACCTTGGCGTCGTCGACGACGGTGCCGGCCTTCCGGACCCGCGGCGCCGCGCGCTGACGCCGGCGAAACTCCGAGAGCCCGTAGTGCTCCGATGTAATCCCGCGCAGAAAAACGCGTCCCTCACCTTCCGCCACGTGCACACCTCCCGATACCGGGGAGCGGCGACGCCGCCCGCGGCCTGCGCCGCGCGCCCCGGTCTACGACAGAATGCTTCGTCCCCACTTCTTCAACACCTCATCGCGCCGCTCCGGACTCGATTCGGCGACCAGCGGAAACTCGTCCCGCCACTCGAACGGCCGCGTCGCGTCGATCAGCGCGCGCGAGTTGAAGCCCTTCTGCCCCGGCCGGATGATCGGGTCGAGCGGCCCGCTCCAGCAGCGGCGCAGGATGTCGATGTCGCCGGCGGGGTCGCAGCGCGTGCAGATCGCCCACATCACTTCCTCGAGGTTCATCACATCGATGTCCTCGTCCACAACCACGGTGAAGCGGCCGAGATACGCGCCCGCGTGGCACTGGGTCGCCACGGCCGCGGCCTGCTTCGCGTGCCCGGGATAGCGCTGCTTGATCGCGACGACGTTAAAGAGGCGCGATCCGCCGACCTCGTGGCACCACACCCCGGCCACGTCGGGTACGCCGGCAAGGCGCAGTTCCTCCTCGATCGCCGCCGCGCGGAGAAACGCCCGGTAATAGGCGAGTTCGGAGGGCGGCTTCACCGGGGGAGAGCCGAGCAGGATCGGCTGATCCCGGTGGTAGAGTGCTTGGACTTCGACCACCGGCTCTTCCCGCTGCTTGCTCGCGTAGTACCCGGTCCACTCGCCGAAGGGGCCCTCCGGCAGCCGGCGGTTCGGGTCGACGAAGCCTTCGATCACGATCTCCGCGTCGGCCGGGATCGGCAGCCCGGTCACCGGCCCCTCGATGACCTCGACCGGCCGTCCTTTGATCCCGCCGACCCAATCGTATTCCGACAGGCCCCACGGGAGCTCGATGCCGCCGGCCATGTAGATCGCGGGGTCGTGCCCGAACGACATCGCGATCGGCATCCGGCCGCCCCGCGCGAACCACTTGTCGCGCTGGATCCGTCCCTGCTTGCCGGGCGAGATGTAGAAACCCACGTGGTTGCGGTCGTGGATCATCACCCGGTAGCAGCCGAGGTTGACCCAGCCCTCGTCGGGGTCGCGGGTGATGTCGACACTGCCGGTGCCGATGTACCGGCCGCCGTCGTGCTCGTGCCACTTGGGCGTCGGGAACTTGAACAGGTCCACGTCCTCGCCGCGGAGCACGTTCTCCATGACGGGGCCGTCCCGCACCACCTTCGGCGGCACGGGCTGCATCCTGCGCCGCTTCTCCTGCCAGAGCTTCAACAGGTCGCGCACGTCGCGGTCGGGCGGCAGCCCGAGCGTATGGGCGAGCCGCTTCGGGCCGCCGAGCGCGTTGACGAGGATGCGGTGGCCGGCCGGGTAATCGGCGATGCGGTCGAAGAGCACGGCCGGTCCGTGGCGGTTCATCACGATCTCCGTGATGACGCCGATTTCGACGTCCCAGTGCGCGCCCTGGACGGCCTTCAGCTCGCGGAGCTCCTCGACCTGGGTCATCCACTCGCGTATATCGCGATAACTCATGCGGTTGTCCTCTCTCCGCGGTCCGCTGCGCGCGCCGGCGCGCCGAGGTCGGCCCGGTCCAGCAGGGCGTCCAGCCGGGCCGCCAGGCGCTCGTCCGCCGGGACCATCGGGAGGCGGTGCTCGTTGTCCGGAATCAGCCCCAGGCGCTTCATCATGTACTTGATCGGGATGGGATTCGTGTCCCAGAACACCGCGCGGTTCACCTCGAAGAGGGCGGCGTGCAGCGCGCGGCCGTCGGCGAGCGATCCGGCCGCCACCGTCTCGTACAGCCGCGCGATCTTTCGAGGCGCGACGTTGCCGACGGCGTTCATCAATCCGGCGGCGCCCACGGCGAGCATCGGAAAGCTCAGTTCCTCGAGGCCCACAAACACGCGGAACTCGGGCCCGAACCGGTCGAGCAGCTGGCTCACGAATCCGAGGTCGTTGACCGCCTGCTTGATGCCGACGAGCGTCGGGAGGCGTCCGGCGATGCGCTCGATCGTCTCCGCTTCGAGCGCCACGGCCGCCCGGCCGGGGATGTGATAGAGCAGGAGCGGGAGGCGCGTGCGCCCGCCGACGTCGACAAAGTACTCGACCAGCCCGCGCTGCGGCGGGCGGAGGTAGTAGGGGGTGACGACCAGCACGGCGGAGGCGCCCGCGGCCTCGGCCCGCTCGGTCAGCCACACGGTCTCGGCGTGCGACTGCGACCCCGTGGCGGCCACGACGGGCACCCGCCCGCGGACCGTCTCCACCGCGACTTTGACGAGGCGGGCGCGTTCGTCGGCCGTGAGCGTGCTGGGCTCGCCGGTTGTCCCGTTGACGAGGATCCCGTGCGAGCCCTCCGCGAGTTGAAACTCGACCAGGCGCGCGTACGTCTCGTAGTCCACCGCGCCGCGCGAGAACGGCGTAATGAGCGGCGGATACGAACCGCGTAGAAACCCGGGTGCGAGAGTGATCACGCCCCTACCGCTTAGCGACGGCTTCCCGGTTGGTGGCAAACCCCGCCTGGGAGCCGAGGACGCGCGGGGCCTCGCGCAGATCTTCCTGCCAGATGAGCGAGTCCATCGCCAGGTTGAGGGGCTGGTCCTGGATCGTGAGCTCGTAGACCGGTTGGTCGTCGGAGCGGTGGTTGTGCACGGCGAACCCCGGCGCGGTCAGCATGAGGTCGCCGGCCTTCCACGTGTAGGTCTTCTTCTCGACGACGCTGCCGCCCGTGCCGCCGAAGAAGTAGTTGATCGCGGCGGAGGTATGCCGGTGCGGCTTGTCCACGATGTGCGGCGGCCGGATCGTGATCGCGGCGAAGAAGTTGTTGGTGGTGCCGTTTGTGCGGCCGGTCGCCGGATTGTACAGCAGGTAGAGCCGGCGGCCGACGTATTCTTTGCCGAGCGAGGCGAGCTTGTCGAGCTCCGCCCGCACCTTCGCCCACGGCCAGTGGAGCGGCCGCTGCTCGACGACCGGCGGGTTGACGAGCCGCTCGTACGTCATCAGCTGCGCGCCGCCGTCGAGCGTGATCGGTTCCGCGAACGCCTTGGCGATGCCGGCGCCGTGGCCGCCGCCCTGCTCGTCGTGGTCGTGGCCGGCCGGCGCGTGGCGGGGCTCGTCGGTCGGGGGATTGTCCTCGACGTAGTGGATGTGCAGCTTCTCGAGCAGCGCGGCGTTGCTGTACGTGAGGCGCACGTGGAGGTCCTTGGTGTCGTTGTGGTGCGTGTACACTGCCATGGACGGGTGGACCCACACGTCGTACTGCGTGAAGCGGATCGTCTGCGCGTTCACGATGGTGTGCCCCGCGCCCTGGATGCAGAAGTTGACCTGCGTCGAGTTGTGGCGGATCGGCGCGGTCCGCTCGCCGGGCAGCAGGACGTCGAGGCGGACCTGGATGCCCGGGGCGAGACCCAATCCGGGCTCCTGCGCGTTCGGGTGCACGATCATCGCCGCGCGCCGGCCGTTGGCCGGACGCGGCAGGCTCGCGAGACGGCGGACTTCTTCCTCGATCTGCTCCTTGGGGATCACGACCGGAGGCCACAGGTCGATCGGCTTGGACGTAAACCCGGTCCGGTCCTTAAGGATCGCACGCACCTCACTCATCGTGTCACACCTCCAGGCGTTTTCTCGATCCGGTCCAGGCGAAGGGCGGCCCGCTCCGGATGCGGGACGGGGCGCCCGATGCCGCGCTCCACCGCCGTCCGGTAGCACCGTAGACCGACCGCGAGATCAGAGATGCCCATGCCCATGGCTTTGAACAACGTGAGATCGGCGTCCTTCGGGCGCGTCGCACCCCGCGCGAGGAGCGCCGACAGCGGCGTGACGGCGGACCAGTCGCGGCCGCCCGCTTTGAAATGGGTCACGAACTCCGAGGAGAGCGCCTGCACCTGGGCCACGTTGTCGACCGCGGTCACGGCGCAGCGCGCGAGCAGGGCGGGATCGAACTCCGAGCGCTCCGGGGTGATCGCGCCGACCGCGTTCACGTGGGCGCCGCGGCCGACCATCGCCGGCGTCAGAAACGGCTGCGTCGCACGGGTGACGAGGGTTACGACGTCCGCGCCGCGCACCGCTTCCGCGACGGACGGCGCCGCGGACGCCTCGATCCCCAGCGTCTCTGCGACCCGGCGGGCAAACGCCTCGCGGCGGGCGGCGTCGCGGCTGAAGACGCGGATCGACGTGATCGGCCGGACCGCGGCGACGGCCGCCGCCTGCGGCAGCGCCTGTTCGCCGGTCCCGATGATGGCAAACGTCCGCGCGTCCTCGCGCGCGAGCACGCGCGTCGCGATGCCCGCGATGCCGGACGTGCGGAGCTGGCCGAGGGCAAAGGCCTCGAGCACGGCGAGCAGCCGTCCGGCGGCCGCGTCGAAGAGCAGCACGAGCGGCGTGGAGCCGCGCGGGGTGTTGACCCAGGTCTTTGTGACGGCGATCCCGTCCCGGCGCAGGGTGGCGCCGATCGCGTGCAGGCTGCCGCCCGGCCACGCCGTGTGCGTCTTGGTCATGTTGACGGCGTCGCCGGCCGCTTCCAGCCGCAGCGCCTCGTCGAGGGCGCCGATCGCCGCGTCCATATCGACGAGGGACGCGGCCTCGGCTTCGGAGATCCACAGACAGGGGGGAGAGGTCATCGAGGCGAGCGTGTTCTGTTGTGCAGAATGGTCGTCTGCGCCACGGTACGATGGTAGCGATCGGGCGGAAGCGGTGTCAACGCGCGCCGTTTATTCGGGATGAAGCACGACGTCGACGAGCGCCGGCCGGCCCTCGTCCTTCACGACCCGGAGGGCCCGCCGGACCGCCGGGGCGATCTGCGCCGGATCCTCGACCGGTCCCTCGCCGTGCACGCCGAAGGCCCGCGCCATCGCCGCGAAGTCCACGGGCGGCTCCTCGATCCGAATCCCGACGACACGGTGCTCGACCGGGCGGCGGCGCGATGCGGCGATGAGCGCCTGGTGATCTTCGTTGTTGAAGTACGAGCGGTTGTTGCACATCACGAAGAGCACCGGGATGCGGTGGTGCGCCGCGGTCCACACGGCACTCGGCGTGTAGAGCAGGTCACCGTCGGGCTGTAGGTCCACGCACACCCGGCCGGTGCCGCGGTAGGCGAGCGCGGCGCCGATCGCGGCGCCGGCCCCGTAGCCTAGACCGGCCCCGCCGCTCCCACCGAGAAACTGGTCCGGACGCGTGAACTCCCAGAGGGGTCGCACCCACCCGTCGAGCGAACCGTTCGCGAGGACCCAGTCCTCGGCGTGCAGCGCCTCCCACACCTCGGCGGCGAGCCGGGACGGCGCGATCGGCCTGGCGTTCCCCTCGGCTTCGCGGCGGCTGCGCGCGTCCCGCCTGAGGGCGTCGTGGCGCCGGCGCAGCTCGTCGGCGCGCGCGCGGCGGGCCGCGGTGGTGGACGGCGCCTCCTCGAGACGGGCGAGTAGGGCGGGGAGGGCCACCGCGGTGTCCGCCAGGATCGGCACGTCGACCGGGACCAGGCGCTGATAGTGCGTGACCCAGCTGCGGATGCCGGCGTCCGCCATCGTGATGTGGATCACCTTGGCGCCGGCCGGCAGCACGGTCTCGGACACGCGCGTGAGGCGGTCCAGCCGGCTGAACGTGCCGTAGAGGTCCACGACGTCGAGCGCCAGGATGACGTCCGCGGACGCGAGGACTTCGCGCGGCGCGTCGGTGAGGTCGAGCGGGTGTGGGCTCGGAAAATTCAGGCGGCCGCGCTCGTACAGATCGATCACCGGCGCCTCGAGCGCCTCCGCGAGCCGCACGAGGGCGTCGAACGCCTCCGGCGTGCGGCCGGCGTACTGGGCGACGATCGCGGGCCGCTCGGCCGCGCGGAGGAGGGCGGCCGCACGGTCCAGCGCGCCGGCATCGGCCTGCACGCGTGAGGGCGGGGCGAAGCGCGCAAAGTCTGGAAGCGCCGGCGGCTCCTCGAGGCGCATCTCCTGAAGCTCCGCGTCGAAGCAGACGTATACCGGTCCCCGCGGCTCGGTGACCGCGACGCGATAGCCTCGGACGAGTGCCTCCGGGATCGCGGCGACGCTTGCCGGCTGATCGTCCCACTTGACGTAGTCCCGCACCGCCTGCCCTTGTACGAGCGCCGTGTGGATCCAATCGATCCAGGGACGCCGCCGGTCGGCGGCCATCGGGCCCGTGCCGCCCAGGACGAGCATCGGCGTCTGGTCGCACCACGCGTTGAAGATCGCCATGCTGGCGTGCTGCAGGCCTACGACGTTGTGGACGATCGCGGCCATCGGGCGGCCCGCGGCCTTGGCGTACCCGTGGGCCACCGCGACCGCGATCTCCTCGTGGCAGCACTGGATCAGCTCCGGCCGCGTGTTGCGCCCGTAGTTCACGAGCGAGTCATGGAGCCCGCGGAAGGTGGCGCCTGGATTGAGCGCCGCGTACTCGATGCCGAGCCCCCGCAGCACGTCGACGATCAGATCGGATCCATATTCCGGTCGCCCGGCGTGCGCGGCGGTCATCCGCTCCCTCCGTACGCGGCGTCTCATCGGCCCGCGGCGTACGCCCCGCGGGCACCGCTCTCGGGTTCGCCGCGGGCGCCTTGACGCCTGTCGGCTGCGGCGATACTGTTTCTGCTGTGAAGAACAGTGTTCCGAAGACGCCCGCCTACCCGATCGAGTCGGTCGACAACGCGCTCCGCCTGCTGCGGATGCTGCGCGAGCGCTCGGAGGTGCGGGTGTCGGACGCGAGCCGCGAGATCGGCGTCGCCCGGTCGACGGCCCACCGGCTGCTCGCGATGCTTCAGCATCACGGGTTCGTGCAGCAGGACGCCGCATCGCGCGCCTACGTCGCCGGTCCGGCACTGTTCGACTTCGCGCTCGCGATGCTGCGGGACCGGGACATCCGCTCGCACGCCCGGCCGTTCCTCGAGGCGCTGAGCCGGGTCACGGGGGAGACCGTCCACCTGATCGTGCTGCAGGGCCGGGACGTGCTCTTCCTGGACTGCGTCGAGGGCACGAAGACCGTTCGAGTCGGCAACCGGACCGGGCTCGTGCTGCCGGCCCACTGCACCTCGGCGGGGAAGGCGCTGCTGGCCGCGCTGACCGGCGAGCGGCTGCGCGCGCTGTACCCGGAAGAGCGCTTGCCCGGCCTGACTCGGCGGTCGATCCGGACGCGAACGCGCCTGGAACGCGAACTCGCCGCGGTACGCCGGCGGGGCTACGCCGCGAACGTCGGGGAGACGGAAGACGAGATCGGCAGTCTCGGCGTGCTCGTGCGGGACCGGCATGGGAGTTCACGTGCCGCGCTCAGCGTCGCGGTGCCGCTCTCGCGCCTGACCGATCGGGTAGCCGGGGCGGCGGCCAGGGCCGCGATGCGCGCCGCGGCGGCGCTCGGCGCGGCGATTCCCTGATTCATGACCCGACCGGTTGCCGCCACCCCGTCTTCGCCCACGTGAGCGCCTTCGGGTCCTGGAGCGCCTCCTCGCCGCGCCGCAGAAACGCGCCCAACTGGCCGGCGTGATGCTGGATGTGCCGGATGTTGTAGATGTGGAGCTCTCCGCGCGTAAACGGCAGCCAGGGAAAGCCTGAGCCGCGCTGGAGCGTCTCGAACGTCTCGAAGGCCAGCGTGTCGGCCGCCTTTTGCCGGCAGATCGCCGTGTATGCGATCAGTTCGCGCTGCCCGAAACGCCTGCTCGGGAACTCGGCGTCAAACTCCTCCAGGCCTCTCGGGTGCAGATCCCGCGGTTCAAACGCCTCTTCGCTCGGCGACAAGTAGAGGTCGACAAAGCACAGGGTGTGATACGCGACATGCCAGAATGGGTACTTGGCGATTTTTCCGTCCCACCGCTGCTCGGGGCACCGCTCCATCGCCTCGTTCAGCATGGCGAGCGCCGCCTCAAACTGGCCGCTGAGAATATTCCGCACGTAGTCAATCACGGGCCCGCCCTCCGTTCCTCTGTCTTCAGGTTAGATGCGAAACGAGTGCAGCACCTCGGACACAAACAGCTCCTCGGGCGTCACCCGCCGGTGGCACACGCCCTGCTCGTAGGCGTAGTCGCAAAACGCCGTGAGCGTGACGCGGTTGGGCTCCAGGCCGTACGGAAAGTAATCGGCGCCGAAGAGATCGCTCCACCGCCCGGCGTAGTCGGCCATCCAGGGCACGGGGAAGCGCGAGGCCATCACGTCGAACGCCCGGCGGACACTGCGGCGGCGGGCTTCGTCGAACGCCGCGTACAGGTTCATGGCGACCCAAGGGTACTGCGCGTAGATTTCCCGCTTGATCGCGACGATGTGCATGATCGGGAAGATGCCGGTGGCCCGCCAGTAGGCCTCTTCCACCGCCTGGGCGTTGCCGAAGAGCCGCACGATCTCCGGCCCGCCGTCCCCGGGCGGCTCCGGCGGATGCGCGGTCATCACCGCGTCGAGGTCGCCCGCCTGAAGCATGCCGGTGAGGCTCCGGTCCGCGACGCGGTGCAGGCGAATGTCGGTGGGCAGGCGCAGCTCCACCTTTTCGGCGCGTCCGGCCTGGTTCACGCCGGCCTGCCACCACTCGATCGCCGAGAGCGGCACGCCGTACTGATGGACAAGAGATCCGCGCGCGTAGATGCCGGCGGTCTGGGCCCACTCGGGCACGCCGACGCGGCGGCCCGCCAGTTGTGCGGGATCGGTGAGGCCGGCGCCTCGCCGGACGTAGATCGACGAGTGGCGGAAGGCGCGGTTCGGGAACACCGGGATCGCGACCATCGGCGGCTCGCCGCGCGAGACCAGCGAGATGTACTTGCCGAGCGACATCTCGGACACGTCCCATTCGCGAAAGGCGGTGAAGCGGAAATGAATCTCTTCCACCACGAGGTTGAGGGGGACCAGGTCGATGCCTTCCGCGGCCACCACACCGTTCGTCAGGTCGCGGACGTGATCGTAGTCGCTGATCCCGAGCGTCAGCCGGAGTTTGCTCATGAGGCCCCCCCTTCGGCCCGGGGCGGGGGCGAGTCCTCGCGTGGTGCGTCCTCGCCAAAGATCGACTTGAGCCGCGCGGCCAGCGCCGCCGCGGCTTCATGGCCGTCTCCCTCGATGCGGGCGGCGCCGACCCCGAGGTAGCGGTGGATCACCTCCGGCGTGCGGGCGAGGTCCGATCCGGTGCCCGTCAGCACTACGCGGCCGGTCTCGAGGACGTAGCCGCGGTCGGCGGCGGCAAGGGAAAGGCGCGCGTTCTGTTCGACGATCAGAAGGCCGACGCCGGCCGCCCGGAGGTCGCGCAGGACGGCGAAGATCTCCGCGACCAGCACGGGCGCGAGGCCGAGTGAAGGTTCGTCAAGCAGCAGAACGCGGGGGCGCGCCATGAGGCCCCGTGCGATGGCCAGCATTTGCTGCTGGCCGCCGGAGAGGAGCGATGCCTCCTGCGCGAGGCGCGGGAGGAGGGCGGGGAAGATGCCGCACACCTCGGCCCTGCGCGCCTCGAGGCCCTCGCGCCCGAGGTGCCGGATCTCTCCGTACGCGCCGAGCATCAGATTGTCGGCGACCGTCAGCCGGCTGAAGATCTGGCGTCCCTCGGGCACGTGCGCGATTCCCAAACGGACGATCCGCGCCGGCGGCAGACCGGCGATGGAGCGCCCGCCGAGCGCAATCGTGCCGCCGGCCGGCGTGACCAGCCCGGACAGACACTTCAGCAGCGTCGACTTGCCGGCGCCGTTCGCGCCCACGAGCGCGACGATCTCTCCCGGGGCCACGTCGAGGTCCACGCCGCGCAGGACCCGCGCGTCGCCGTAGCCGGCCGTGAGTCCGCGAACGGCCAGCATCAGGTCGCCCCCCGGCCGAGATAGGCTTCGATCACCCGGGCATCGGCCTGCACCGCCGCCGGCGATCCATGCGCGATGACCCGCCCGAGATCGAGCACCAGCACCTCATCGGCGATTTCCATGACCAGCGACATGTTGTGCTCCACGACCATGAGGGTCACCCCGGCTGAGCGGACCGCGAGGAGGAGGCGCGCGAGTTCCGCGGTCTCGAAGTCATTGAGTCCCGCGGCGGGCTCGTCGAGCAGCAGAACCCTCGGCGAGGCCATCAACGCCCGGACGATCTCGAGCACCTTCTGCGCGCCCAGTGGCAGGCCGGCCGCCGGATCGTCCCGCCGCGCGCCGAGGCCCGCCACGTCGAGCAGGGCTTCCGCGCGCCCGCGCATGGCGCGCTCCTCGCGCCGCACCGGATCGAGCCACAGGGCCTGCTGCCACGGCGCCGCGCGGCTTCGCAGGTGTCCGCCGACGAGTACGTTCTCCAATACGGTCAGCCCCGTAAACACCCGCGCGGTCTGAAAGGTCCGAACGAGCCCGCGCGCGGCGATCGCGTCGGGCGCGAGGCCGCGCAGGCTCCTGCCGAAGCACGACACTGTGCCGCGGTCCGCCGGGTAGAGGTTCGTCAGCACATTGAACAGCGTGGTCTTCCCCGCGCCGTTGGGACCGATCGCCGCGGTCAAGGAGCCTTCGCGGACGGTGAAGGAGACGTCGGCGATGGCGAGCACGCCGCCGAACGCCTTCGACAATCCGCGCGCCTCGAGGGCCGCGGCGCCGGTCACGAGGCCCGCCCGCCTTCCACGGCCGGCCCGCGAGGGACCGCCCCGCGTCCGAGCCGGCCGAGGGCGGCGGCCGCGCCGCCGAAGATGCCGCCGGGCAGATACAGCATGATGAGAATGAGGATGAGGCCTTCGGCGAGCGTTTTGTAGAGGGCGAGCGGCTGAAAAGCCGTCGGCAGCAGCGTCAGCAGGGCGACCCCGATGAGCGGTCCCACCAGAGTCCTCTCGCCGCCGAGCGCCAGCATCGCGATCATCTCGATGGACCGCGACGTGCCGACCATCTCCGGCGAGAGAAAGTGGAAGTGGAAGGCGTAGAGGCTGCCCGCGAGCGAGGCCAGGCCGGCGCTCAACAAAAAGACGGACACCTTGTAGCGCGGGACCCGGATGCCGAGCGCCCTCGCGGCCGTCGGGTCCGCGCGGATCGCGAGCAGCGCCCGCCCATAGCCCGACCGCGCGAGGTTGGCGAGCAGCACTAGGAGCCCCGCGGCCATGCCCCACACGAGGTAGTAGGTGGCGAGCGGGCTCGCGAACGTATATCCGGCGGCGGCGAAACTTGGAACGCCGACGATGCCGGACGGTCCGCCGGTCAGGTTCGTCGCGCCGACCGCGACGGAGTCGACCAGCAGTCCGAACGCCAGCGTCGCGAGGGCGAGATAGAGGCCCCGCAGGCGTGCGGTGACGATCGCGAGGACGAGCGCCACCGCGAGCGTCAGGACGATCCCGGCGCCCGTTGCGAGGAGCGGCGGGACGGCGTACCGTGTCGCCAAGATCGCCGCGGTGTATCCGCCCACCGCCATAAACCCGGCCTGCCCGAGACTGACCTGGCCGGCGTAGCCCATCAGCAGATCGAGCCCCATGACGGCGATGAACAGGATTCCCGTGATCACGAGCGAGCCGACGAGACCGGTGGCGCCGAGGAGCAGGGGGAGGGCGGCCACGATGAGCGCGCCCCCGGCCGTGAGCGCCCGGGCCGGCGCGCCCCCGAGGCGGCTGCGGGCGCCGCCCGGCAGCGGGACCGCTTCGCGGACATCCTCGCGCCGCGGTGAGCCGGCGCCGAGCAACCCACCCGGCCGCCAGATCAGCACGGCCAGCAGCAGCACGAGCGTCAACGTGTTGCTGAAGAGCGACGAGACGTACCCGGCGGTCAGCTGCTGCGCCAAACCGAGCCCGAGCCCGCCGGCGATCGCGCCGAAGAACGACCCCATGCCTCCGAGCGCGAACGCGACGAAACCGAGATTGGTGAAGAACCGCCCGGTGTCGAACTCGATCGACGTGACCGGCCCGAGCACTTCCCCGCCGATCGCCCCGATCGCGGCGCCGGCCGCGAACGCGAAGAGCGTCATCCGCGGGACGTGCACCCCCATCAGTCCGGCGGCCAGCGGATTCTCGGCGGACGCGCGAAGGGCCTTACCAAACGGCGTGCGGGCCAGGATGAACCACAGGACCGCGACGATGGCCCCCGTGATGCCGACGATCCAGAAGGCCTGTGTGGGAACGCCGATCCCGCCGACCACCACCGGGCGCTCGCCGGAGAACGCCGGAATGGAATACGGCTGGCTGCCCCAGATGAGCAGCGCGGCGCCCTCGAAGAACGTGAGCAATCCGACCAAGAGAATGAGCATTTCACCGGTGTGGAGCCGTGCCCGGGCCGGCCGGACGACGAACCGCTCCATCGCGGCGCCGACCCCCATGACCGCAGCCGATGATCCGAGCGCCGCGATCAAGAGGGGCCAGTGCAGCCGGGTTTCGAGCGAGTACATCGTGAGGGCGCCGAGCACCACGAAGGCCCCCTGGGCGAGGTTGGGGACCCCCATGACGTTGTAGACGAGGGTAAAGCCGACCGCGACGAGCGCAAAAACGCTGCCGGCCAGCAGCCCGCCGACGGCGATCTCAGCGGCTTCGCGCATGGTTCACGACGTTCAGGTTCGCGGCGCGATTTCCTTGTCGAGAGGAGCCCTCGCCGCCGGCGCGAACAGGTGCGTCCGACGGGGGCAGTTCAAGGAGGCGTAGGATGCGTACGACAGTGAACAGGCGTCAGGTGCTTGCGATGGCGGGAGCCGCCGCCGCCGCCAAATGGTTGGGGACGGGGACGCCCGTCCGCGCCCAGGGGATCACTTCGCTGCAGGTCGGCATGTCGTTCAACAACCTGGACGCGGTCTGCGCGTGGATCGCCCAGGACCGCGGGTATTTCCGGCGGTTCGGGCTCGATGTCACGATCATTTCCATCCAGGGCGGCTCGAGGACGATGGCGGCGATGGCGGGCGGCGACGTCCCCCTCGCGTTCAGCGCGGGGTCCGACGTCATTACCGCGGGGTCGCGCGGTGTGCCGGTCACGTTGATCGCCGGGCTCATCGACAAGTTCCCGTACGACTTCGTGGTGGCGAAGAGCATCACCGGCGCCGCGCAGCTCAAGGGCAGTAAAGGGGCGATCAGCGGCTTTGGCGGCTCCTCACACTTCGCCGCGGTCTACGGGCTGCAGAAACTCGGCGTCGATCCTCAGGACGTGACGCTCCTTCAAGTGGGGAACGAGACGGCGCGGCTCGCGGCGCTGCAGTCGGGGCAGATCCAGTTCACGGTGCTGACGGCCGGGTTGGATCTCGAGGCGTTCGATATGGGCTACAAGCCGATGCTCAAGCTGTACACATCGGATCAGCCCTACCAGCACACGGGCCTCGCGGCCAATACGGCCTGGGCCAAGGCGCACCCCTCCATCGTCGACGCGTTCATGAAGGGTATTGTGATGGGCAGCGTCTACGTGAAGGACCCGATTACCGCGGCCGCCGCGCAGGCGCTCATTCACCGGCATCTGCCGATCAAGGACGACAATTTGAGGAAAGGCCTCGCGCTCTACCGCGAGAACTTGTATCAGACCTACCCGCTCGTGACCGTCCCCGGCATGGAGTTCATCCTGCGCCAGAAAAAGATCGACAAGCCGGCGGCTCAGTTCTACGACAACAGCTACGTCCAGGCGCTGCAGAGCGCGAACTTCGCGGACACGGTGAAGAAGTCGCTCTAGCCGGCGCCGCCGTCCGCGACGATGCCGCGGGTCGCCGTAGCCGCGCGTTACTTTGTGCTCATGACACGCTTGATGAGCGCGGCGACGTCCGCCGGTGGATGCGCGGCCTGCTCGATCAGCCGCGTCGTGGTTCGCGCGTCGAGCGGATTGATGATGAGCTTCGCCCGCCCGGCCGCCGCCGTCAGGTCCGGATCTTGTAAGGCCTGCTCGAAGGCCCGGCGCAGCGCCTCCAACCGGTCGGCCGGGACGCCGGGCGGCGCGGCGAACGGGTGGCCCAGCACCGCCTGCGAGAGCATCAGGGTGACGAGCGCCTCCTTGCCCTTGGGGGCCGCCTGCGCCAGGACCGGCGCGCCGGCATACTCGGACGGGGCGGTCTTACCGATGACGAGGATGACCCGTGCGCCTTCGTTGTGAATCAGGGACTCGACCGAGCTGAGCGTGCTGACCTTTCCGTCCACCTCGCCGCGGAGCAGCGCCAGATCGATGTCATTCCCCTGGTAGCCGGTCACGATCTTGAGGTGCTTCAGGTCGAAGATATTTTCGAGAAACACGTAGTCCTCATAGTCCTCGGTGCCCACGCCGTTCGCGGCGACCGTCACGGTCCGCGGACCATTGACGACGTCCGCGAGCGTCTGCACCGGAGACTGCTTGGAGACGATCCAGACGCGCGGCTCCGAGTCGGGCACCCCGATCCAATCGAACTTCGCCATGTCGAAGCGGATCCCGCGCGCCCCCGCGATCTGCGCCACGACGAGGCCCTTGTTGAACGTCCCCAGCGTGAGCCCGTCCGGCTTCGCGGTGTACACTTCGTTGGCGCCGATGATGTGCCCGCCGCCCGGAATGTTGCGCACGACGAACGTGCTCCCCGGAAGATACTTCGGCATATACCGGGCCAGCAGGCGGCCGTACGTGTCGTAGCCGCCGCCGGGTTTGGTCGCCACGACCATCGTGACCGTCTTGTCGCGGTAAAACGCGGCGCCGGTCTCGTCGCCCGCGGCGCCGGCCGCGCCCCAGAGGAGTGCTCCGGTCAGGACGGCCGCGCACAGCATCCCGAGGGCCGCCGCGCGCGCCTCGACGCGCGCCCCGCCGTTCACTCGATTGATCGATTGCATGCGGCATCGCTCCTTTCGCGTGCTAGGTGAGCCAGCGAACCACGAACCCCCTGAACAGAAAGATCTTCATGCCCACGGCGAACACCAGGTACACAAACGCCCAGCCGCTGCCGGCCAGCGCCACGGTGACGGGCCAGCTTTCCTTGCCCCGCAGCCGGAGAAACGCCGCGAGGAACAGCGGAATGCTCGCGTTAAAGCCGAAGGCCAGGGTGAGCCCGACGAGCCCCGCCGCCCACCAGAGCACGCTCAGTTCGCGCCCTGTCTGCCGCAGGACCTCCGCGGCCGCGCGCGCGGCGCGCGCCCGACCCCGAAGATCCAGCGCGAGCTGCGCCCCCGCGAGCATCACTCCCGGGATGCCGACGAGGAGCGGCATGAGCCGCGCGAGTCCCGGGTAGCCGAACGCCGTCCCGAGGTAGCCGCCGAAGGCGGCGGTCAAGATGCCGCTGAGGAGCGTGCCCGGCCGCGCCTCCGTGCCCTCCGGCGCGCGGCGGCGCCGGATCTGCGCCCACACATGTGTCGCGACGGACACCGCGGCGAGGCCCAGCAGCAGGAGGGTCAGCGGCCGCAGCAGGAAGGCCCAGCCCCAGAGTTGGAGCGCCAGCGTCAGGTTCGTTTCCGCCAGCCGGCCGAGGACGAAGCCGATCACGACCGGCGCGCGCGGATACCCGAACTTCTTCATCGCATAGCCGAGGGCCCCGGCGCCGAGCGTGAGAATCATGTTCTGCCACGCGCCCTCGGCCAGAAAGCTGCCGAGCACGATGAACACCAGCACGAACGGCACGATCAGGCTCACGCGGAGAAACGACACCCGCGCGATGAGTCCGCTCGCCGCGAGGAACACCGCGACCGCGAGGACGTTGGCGAGGCCGAGGATCCACACCATAGCCCACACTACGTCGAGATGCTTGATCATCATGAGCGGCCCGGGCTCGAGGCCGAGGATGACGAACGCCCCGAGCAGGATGGCCATCCCGGAGCCGCCGGGCACGCCGAACGCGACCGTGGGGATGAGCCCGCCGCCTTCTTTCGCGTGATTGGCGCTCTCCGGGCCGATGACCCCTTCGACGTTGCCTTTGCCGAACGTCTCGGGGTGCTTGGACGTCTGCCCGGCGTGGCCGTAACAGATCCACGAGGCCGCGTCGCCCCCGAGGCCGGGGATCATCCCGACAAACGCTCCGATGAGGCCGCAGCGCATGCACAGCCACGCGTGGCGGCGCACGTCCATGAGCCCCTCGACGACCCCGCGCAGCGTGTATCGGGTGCCGGGATCGCCGCCTGCGTGGGCGATGGCGGCGCGCTGCCAGCCCATCTCGATCACTTCGGCCAGGCCGAAGAGGCCGACGACGACCGTGACCAAGTTGATGCCGTTCCACAGCCAGAGCTGGCCGAACGTGAGCCGCCCGATGCCCGTCTGCGGGTCCAGGCCGACGGTGGACAGGGCGAGTCCGAGGGCTCCGGCGAGCAGTCCCTTGAGGAGGGACCCACGGCTGACCGCGGCGATCAGCGTGATGCCGAGGAGCGCGACCGTAAAGATCTCCGACGGCCCGAACGCGAGGACGATCGGGCGGACCACGGGGATCAGCGCGGCCAGAAACATATCGCCGACGATTCCGCCGAGCAGTGACGCGCCGAGCGCGGCGCCCATGGCCCGCGCGGCCAGTCCCTGTTTGGTGAGCGCGTACCCATCGGCCACGGCGGCCGCGCTGGGGCCGGTCCCGGGCGTTCCGAAGAGGATCGCGGGGAGGGCGCCCCCTGTGTGGACGACCGAGTGCATGCCCAGCAGGAACGCGAACCCGGCCGCCGGGGTCATGCCGAAGACGAACGGGATCATGAGGGCCAGTCCGAGGTTGCCGCCGAGTCCGGGGACGGCGCCGAACAGCATGCCGATGGGCACGGCGACGAAGACCAAGCCGATGGCCGGCCAGGAGAGCGCCAGGTTGAGGCCGTGCCAGATCGCCTCGAGCATAACGCGCGCCCGCTCCCTTAGTCGCGGATGTCCTCGAGGAACCAGTCGTCGGGAATCTCGGTCCCCAGGCCGCGCCTGCGCGCCTGCTCCAGCACGTAACCGCCGACGGCGGCGAACTGAAGCCCCTGTGTCCCGGTGTTCACGAAGAACGTGATGTCGCGCGAACTGGTTCGCCCCGGGTGCCGGCCGGTCCGCAGGTCCGCGAGCGACGCATGGGCGTGCCTCGGCTCCCGCCCCCCGCGCGGAATCCGCGCGCGGTCCGCGGGCGTGCCGGCGATGAACGCCGCGATGTCCCCGCGGGGCCACTCCATTCCGGGAACCGGCGTGCCGGCCGGAATACTGTCCATGCCCAACTGCACGACCAGGGTCGCGCGCGCCAGCAGGCGGTCGTCGACCTCGCGTCGCGTCACGCACGTGGCGTGCGCACCCGGCGCGAGCCAGTCCGGCTCGAAGGTCGGCTGGAGGGCATCGGTGGCCGTCGCCACGATGTCGGCGCCGCCGACCGCCTCGTGGGCCGAGGAGACCGCGGTCACGCCGACGCCGATCCGCTCCGACATCTCGGCGGCGAAGCGCTCGCGGTGCGCCGCCGTCGGACTGTACACGCGAACGGCCTCGAGCGGGCGGACGGCGGCGATGGCCTCGAGATAGGTCCGCGCCATGCCGCCGGATCCGACGATCGCCGCGACGCGGGCGTCCCGCCGGGCGAGCGCGTCCGCGCCCAACCCCGCGCTGCCGCCGGTGCGCATGTGCTGCAGGTATCCGTCGTGCATGAGCGCGAGCGGCCGTCCGTCGGCCAGCGCGTAGAGCAGCACGATGCCGGAGTACAGCCCGGGCCGCACGCAGTATTTCTCCACGGTCCGGCCGCCCGGCCAAGTCAGGATGTCCGATTTTACCCGGCAGGCGAGCACGCCGTAGGACCGGCATGCGCCGGTCATGCTGCCCCACCGGTAATAGTCCTCCGTCCGGCCGGTCGGAGCGTAGAGATCGATTCGCGGGATGAACGCCGCGTCGCCGCGGTCGGCGTCCTCATAGCCGCGGACGAGAGCGGCCAGGCACCCGCGCATGTCCAGCACCGTCTGGACGTCCCGATTACTGAGGAACAGCACGGCCGGCCTCCCCGGGCGACGCGGGCCTCCGGCCCGAACACGCGCCGGGCCGTTGCCCTGCGGCCGCAATAAAGGAAAATCTCGCCGCGTGAGATATAACAATATGACAATAACTCTGGCAAGGGCCAGGGGGCCGGCCGTGACGCCGAAACTGGAAGCGCACGACATCAGCGTCGTCTACGAAAATCCGCGGACCGGCGTGGCCACCCTGGCGTTGGACGGCTTCTCCATTGAGGCGCACGCGGGCGAATTCCTCTGCATGGTCGGCCCGAGCGGCTGCGGGAAGACGACCTTCCTGCACTGCCTCGACGGCCTCATGCCGCTGACCACCGGCACCATCCGGCTCGACGGCAGGCCCGTCGTGGGGCCCGGCCGCGACCGGGCGATGGTGTTCCAGAGCCCGTCGCTGCTGCCTTGGCGTACGGTGCTCCGCAATGTGACGTACGGTCTCGAGATGCAGCGGACGCCGCTGCGTGAGGCGATCCCGCGGGCCCGGGAGATGATCCGCCTCGTCGGCCTCGAGGGCTTCGAGCGCTACCACCCGTTTGAGCTGTCGGGGGGCATGCAGCAACGCGTCAACCTGGCGCGCGCGCTGGTGATGGAGGCGGACGTCATCCTCCTCGACGAGCCGTTCGCGTCGCTCGACGCGCAGACGCGCGAGTTCATGCAGGCCGAGTTGATGCGCATCTGGCAGGAAACGCGCCGGACCGCGATTTTCATCACCCACCAGATCAACGAGGCGATCTATCTCGCCGACCGCGTCGTCGTCCTGTCGCGGCGTCCCGGGCGCGTGAAGCGGATTCTGTCCGTCGACTTCCCGCGGCCCCGCGACCTCCGGGTGAAGCGCACGCCGGCCTTCCTTGCGCTCGAGGACCAGATCTGGAGCCTCATCGAGGAGGAAGCCCGCGCGACCCTCGGGCGCCCCGCGCATGATTGAGGGAGAGCGGCTCGCCACATCGCCCGCGGCGGCCGCGCGGCCCGACGCACGACCGCGCGCGCGCCGGCAGACGCCGCAGGCGCGTCGCGCGCGCATCATCAGCATCACGGCCGTCGTCGTCTTCATGTCCGCGTGGGAAGGCGTCGTGCGGTTCGGCGTCGTCAACCCGCTCTTCACCAGCTCGCCGAGCCGGATCGTCGCGACGTTTCTGCGCATGCTGCAGGAGGGCGTGCTGGCGAAGGACATCCGCGTCAGCGGCACGGAGTTTTTGATCGGGTACTCGCTGGCCATCGCCGTCGGGGTGGTGGTCGGCGTCGCGATGGGCTGGTACCGTGACGTCTCGGCCGCGCTGCAGCCGTTCGTGTCCACCCTGTACTCCACGCCGCGGATCGCGCTGCTGCCGCTCTTCATCATCTGGCTCGGGATCGGGATCTGGTCGAAGGTCGCGGTCGTGTTTCTCGTGGCGATGTTCCAGATTCTCATCAACACCGAGGCCGGTGTCCGCGCGGCGGACGAGTCGCTCATCCGGACCGCCCGCTCGTTTGGAGCCAACGACTGGCAGATCTTCACGACGATCGTTCTGCCGGGCGCCGTCCCGTTTCTCATCGCCGGCCTGCGCCTCGGCCTCGGCCAGGCCCTCGTCGGCATCGTGGTCGGGGAGCTCTACGCGGCCACGGCCGGCATCGGCTACGAGATCGCGGTCGCCGGCGAGACATTTCAGACCGACCGGGTCTTCGTCGGGATCACCATCCTGGCGCTGGCCGCGATCTTCCTGATGTGGTGCCTGCGCCGCGTCGAACTACGCTTCGAGCGCTGGAGGCCGCAGCGGGCCGCCTAGCGCCGCCGCTCAGTCGCCGGACCACCCGCGCAGTTCGGCGAGGACCGCCTGTTCGATCCGCCGCAGAGTCTCCGCCTCCGGGCCCCGCCACTCGTAGGTAAGCGGCGAGACGGCCACCGGCCCCCACGACTGGTCCTTGACGTCGGCGACGGTCATCTCCCACATCGCCATCGCAAACGGCGCGGCGTCGATGCGGGCGCGGCGCTCCCGGGCCGGGCCCTTGATGAGCGCGACGAGATCGTCTCCGCCGATCACCTGGAGCGACGCGCGGCCGTCGCGCCGGAGATTGATCTCGGTGGTGCTGCCGCCGTCGACGACGAAGCGCACGACCCCCGGGGCGGTGATGTCATGGGCGCCGGCCACCGCCCAGGTCATCGCCGCATGGCCGAAGCCGTCCGCGCCGACGGACACGACGATCGCCGGCGCCCCCTCCCGCAGCAGGCCGGCCAGCCGCTCGGGCAGCGACGCGCCCGTCACGAGCGCGCGCCCGCGCCGCGTCGCGCCGTCACAGCGCCGCGGCCGGGATCATTGCCGCTCCGCGCCGATGCGGAACAGTGCGGCCGCGGTCCCGCCGAGGATCGCCCGCGCGTCGCGCGCCGACGGGGCGGCCTCGCCGACGAGCGCGATATAGTCGCGGATCGCGCCCGGCCCCTTGCCGCTCTGCGTGGTCGCCCCGGTGAAATCTTGCGGGTAGTCCGTCGCGAACACCAGCCGGTCGGGCCGGATGCCGTCGAGCGCGCACCGCAGCGCGATCGGGCCCCCCTCGAACCCGGCGAGGTCGAAGTACAGGCGCTCAAAGGACTCCGCGAAGGGCCGCGTGAGCGTGCCGAAACGGCCGGACTTGGCGGCCAGCCGCTCCCGCACCGCGGCGACGCCGCCGCCGAAGTGCGCGAACACCATCTCGAGGTCCGGGAACGCGTCGAGCACGCCGCCGGCGATCACCCGCGTCACCGCGGTTTGAAGGTCGAGCTCGCGGCCGAGGATGCGGGCGAGGTCGTATTCCTGCATGTGCGCGTACCCCGCGGGGAGCTGCGCGGGATGCACGAAGACCGCCGCGCCGAGCGCGCAGGCGGTGCGGTAGAACGCGTGGAGCGCGGGCGCGTCGAGCGGCCGGCCGTCGACCTGCGAGGCGACCGTGACCCCGTGCAGGCCCAGGTCCCGGACCGCCCGCTCGAGTTCCCGCAGGCCGGCCGCCTCCAGGACCGGCGCGTGCGCGAGCGCGACGAAGCGGCCGCCGGATCTCCGCTGAATCTCGGCGGCCCGGTCGTTGATCAGGCGGCAGTCGTCGAGCGGGGCGTCCCAGCCGAGGTTGCACGTCAGCACGGCCACGTCGATCCCGGCCGCGTCCATGTCGCGCACCTGCGCCTCGAGATCGTAGAGCGTGTCGTGCAGGGTGAACTTCGGAAGACCGCCTTCGATCAGGTTGCGCCGCTCGCCCCGCGCGAACCCGCGGCGTTCCGCGAGTTCGAGCGGCACGAAGTGATGTTGGACGTCGACGATCACCGCGGACGGGCGCCCGGGACGGCGGCGGCGCGCGCGGCGGTCACGCCGGCCGGCCCGGCCGTTCCTCGAGGCGCAGCGCCTTCCAGGCGCCGTAGGAGAGGGACCACGTCAGCACAAAGAGCGCGACGAGCAGGTAGCCGAGACGGCTCAAGTCGAGCGCCGCGAGGCGGCCCCAGACCCCGGCGGTCAGGCCGAGGGCGTGGGCGGCGGCCTGGGCGAGCTCGATGCCGCCGATGAGCAGCGCGGCGGCGACGGACAGCCCCGTTACCGTGAGGTTGTAGTACACTTTCCGGATCGGCGTCGCGAAGGCCCACCGGTAGGCCGTCGTCATGAAGACGCCGTCGGAGGTGTCCATCAGGCTCATCCCCGCGGCGAAGAGCAGCGGCAGCGCCAGCACGCCCCACACGGGCAGGGCGCTCGCGGCCGCCCCGGCCGCGAGCGCGAGCAGCGCCACCTCGCTCGCGGTATCGAACCCGAGCCCGAAGACGACCCCCAGCGGATACACGTGCCAGTCGCGGGTGATCAGGCGGAAGAGAGGACCCGCCACGCGCATCACGAGGCCGCGCGACAGCAAGAGGCCTTCCAGTTCGCCGGCGTCGTGATGGCCGGCGCGCATGCGCTGAAAGATCAGGTAGATGTCGAGCCAGATGAACAGGTTGAGCACGCCGATGAGGAGGAGGAAACCGCCGGAGACGGTGATGCCGATGAGCTCGCCGGCGGCCTGGAGGTGCGGCAGCGACCGCTGCGTCCACTGGGTCACCAGCACGGTGGCCGCGGCCATCAGCAACACCACGCTCGAATGCCCGATCGAGAAATAGAAGCCCACGCCGAGCGGGGACCGCTTGTCCCGGACGAGCCTGCGGACGACGTTGTCGATCGCCGCGATGTGATCGGCGTCGAACGCGTGGCGCAGCCCGAGGGTGTAGGCGAGGAAGCCCATCCCGAGCAGCGCCGGGTGCGCGCGGGCGGCCGCGGCGAGCGCCAGGCCCCCGCCGATGTGCAGCGCGAGAATCGCGCTTCCGTACCCGGCGCATCCGCGCCACTGTCCTGGTGTCACCCCGTTCTCCTCCTAGCGGCCGGTGCGCGCGAGCAGCTCCACCCAGCCGCGCATCAGCGCCTTGCCCTTGGCGATCTGCTCGGCGTTGAAGAACCGGTCGAGGCTCACCCTCTGAATGGGATAGACCGGGCGCTGGAAATCCTTCTCGTAGCCGAACGGCACGGTGGCGTCGATCGCCATGCCGCCCTCGAACCGGGTATTCATCGCCGTCCACTGACGGTCCCCCGCGGTGAGCCGCTCCTCGGGCATGAACGTCTGGCCGGCCCCGCCCGGCACGGGGTTCAGGATGTCGGCCCTCGGGTTCACGCGCGTGGTCAGGCTCCAGATGATCTCGTCCATGTTGTAGATGTCGACGTCGTGGTCGACGGCGATGGCCAGGCGCATGCCGTGGCTCGTCGCCATGGTCGCGGCGAGGAAGTTGCGCACGTGGCCGTCGTCGGTCTTGAGGCGCTTCTTCACCTGGATGATGCAGCCGCCCCAGTCCGTCATGCAGAACGGGATGTTGACGTCCTGAACGATCCCCGGCTGCAGGCGCTCGCACAACTCGTAGATCGCGGATTCCCGCACCGTCGTGTCGATGTTGTTGCAGTCGAGCATGTGCACGCCGAGGAGGTAGAAGATCGGCTTCGTCGCGCGGCGGCGCATCGTGATGCCCGTGACGTGAAACGTCGGCGCGCGGTAGGCCTTGCCCATATACCCGGCCCATTCCGGGTGAAACGGGAACCGGCCCTGCGTGTCGGACGCCTCGGCTTCGGCGGTCTCGTACCGCTTGTCGCGGGGATGGAGGAGACCCTCCAGGACGAGCTCGCAGTCGGCGACGGCCCACGCGTCGCAGGTGCGGGCCTTGACGATCCGGACGGGGGCCCCCTGGGCCGCCCCGGCCGCGCCCAGCTCGTCGCCGCCGCGCGGCAGAATGACGTAGTCGAAGCCGCCGCCGGCGATCAGGGTGCACGCCGGCGGCAGCCCGAAGCACATCGTGAGCGGGATCGGCCGGTCGTCATGGTAGTGCTCGGTGATGACCTGCCACATGTGCGACCCCGGCGCCGACTGGAAGGTGCAGACGTTGCCCCAGCGGGCGTTCATCCGGTTGTAGCCGATGTGGCTGCCGCCGTGGAAGTAGGGGCCCACCACCACGCTGTTGCCGCTCCCGATCGTCCGCTCGGACTCAAGTTCCGTGTGGCGGATCGCGATCACGTGCGTGTTGACCTCGAGGTCGTCGGTGATGACCTCTTCCTGGCAGGGCGCCTCGCCCTGCGGGATTTCGACCGGCGGGATCGGATGGGTGAGCGCGTGGGCCAGGCGGTGCGTCCGCTCCACCGGCGAGGTCCACCCGAACATGCGGTCCACGATGCCCATGTTGGCGAACAGGTTGGTGACGGCCTGGGCGGCGGGATACCCCTTCACGTTCTTGAACAGCAGCGGATAGCTGCCGTCCAGATGCTTCTGCACCCCGGTCACCTCGAGGTCGGGGTCGACCGGGACGTCACTCTCGAGAAGTAGTCCCTCCTGCCGCAGCCACTCCAGCGTGCCGCGCAGCGACAGAATGCCGCGCTCCAGCTTCACCTGCGTCGCCATGCCCTGCCTCCTCCCGTGGTCGCCTCGGCCGGCGACGGTTACTCGATCACGCCGTCGGCCGCGAGCCCGGCGATCTCCTCGTCTCCGAAGCCCAGGATGTCGCGGTACACCGCTACGTTATGCTCGCCGAGCAGCGGGCTCCGATACAACGCCGCCGGCGTCTCCGACAAGATGAACGGCGGTGCTTCGTAGTAGAATCGGCCGAGTTCGGGGTGTTCCAAGTCGCACCAGACCTGCCGGTGACGCAGCTGCGGATCGCTGAACAGGTCGGACAGCCGGTTGACGACCCCGGCGCGCACCCCGGCTGCTTGGAGCGTCTCCATGACATCCCGGGCCCCATGGCGCGCGGTCCATTCGGCGACCAGGGCGTCGAGCGCGCTCTCGTTCGCCTTGCGCGCCGCGAGGGTCGCGAACCGTTCGTCGGCCGCCCAGGCCGGGCGGCCCGCCGCGGCGCAGAACGCCCGCCACTCCTCCTCGGACCGTACGGCGATCACGCACCACCGGTCCGTGCCGCGGCACGGGTAGGCGCCGTGCGGCGCCGCGTGCGGGCTGCGGTTGCCCATCCGTGTCACGACGCGCCCGTTGACCCCGTACTCGAGCAGCGCGGGGGCGATGAACTGCAGGCCGCACTCGTACTGGGACAGGTCGATGTGCTGGCCCTCTCCCGTACGCCGGCGGTGGTCGAGCGCGGCCAGCACCGCGACGAGGCCGAAGCCGACCGCCACGAAGTCGATGTACGGGCCGAACAGCAGCATCGGGTCGCCGTCCGGCTCGCCGGCCAGAAACGTAAAACCGCTCTGGGACGTGAGCTGCGAGCCGAATCCTCGCTGAGCCGCCTTCGGCCCGGTCTGGCCCATGTTGCACGAGCTGAGGTAGACGACCCCCGAATTGACCCGCCGGACGGCCTCGTAGCTCAGTCCGTTTCGCGCCATCACGCCGGGAACGAAGTTCTCGATCAGCACGTCGGCCCAGGCGGCGAGCCGGTTGGCGACCGCGAGCGCGCGCGGGTGCTTCAAGTTCAACGTGACGCCGAGCTTGCTGTCGTTGAAGAGCGCGAACGTCCCGGTCCGGTTCAATCCGGGCACGTTGTCCTTGTAGGGGGGATAGTGGACCCGGAAGCCGTCGGGGCGCGAGCGCGACTCCACCCGGACGACCGTGGCGCCGTGCTCGCCGAGATGCTTGCCGACGGTGGGTCCCGCGGCGAACCCCCCGAACTCCACGACGTGGAGATCCGCGAGGGCCGAGGCGGCGGGACGGCCGCCGCTCAAATCACGCGCTCCCGGCGCAGCCGCCCGAGCTCGTCCGCGGACAGCTCGAGCTCTCCGCGATAGATCTCCTCGTTGTGCTCGCCGATGCCCGGCGCGCGGCGCCGGATCCGGAGCGGGGTGGCGGAAAAGCACGCGAAGGGCCCGGGGTACGTCACCGTCGCGTCGCGCTCCGGATGCTCGACCGCCTGCCAGAAGCTCCGGGCCGCCAGGTGCTCGTCGCTGCGAATGTCGTGCGCGTCGGCTACCGGATACCCGAGGATGCCGTACGCCAGCGACGCCGCGGCGAATTCCGCTTTCGTCCGCCGCCGAAGGAACTCCGCGAACGGCCGTTCCACCTCGTCGACTTCGCCCTGCGTGGCGGCGGCGACGTGGAAAGCGCTCCAGTCTTTGCGGCGCAGCCACTCCGGCGCCTCGCCGAGCGCCGTCATCCAGCGCACCATGCCCTCGTTGGACCGCTGCCCGGCCTCGCCGCCGTACAGGATGAAGTTGATGTGGCCGTCGCGGCACCGGTAGATCGCGCCCATCGCCGCCCCGCTCGTGCTGCGGCCGACGATGCGGGTGCCCCCGCGGTGCAGATCGGTGCGCCCGAGACTCCAGTAGGCCGGGGCGTTCGCCAGCGCCCACAGGAGGGCGGCCTGCGTCGAGACGTCGACGTGCTGGCCGCGGCCCGTGGCCTCGCGGGCGTGATGGGCGACGAGCGTGCCCGCCGCGGCGTGCATGCCGGCCCACATCGGCGCCTGCGGCAGCGAGACCCGCAGCGGCGGCCGGCCGGGCTCCCCGACGAGCGACATGAAGCCGCTCATCGCCGCCGCGACCAGGTCGGAGCCGTGGTATCGCGCGTAGGGGCCCGTTTGGCCAAACGGCGTGATGGACGTGACGACGATCCGCGGATTGGCCTCCCGGAGCGCGGCGTATCCGATCCCGTGCGCGTCGAGGTAGCCGGGCCGGTAGGTCTCGATCAGGAAATCCGCGCGCCGCGCCAACCGGCGCAGCAGTTCGCGGCCGCGCGCGGCGCCGATGTCGAGGGTGATCCCGCGTTTGTTGGCGTTGTAGGCGAACCACGGCAGGCCGTTCTCGGGCATGTCGCGGTAGAACGGACCGAGCCGCCGGCCGTCGTCGCCGCCCGGCGGCTCGATCTTCACCACGTCGCCGCCGAGATCGCCGAGCAGGCGCCCGCACAGCCAGCCGGGGTGGCCGGCAAGGTCGAGCACGCGATAGGGGGCGAGCGGACCGCCGTCCGCGCCACGGGTCCGCGCCGGCCCGTTCGCGATGCGCGTGCCGGCCGTCATGCCGGAGCCTACCCGGCCGCGGGGCGGCGCTTGGTCCGTGCCGGTTTGCCGGCCCCGTCCACCCGCGCGGCGAAGTACGAGAGGTGCTCGTGCATCAGGTCTCGGGCCCGCCCGCCGTCCCGGGCGCCGATCGCTTCGAGGATGCGCTGGTGGTCCGCGATGGCCCGGTCGGCCATGTCGTCGGCCGGTAGCAGGGCGGCGAGTGCCTCGTGAAACAACGCGCGGAATGAACTCACGGCGAAGAACAGGACGGGGTTCTTCGCCGCCTCGGCCAGCGCGAGGTGAAACGCGACGCTGCTCGGGATGAAGTAGCGGTCTCCCGACGTCCGCGCGCCGCGGGCCGCGGCGATCGCCGCCTCCATCGCCCGGAGGTCCTCCGGCGTGGCCCGCTGCGCCGCGATCGAGGCGACGTGCGGCTCCACGAGGAGGCGGGCCTCGACGAGATCGCGGAGGGTCGCCTGTTTGAGACGCAGCATGTTGGTGAGCGACTCGCTCACCGGAGCCGCGCTCGGCCGTGCGACGAACGCTCCGCCGCGCGCGCCGACCCGGATCTGGATCAATCCCTGCGATTCCAAGACGCGCATCGCGTCCCGGACGGTGATGCGGCTGACTTTGAACTGTTCGGCGAGCTCCTTTTCGGATGGGAGCGCGTGTCCGGGCCGGAGCTCGCCCCCAAAGATCGATTCCTTGATTTGGTGGATGATGCCGTCGGACGCCCGCGTGACGCGGACGGGCTGGAACATTGCCACCGGCCCTCCCGAGGGTCTCCCGCTGCTAAATGTATGATATTTATACGTTTCGCCGGAAGCACCTGTCAACCGGGACGGCCGTTCGGGCGCCGGCCCCGGTTTGGCCCGCCCCAATGTGTTTTCTAATGGAAGACGAGGCTCTTGACGACGACCGGTACGACCTGCTGTTCGGGCATGAGACTGCCGATATCGACGTAGTCGAACTCCCGCAGCGCGACTTGATCGATGCAGATCACGGGACTTCGGAGGCCGCACTCGTCCCGCAGGATCCGCCCGATCAGGCCCGCGACGTCGGCGTCGATCACCACAAAGAGGGGGTTCCCGGCTGCTACGGTTTCGGGAAGCGCCGCGACGATGCCGGTGCACAGCGCGGAGAGCGCCGAGTACTCCGGCCCGTGGTGCCAGTGGACGGCGAGGGCGAACCGGTCCCGTCCGTCGGCCAGGTCGAGGCGGCGAAGCCCGCGGCGGACCGCCTCGGCCACCCGATCGGGCGACGGTCCGTCGAGTCCGCGCACCGCCGCGACCGGGACGTTGCGGACCGGAAGGACGCCCGTGTCCGACAGGAAGATCGTATTGCCGCTCACCTGCACCGTGTACTGCGACGCGCCGATGCACGTCGCTCGAATGCGCTCCGTGGGATTGAGGACGACGCGATCGCGGCAGCGCGCCGCGAGCGCCCGCGCGAGCCGCGGCCCGAGGTCGCCGAACTCCGCGGTCTCGCAGCCGTAGATGTACTCGGCCACGCCGCCGGAGAACACGAGATGCGTGAACGGCCCGGTGCCGCGCAGCCGCTCCGTGATCCACAGCCCGTCGTCGCCGTTGAGCTCGTACTGCCCGGCGACGACGCGGGCGATCAGATCGGCCATGCGCCCCGCGACCGCATCGAGCGCCTCCGCCGGCAGCCGGACACCGACCTCCGCACGGGCGCCGGCGGCGGCGGCCAGCGCGCGCCCGCGCTCTTCCACCCGCTCGAGCGTTCCGTCGGGCCGCCAGGCGATCAGGCGCGCGCCCACGTGGATGGCCGCGGTCTCCTGCACGGCGCCCTTCCGGCAGACCGCGAACTTCGTCGTGCCGCCGCCGATGTCCACGTTCAGGATGGTCGGGTGCTGCGGCTCCCGTGACAGGGCGGCCGCACCGGAACCGTGCGCCGCGAGCAGGCTCTCGAGATGCGGCCCGGCCGTCGCGCAGACGAACTTGCCCGCGTCGGCCGAGAACAGATCGATGATCGGCCCCGCGTTCTCTTTCATCGCGGCCTCGCCGGTCGTGATCACGGCGCCCGAATCGATGTCGGACCGCGCGATGCCCGCCTCCCGGTACGCCTCGTCGATGAAGCCGGCGATGCGGGCCGTGTCGATCTGCGACGGCGACGCGTACGGGGTCAGGGTGACGCGCGACCGGAACGACACGTCCCGTTTGACGACCTGATACCGGCTCGACAGGTAGCGGCCCTGGCGCGTCAGGACCAGCTCGGAGAAGACGAGATGGGACGTCGAGGACCCGATGTCGATCCCGGCGCTGCGCAGCTTGATGTGCTCGCCGACGTAGACCGCCGGATCGGCGTCGCCCCCGAGGTGGATGTGCTCGTTGTCGTCCTCGTGCCCCATCGGGGACTACACTTTCACCGAAAAGCCGTCCATCTTCACCGGCACGCCGCGCGTCCCGCAGCGATCGGCGAACATCCGCTGGATGCGCGGGTCCTGATCCTCGTACTCGATCTGGTTGCCGCCGTCTTTCTTGCTCTTGTCCACGCCCTGGATGTCGAGGTAGCGCGCCACCTTCCACTTCGCCCCGCCCCAGCGGATGGCGAGGTAGCGGGCCGGGGTCGGCCCGGTGTTGAAGTGCTGGTGCCACCACAAGCCCGGCGGCACGAACATCGTGCCGGGGTGCCACGGAATGTCGGTGAGGTTCGGTTCGCCCTCCGGCCACATCACCGAAAACCCTTCGCCCTCGAGGATGATCACGTGCGCGCCGGGGCCGTGCCGGTGGGCCTTCTTGTACGTGCCGACCGGAAACTCCGAGACGTGGGCGCACAGCGTGTTGTTCGCGAACTCGAACATCACGTTTTTACCGCCGGCCCCGCGCTCCGCCCACTCGTGAAGCTTGAAGCGGTTGACGTCCGCGACGAAGTTCGTGTCCCAGACGCGCCCGGGATGCAGCGTGCCTTCGCCGCCGAAGTACCCCGCCCGGCCGTCGAAGCGGTCGAGAAAGTCGAACGGGCAGTTGAAGAGGAATTCCGTGTTGTGAATGAGGTTCATCATCATTGGGGCCGTCGTCACGGCGAGCAGGCGCGCGGGCTCGCGGCCCGCGCCGTTGAGCAGCCGGTGGGAGCAGTTGAGCGGAATCGAGAAGAGGCTGCCGGCCTGCCACTCAAAGGCCTGCTTGGACCCGCTCTCGTTCCAGACCTCGCAGCCGCCGCGGCCGTCCACGACGTAAAAGAACTCTTCGAACAGATGCCGTTCGGCGGCGGAGGCCCCCCCCGGCGGCAGCTCGAGGATATACCCGTTGTTGGTGTCTTCCGTGCCCATGAGCCGGAGGTACGCGCCGCGCGCGTCGAGTCGGGGCCACGGCGCCACGGCCACTTCACGGAGATCGGGAACCGCGGCGCCGGTCAGGACGGGGATGCCCTCGGACTCGAGCCACCGCTCGTACGCGCTCTTGCGCCATTCTTGAGGGAGACGGTCCTCCTGCGCTATTCTCGGTTCGCCGGCCAATTCGTATCCCTCCCGATCTGTCTGTCGCTGGGTTCATCATACAACGCGTCGTCCCTGGAAGAAAGGTTCCATCCGCCGGACGGTGAAAACACGGCGAGGTATCGGAAGGCGGACGGGAGGACGGCGATGAGCAAAGCGATGACCCACAGCCCGCGAACGGGCCCGTACACCGACCTGCGCGACTGGCTCCGGGCCGTCGAGCGGATGGGCGAGCTCCGCAGCGTCGAGGGGGCGACGTGGGAAGAGGACATCGGCCGGATCTCCGAGATGCTGCACCACACCGAGGAGTCGCCGGCCGTGCTGTTCGACGCCGTGCCCGGTTACCCGACGGGCCGCCGCGTCCTCGTCAATCCGCTCGGCGCGCGTCGCCGCCTCGCCTTTACCCTCGGAATGGATCCGGGGATCGGCGCGCTCGAAATGATCGACGCCTGGGAAGAACGGCTCAACCGCCTCGATCCGGTGCCGGTCCGGGAGGTGCGGGACGGTCCCGTGCTCGAGAACGTCCTCGAAGGCGACGCGATCGATCTCTACAAGTTTCCGACGCCGAAGTGGCACGAAGAGGACGGCGGCCGGTACATCGGCACGGCCGTCGCCGACGTGACGCGCGATCCCGACTCGGACTGGATCAACTTCGGCACGTACCGCGTGATGATCCACGACCGCAACCATGCCGGTCTGTACATCTCGCCGGGCAAGCACGGCCGGCTGCATCGCGACAAGTACTTCGGGCGCGGAGAGCCCATGCCGGTGCTCGCGATCGTGGGCATGGATCCGATTCTCTTCCTCGCGAGCTGCCTCGAAGTTCCACTCGGGGTCAGCGAGTATGAATGGGCCGGCGCGGTGAAGGGGGAGCCCGTGGAGATCATCCGCGGGCGCCACACGGGCCTGCCGCTTCCGGCGCACGCCGAGATCGTGATCGAAGGCGTCGTGCACCCGAACGCGCGGCTCATGGAGGGGCCGTTCGGCGAATGGACCGGCTACTACGCCAGCGGCAGCCGCGAGGAGCCGGTCATCGACGTGAAGGCGATCTATCACCGGAACGATCCCATCCTGATGGGCTGCCCGCCCGAGAAGCCGCCGTATGAAGCCCATCATTTCCGCAAGTACCTGCGGTCGGGGCTGCTGCGTAAGGCGCTGAAGGACGCCGGCGTGCCCGGCATCACGGGCGTGTACTGTCATCCGGTCGGCGGCTGCCGGCTTCTGTACATCGTCGCCATCAAGCAGATGTATCCGGGCCACGCGCGGCAGGCGGGGCTGCTCGCCTCGCAGGTGCGCGCGGGCGCCTACCTCAACCGTATGGTCGTCGTCGTGGACGAGGATATCGACATCACAGACCTCAACGACGTCATGTGGGCCGTGCTGACCCGGGCCGATCCCGAGGCCGACTACGAGATCATCCGCCGCTGCTGGAGCGGCCCGCTCGATCCGGCGATCCACCCGGACCGCAAGGGCTTCAACTCGCGGGTGATCATCGATGCGACGCGCCCGTGGGAGTGGAAGGACCGGTTTCCGACGCCGATCGGGCCCGCCCCGGCGTACAAGCGCGAGACGCGCGAGCGCTGGGGCTGGCTCCTGCGTGAGCCAGAGGCGTCCGCGGGGGACGGCGGCGAACCCGAGGGCCGCTGAACCGGACGCCGGCCGCCGGGAACACCGCCCCGGCCGGCGTTCTGCTCTGCAGAAGGCCCGATGGAAGGACCGCGCGACGTCCCGTCCGAAGCGCAAGGAACGGCGGGGGGGACAACGTCTGCTCGGGGGGTTGCGATGAGAACACGGCCGGGCTCGTCTTGCGTGTGGACCGCGTGCGTCGTGCTGCTGCTTGCCGGGGTGGTCGCGGTGTCGCTCCTCGTCGGGCGCGTCGCCGGCGCGGACATGTCGTTCGCGCTGGCCCTCCCGAACGTCGTGATCCCGCCGGTTCAGGGCAAGACCGGCTCCTTCGACATTATGGAAGTCGACCAGGCCGCGCACCGGCTGTACGTCGCCGACCGCACGGACACGGGCGTCGATGTGTTCGACGTCTCCTCGCCCGCGGCGCGCTACCTGAAAACCATTCCGGCCGGCACCGGGACCAACGGGGTATCGGTGGCCAAGAACGTCAACAAGCTGTTCGTGACGACGAACGACAGCCGCGTCCTCATCGTCGACGTGAACCCGCCCTCTCCGCATTACGACACGGTTATCGCGTCGCTCTCGACCGGCGGGAAGAAGCGCACCGACGAGCTGGACTACGACCCGCGCGACCGGAAGATGTACGTCGCGAACAGCGACGACGGCATCGTCACCGCGATCGACGCGGTCGGGAACCGGATCATCAAGCGGTTCCTCAACCTGGGAGACGGGCTCGAGCAGCCCCGCTACGATGCCGGCAACGGCATGATGTACCTGACATCCTCGGACCAGAACGCCGTCTTCCAGTTCGACCCGGCGCGCGACGTCCTCGTCAAGAAGTTCGACGTCGGGGCGGCGTGCAACCCGAACGGCCTCGGTATCAATCCCAAGACGAACCAGGCGCTGCTGGGCTGCAGCAACAAGAAGACGCCGATGGCGGCGCTGTGGGACCTCAACGCGGGGAAGGTCATCCAGACGTTCACCCAGGTCGGCGCCGGCGATATGATGCTCTACAGTCCGCAGGCGGATCTCTTCTTCTTCGCGGCGTCCAACTACCCGCCCGCGCCGGTGATGGGCGTGTTTACCGCCACCGGCGTGCACTGGGTCGCCAACATCCCGACGCTGCGGGGCGCACACGCGGTGGCCTTTGACGAGACCAACCACGTCCTCTACACGATCAACCAGGCCCCGAACCAGGCCGGTCTCATCGCGTTCTGGCTGCAGTCGATCCCTCGGTAGCTCGCGGGCGTCCGAGAGGTGATGATGCGGTGAAGACGCGTGCGCACGTGACGGCTTTCTTGCCGCGGCGGGCGCGCCTCGCGGCGCCGGCCGCCGCGGCACTGCTCGCCTGCTTGCTCGCGCTTCCGGACGCGGTCCCGTGGGCCGCCCCGGCGCCGTACGTCATCAACGCGATCATGCCGTTGACCGGCGGCGGGGCCTTTCTGGGACAGCCCGAGAGCCAGGCGCTGCAGATCGTGGAGCGTCTCACCAACGAGAAGGGCGGCATCCAGGGGCGTCCGATCCACTTCGCCTTCCATGACGACCAGACGAGCCCGCAGGTGGGCGTGCAGCTCGCCGGCCAGATCTTGGCCGGCAAGGTGCCGCTGATCGTGGGATCCTCGCTCGTCGCGATCTGCGCGGCCATGGCGCCGCTGATGAAGGACGGGCCGGTGGAGTACTGCCTCTCGCCCGGGATCCATCCCGCGGAAGGCAGCTACGTCTTCACCGCCAGCGTCTCTACGCGGGATCTCGCGGCGGCCCTCATTCGCTACTTCAAAGGAAAAGGGTGGACACGCATCGCCGTCCTGACGTCCACCGACGCGACGGGTCAGGACGCCGAACAGAACGTCAACGCGATCGTGGCGCTGCCGCAGTATCAAGGCGTTGTCCAGGTCGTCGCCCGGGAGCACTTCGACCCGCACGACGTGAGCGTCGCCGCGCAGATTGCGCGGATCTCCGCCGCGAAGCCGCAGGCGCTGATCGCGTGGAGCACGGGCGCCCCGATCGGCACCGTCTTCAAGGGCATCGCGCAGAACGGGCTCAGCATTCCGGTCGCCACGACGAACGGCAACCAGACGTACGGGCAGATGAAGCAGTACGCATCGTTCCTGCCCCAGGACCTCTATTTTCCGACGAGCGCCTGGCCGGCCTACGAGGCTCTGCCCGCCGGCCGCGTGAAGATCGCCCAGAAGATTTTCTACGACGCATTTCAGGCGGCGAACCAGAAGCCCGATCTCGGCGCGTCGCTCGCGTGGGATCCGGCGCTCCTCGTAGTCGACGCGCTCCGGCACCTCGGGACGGAGGCCACCGCATCGCAGATCCGGGACTATCTGCTCCACCTGCGGGGCTTCGCCGGCATCAACGGGATCTACGACTTCAAGACGAGTCCCCAGCGCGGCCTCAACCTGGATGACGCGATCGTCACCCGCTGGGATCCCGCGCGACAGGCGTGGGGCCCCGTCAGCCGGTTCGGCGGAGAGCCTGTGAAGTAACCCGCGCGCGATCGGGCCCTCCCGCCTGGTATGCGGGGGGCCGATGTTATACTCTAGGTTGCGATGCCTGGATTCACGACGCTGGTGACCCCGCAGGAGGCCAAAGAGCGGTTCGCTCGCGCGTACACGCCGCGCCCCCGCGGGATCGAGCATGTCCCGCTCGCGGAGGCGTACGGCCGCGTGCTGGCGCGGGACGCGATCGCGGGGGAGGACCTGCCCGCCTTCGACCGCTCCACCGTGGACGGGTTCGCCGCCCAAGCGGACGACGTGTCGTCGGCCGGTCCGGACGCCCCGGCGGTGCTGCGCCTCGCGGGAGAAGTGCAGATGGGCGAGACGGCCCCGGTCGCCGTCGGGACGGGCGAGACGGTCCGCATTCCGACCGGCGGCATGCTGCCGCCCGGCGCGGACGCGGTCGTCATGCTCGAGGACGTAGAGGAACGCGACGGCCGGATCGCGGTACGGCGTCCCGCCCGGCCGGGCGACAACGTGATTCGCCGCGCCGAGGATGTGCGCCGCGGCGACGTGGCGCTGCGGCCCGGCACGCGCCTTCGGCCGCAGGATATCGGCCTGCTGGCCGCCATCGGGATCACCGACGTGCCGGTGTTCGTCCGGCCGCGGGTCGCGATCATCGCGACCGGCGACGAGATCGTGCCCGCCGACCGGACCCCGGAGGGCGGGCAGGTGCGGGACGTCAACACCTACGCGCTCGCGGCGCTGGTGCGGCAGGAGGGCGGGGTGGCGCACCTCGCCGGCATCGTCGAGGATGTGTACGACGTGCTGCTGCGGGCGCTGCGGGACGCGCGGGCGGACTCCGATCTGGTGCTCGTGAGCGGCGGCAGCTCCGTCGGTGAGCGGGACGCCGTGGCGCGTGCGATCGGCGAACTCGGCCGGCCCGGCGTGATCGTGCACGGGGTGAGCATCAAGCCGGGCAAGCCCACGATTCTTGCGCTCGTCGACGGCACGCCGGTCATCGGGCTGCCGGGACACCCGGTGAGCGGGATGGTGATCTTCGACGTGTTCGTGCGTGACGTGCTGCGCGGCCTCGCTGGCCGGAACGCCGCGCGGCCGTTCGGCCGCGTCGTCCGGGCACGCCTCGCCCGGCCGATTCCGTCGGCCGGCGTGCGGGAAGACCACATCCGGGTGTACCTCGAGCAGCGGGACGGCGGGGTCCAGGCGATACCGGTGCTCGGCAAGTCCGGCATCATCACCACGATGACGCGGGCCGACGGCATCGTGGTGGTGCCGATCGGCCGGCGCCTGCTCGAGGCCGGGGCGGACGTGGACGTGGAGCTCTTCGAGCCGTGACGGGGCGGCGCCTGGGCCTACGGCATGAGCCGGGACGCCGCGCCCGCCTGACGCACGTCGGCCGGCGGGGGGCGCGCATGGTCGACGTCGGCGGGAAAGCCGAGACCGTTCGCGAGGCGGCGGCGCGCGGCGAAGTCGTCATGCGCCCGGCGACCCTCCGGATGATCACGCGGGGAGAAGCGCGCAAGGGCGACGTGCTGACCGTCGCGCAGATCGCCGGCATCGCGTCGGCGAAGCGGACGTGGGAGTTGATTCCGCTGTGCCACCCGATCCCGCTGACGGGCGTCGCGGTGACGCTCGAGGCCGACCCGGCGCGCAGCCGGGTGCTGATCGAGGCGCGGGTGCGGACGCGCGGGCGCACGGGGGCGGAGATGGAGGCCCTCGTGGCGGTGGCGACGGCGGCCCTCACCGTGTACGACATGGTGAAGGCGGTGGAGCGCGGCGTCGCCATCGAAGGAATCCGCCTCACGAGCAAGTCCGGCGGCAAATCGGGCACCTACCGGTGGAACGGCCGGGAGGCGAAGCCCACACGATGAGCGCGGAGCCGGGAACGCGCCTCCGGGGCGTCCGCTGCGGCATCCTCACCGCCAGCGACTCGGTCAGCAAGGGTCAGGGCAAGGACGACAGCGGCCGATACCTCGCGGAGACTCTCGAGGCCGAGGGCGCGGACGTGCTCGCCCGCGTCGTCGTGCCGGACGACCTCGAGACGATCGCGCGCACACTCGCAGACATGGTGGATTCGCTGCGCGTCGACCTGGTGCTCACCACCGGCGGAAGCGGCGTCGCCCCCCGCGACGTGACCCCGGAGGCGACGCTGCGGGTCGTGGACCGGCAGATGCCGGGGATTCCGGAGGCGGCGCGGATTGCGACGGCCGCGCAGACGCCGCTCGCGATGCTGTCGCGGGCGGTCGCCGGAATCCGCGGCCGGACCCTGATCGTCAACATGCCCGGCAGCCCGAAGGCCGTGCGGGAATGGATGGACGTGATCCTGCCGGTGCTGCGGCACACGGTTGAGCTCTTACAAGAAAAGCGATTGGAGTGGGGCCGGGAACACCGGCCGTGAACGCATGCCGCTTGTCAGCGCGGTCAACCTGACGAAGTCGTACGCGGGCGTTCCCGTGCTCGCCGGGGCGTCATGCGCGCTCGAGCCGGGACAAAAAGTCGGCCTCGTCGGCCGCAACGGCGCCGGCAAGACGACACTGCTACGGACGATCGGGGGGCTCGAGACGTCGGACGGCGGGCAGGTCGTGTTTGCGCCGGGCGCCACCGCCGGATATCTTCCCCAACTGCCCGTCGTCGAGGAGAGCCGCACGCTGTGGGAAGAGGCGGCGTCCGCGTTTGCCACCGCCCGCGGCGCGGAGCGCCGGCTGCGGGAGGCCGAAGCGCGCCTTGCGCTGCCGGAGGTGCACGGCGACGACGCGGTGCTGGCGGCCGCGCTCGACGAATACGGCCGGCTGCGCGATCTCTTCGAGCGGGCCGGCGGCTTTACGTACGAAGCCGACATCCGCCGCACGCTCGCGGGACTGGGGTTTCGGGAGGAGCAGTGGACGCGCCCGCTCGCGTCGATGAGCGGCGGCCAGCGCGCGCGGGCCGCGCTGGCGCGGCTCCTGCTGACCGGTCCCGACCTGCTGCTGCTCGATGAGCCGACCAACCATCTCGACCTCGACGCGCTCGAGTGGCTGCAGGCGTTCTTGCAGAATTTCCGCGGCGCCGTGCTGGTCGTCAGCCACGACCGGTATCTGCTCGACGCGGTGACGGCGCGCACGTTCGAGCTGGACGCCGGGCGGATCGAGGAGTATCCGGGCGGGTACACGACGTACGTCGCCGAGCGCGAGGCGCGCCGCGCCCGGCAGCAAGAGCTCTTCGAGCGCCAGCGGGAAGAGATCGCCGGGCTCGAGGAGTACATCCGGCGCAATCGCGCCGGCCAGAAGAGCCGCCAGGCCAAGTCGCGTGAGAAGCGGCTCGAGAAAATCGTGCGGGTGGAGGCGCCGCGGATCGTGCGCGGGCCGGCGTTCCGGCTCGACGCGCCGCGCCGCGGCCCGCAGGTCGTCGTCCGGCTCCGCGGCCTCGGCAAGCGCTACGGCGAGACCGCGGTCCTCTCGGACGTCTCCCTGGAGGTCCGGCGCGCCGAGAAGATCGGCGTGATCGGCCCCAACGGCGCCGGCAAGACCACGCTCCTCCGGATCGTCGCCGGGCTGGAGCCGCCGAGCGCCGGCATCGCCGAACTGGGTCCCGGCGTGCGGGTCGGCTACTTCGCCCAGCACGCCGAGGAGACGCTCGATCTGAGCCTGACCGTGCTCGACGCGGTCCTCGGCGATCGGGCGATGTCGCCGGAGCAGGTGCGCCGGGTGCTCGGCCGTTTTCTGTTCTCGGGAGAGACCGTGTACAAGCGCGTCGGCGACCTCAGCGGCGGCGAGCAGCGGCGCGTGGCGCTGGCGCGCCTCGTTCTCGACCGGCCGGATCTGCTGCTGCTGGATGAGCCGACGACCCATTTCGATCTGCCGTCGCTCGAAGCGCTGGAACAGGCGCTCGGCACGTTTGAAGGCGCGATACTGCTCGCGTCGCACGACCGGTATCTGCTGGATCACGTAGCGCGGCGGCTGTTGATTGTCGATGCGGGAAGCGTCCGCGGCGTCGCGGGCCCGTACCACGCCTACCGCGAAGCGCTCACCACCGGGGCCGCGACCGCCGGCTCGACTCCCGCGGCGGCGTCCGCCGGATCCGCGAATTCACGCCCGGCGTCCTGGCCGGACCGGGCCCGCCGCGCGGAACCGGATCGTGACGGGCCGGAGGGGCGGCGAAGCCGTTCGGGCGGAGCCGGGCGCGGATCCGGCCGCGGCGCTTCCGCGGACGTCGTGGACGTCCACGCGATGCTCGAGCAGATCGGGTCGCTCGAGGAAGAACAGAAGCACCTCAGCCGCCTGATGGGCGACCCCGAACTGTACCGTGACGCGGCCCGCGCCCGCGAAACCGTGCGGCGGTACGAGGAAGTCAACACGGAACTCGAATCGCTCTACGCGCGGCTGACCGCCGCTGAGGAGGGTGCCGGTGGATAGGGCCGCGCGCGATGCCGGTACCTGTTTTGCGTGCGGCCAGGCCAATCCGATCGGCCTTCGCCTGCGGTTCGAGCCGGACGGCGAGGGCATCCGCGCCGAGTTCACACCCGGACCGCACTATCAAGGGTACGAGGGCGTGCTTCACGGCGGCATCATCGCCGCGGCGCTCGACGACGCGATGGCCAATCTGTTTCACCTGCGCGGCCGCGAGACCGTGACGGCCCGGATCGAGGTCCGGTACCGCCGCGAGGCGCCGATCGGACACCGGTTGATCGTGACCGCGCGGACGACGGGAGAGCGGGGCCGCTTTTTCACCGCGGAGGCGACGCTCGCCCTTCCGGATGGGACGTGCCTCGCCGAGGCGAGCGGAATGCTCGCGCGGAGCGGGTAGGGCGTGGCGGAGAAGAACGGCGAGGGGGACCTCCGTGTCGTCGCGACGAACCGCCGCGCGCGTCACGAGTACTGGATCGAGGAGACCCACGAGGCCGGGATCGCGCTGACCGGGACGGAAGTGAAGTCGCTGCGCGCCGGGCACGTCATCCTCGGCGACGCGTTCGCGCGGGTCGACCGGGGCGAGGCGTGGCTGTTGCATCTTCACATCAGCCCCTACGAGCAGGGCAACATCCAGAACCACGATCCGATGCGGACCCGAAAGCTGCTGCTGCACAAGCGGGAGATCATGCGCCTCGGCGCCCGCGTCCAGCAGCGCGGGTACACGCTGGTGCCGCTCCGCCTCTACTTTCGCAACGGCGTGGCCAAGGTCGAGTTGGGGCTGGCGCGCGGCCGCCATACCTACGACAAGCGCGAACGGATCGCCGAGCGCGATGCCCAGCGCCGCATCGCCCGCGCACTCGGCGCACGGGATGGAGGGCGGGGACCGTCCCGCCGTGGACGCTGATGCCCACGCTGAGCACGCTGGCCCTCTACGTCCCGGTGGCGCTCGTCATGGCGTTCACACCGGGCCCGGCAACCCTGTTCGTGCTGAGCCGCGCGTCTGCGCACGGGCGTGAGGCCGGGCTGCTCTCCGCCGCCGGCCTGCTGACCGGAACGCTGGGTCTGGTGGCGCTGGCGGCGCTCGGCCTGACCGGGGTGTTGGCGGGGGCGCCCGTCGCATTCGACGTGATCAAGACCGCCGGCGCCGCGTACCTCGTCTACCTCGGCTTGCGGACGCTCGTCGCGTCGAAGGACCGTGCCGCGACCTGGGCCGCCTCTCCCGGCCGCGCCGGTGCGGCCGCCGGCTCGACGCGGTTCTTCCGGGACGGGGTGGTGACGGAGCTGTTCAACCCCAAAGCGGCTTTGTTCTACGCATCGGTGCTGCCGCAGTTCGTGGACGCGCGCCGGCCGGATGTGCCCCTGCAGATGTTCACGCTCGGCGCCGTCTTCGTTGTGTTTGGAGTCCTTTCACTCGGACTGATCGCCGTTTTCGCCGGGACTCTGCAGGCCAAGCTCCGGCGCAGCGGCGCGTGGCGGGCCGCTGCGCGATGGGTGTCGGGCGGCGTGCTCGTCGGGCTCGGCCTGCGCCTCGCCGTCAGCCGGGTTCGATAGGCCGTGGACGAATAGACCTGGACGCGCGTGATAGAATTGACTAGGAAGGACACGGGACGCGCGGCGTGCTGCGCGCGCCTGTCAGTCTAGGGGGCGAACGGTCTCGACTGAGCTCGCAGAAGCAGGGTTGCGCGCCGAGGTGGTCCGGGTCCTCGCTAAACAACCGGACGGCGCATACACGCCGATACACAGCTCGCACTCGCTGCTTAATTAAGTAGCGACGCTCCCCCCGCAGTGCCGGCGGGCGGGGAGTGGGCGTCACGAAGCCGGCTGCTCCGGGCCTCTTCGCTCCGGGAGGACCGGCTAAGACCTAGAGAGCTAGCGGGACCGGTATCCGGTCTGCGGGAGACCGGTTCCGCGAATTCAAAGCGCAGGCTACGCGCGTAGACGCTCTGCCCTCGCGGCTCTAGGACGCGGGTTCGATTCCCGCCGCCTCCACCATGCACCCGGCTGCATCCGGCTGCACGAAGTGGCTGAAAGCCACGTCTGGCGCGGGTTTCAACTCCTCATCCGTTGCACTGGACTGCACGCCGCTGCCCCCCGCGGATGCCCCGAACAAGGGCGTCGTAAGGGCAGGACGAGGGCAGGGCGAGTGGCGAGCCACCGCCGCTTCGAACCCCTCGGGGAAGATCAGATCGTCAATCCACTCGACCTGTGTCCTCGGGGGCGAGTCCATCAGGTGACCGTAGGCCTCGAGCGTGAAACCGGCCGAGTAGTGCCCCATCTGCCGGGCGATGTAAAGCGGGTTTTTGCCGGCGGCGATGAGCAGAGACGCGAACGTGTGGCGCAGCGCGTATGGGCTGATCGGGCGGACCTTCGTCGCTATGATCGTCTGCGCCCATGCGCGCCGCATAGTGCTGCGCCCGTACATCGCGCCGCCCGCCCCCGGGAACACTAGGCCGCCCGCCGCGCGGCTCGGCAGCGTTTCCAGCACGCGTCTCACGGTTGGCACCATGTCCACGTCACGGATCGAGCGGTCGGTCTTCGGCGCGCCGAGGACTTTGGTGCGGGCCTCGTAGGATGTGGTGACGTGGATCTTATTGGCGGCGAAGTCCGGCCAGTTTGCGTCTTGCCAGGGCATCGCCTGGGCCTCGCCTGGGCGCAGGCCTGCGAATACCTTAACGATCCACACCGGCAACCACTCCGCGGGCGCTGCGAGCAGAAACCGTCGTAACTCGGCGAACGTCCAGATAGGCAACGCGCGCCGCGGGAGCCGGAGCTTCCGCACCTTCGAGAGCGGTGAGGCGGCCAAGTAACCCCAGTCCGCGGCCGTGGTGAGCAGCTGCTTCAGCAGAGCGAGCGCGTGATTGACGGTCTTGGGCGCGAGCCGCCCCGACTGGACAGCCTCGGCGACGAACGCCTCCACCGCGGCCACAGTGATTTCCGAAAGCAGTCGGTCCCCGAACACCGGCCGCAGTTGATGCGCCAGCAACTCCCGATAGCGCTTCGCCGTCGAGGCTCGCACGCGAACCAGGTGCTTCGCATCCCACTCCGCAGCGAAGGCACGAAACGTCATGCGGGGGCGCGGCGTGCGTGCAGACGGTGCAAACCCGTGGCACGCTTGATGATAGCAAACGCAGAATGGACCCCCGTGGTCCCGTTTATGCTTGCCGAAGTTCGTGGACGCCAAAACGCCCACGCCAAGCGGGTCGTAGCCGTCAGAGACGAACTCTGTAGGATTCTGACACGCCATTGTCCCGTTTGAACTGGCGTCGTCAACTGGTTGAATTTTGGTGGCGCGGGGTCGTGTGCCAGGCCCCCAAAAAGGGGGTGAGAAGGCATGTTCTCGTACCCTACTCGATGGCTCGGCATGGGCTCCGGGTCTCTGAGCCTACAAAACAGTGCTGAGAATCGACATTCTCTTGCCCTGGGCCGGAGACTTCAAGGAACTTCCTGCGTGCCACCGCATTAGTAGGCGCCACGTTTGACAGTTCTCCGATTGTTTCCTATCATCATATCAGCAAGTACTGATTATTAAGATAGGAGCGCTGCCATGTTGATGGTTGCGAATGCGCAGGGGATTGGGCTGAAAGCGAAACTCTTTCATGGATTCGCAGATCCGTCCCGGCTATCGATTCTCGAGGTCCTGCGCGCGCGACCGATGACGGTGACCGATCTTGTCGACGCCACGGCGCTCAGCCAGTCCAATGTCTCGAACCACCTCGGGTGTCTGCGAGACTGCGGGCTCGTGACCCGTGAGCAAGACGGGCGCTTTGTGCGGTACCGTCTCAGCGACGCACGCGTCGGGAAGCTGCTGCGGCTGGTCGATGAGGTGCTCGCTGACGTGGCGAAGGGTGTCTACGCGTGTACGCGTTATGGTGCATCCGAGGGCTCCCGCCGTGGCTGACCCCCGAGTGCTCGAGTTCCCGGTGAAGGGCATGGATTGTGCCGAGTGCGCACAGCACGTGCAGCGCGCGATCGCCGGGCTTCCGGGCGTCGACTCGGTTCACGTCTCGCTCGCTGGAGAAAAGGCGGTCGTATCTCTCGACCTTTCCCGCGTGGATCTGGCGACGATTCGCCGGGCGGTCGAAGGTGCTGGCTATGCGATCGCGGACACTGACGATCGCGGGCCGGCTGGGACCGGTGTCCCAGCGCCCGGCTCGCAGGCGTTCACGCGACAAGTCCTCACGTTGCTCGGGGTCGTGTTCGGCGCGGTGCTCTTTGTCATTGTGGTCGGCGAGCAACTGGGGGTCTTCGAACAGCTGACCGCGCACGTGCCATGGTTGCTTGGGCTCGCGATCGTCCTCGCCGGCGGGTATCCAGTCTTCCGCAATGTACTGCGCGCGGCGTGGCAACGGCGGGTGACGTCCCACACCCTGATGACCTTGGGCGTCGTGGCGGCCCTCGTGGTGGGCCAGTGGGCAACCGCTGCGGTCGTGGTATTTTTTATGCGGATCGGGGACTATGTGGAACGGTTCACGGCGGACCGCGCCCGGCGTGCGGTGAAGGACTTGGTTTCGATGGCGCCCCAGACGGCCCGCGTGGAACGCGAAGGGCAAGAGCGGGACGTGCCCGTTGGTGATGTCCGGATTGGTGAGGTCGTTATCGTGAGGCCGGGCGAGATGATTCCGATCGACGGCGAGGTCGTGGGCGGCCATGCCACAGTGGATCAGGCGGCCATCACCGGCGAATCGATGCCTACGGAGGCGGGACCTGGGACGCGCGTGTTTGCGGCGACGCTCGCACAGCTGGGCAGCCTGCGTGTCCGCGTCTCCCGCATCGGTCCGGACACCACGTTTGGACGGGTCATCAAGTTGGTGGAGGAAGCCGAGCAACACCGGTCCCACGTCCAACTGATCGCCGACCGATTCGCCGGCTATTATCTCCCGGTGGTGGCGGGCATCGCGGCGCTGACCTATCTGGTCCGCCACGATCCGTTGGCGGTTGCGGCCGTGTTGGTCGTTGCCTGCTCCTGTTCCTTTGCGCTAGCCACGCCGATTGCGATGCTCGCCTCGATCGGCGCCGCTGGCCGCCGAGGCGTGCTCATCAAGGGCGGGAAGTATCTGGAGGTGCTGGCCCGTGCGGACGTGCTGCTGATCGACAAGACGGGGACGTTGACGATGGGTCGGCCTCAAGTCACGGATGTGGTGGTGCTCAACGGCGCGTCGGCCGGCGAGGTGCTGGCCCTGGCTGCATCGGCCGAGCGGGACTCGGAGCACCCGCTGGCACAGGCGGTGCGCGCCGCGGCCGGTGAGAGAGGGCTCACTCTGGCACGACCGGAGCGATTCGAGACCATTCCGGGCCAAGGCGTGCGGGCGTGGGTGCATGACTCCGCCGTCGCCGTTGGGAGCCGGCGGATGCTCGCCCCGACGGCCTCCATCGAGGACGCCGACGCGCTCGAGGCGCAGGGGAAGACGCTGCTGTTCGTCGCCCGCGACGACCGCCCGATCGGGATCATCGCGGCGGCGGACACCCCGCGCCCCGAGGTGCCGGCTGCCCTCGCGGCTCTGCGCGCGCTCGGCCTACGGCGGGTCGAGCTGTTGACGGGCGACAACGAGCGGACGGCGGCCGCACTCGCCGGCCACCTCGGGATTCCCTACCAGGCCAATCTCCTACCGGAGGACAAGATCGCGGCCGTCAAGGCCTACCAACACCAGGGATCTACCGTCGTCATGGTGGGTGACGGTGTCAACGACGCGCCGGCGCTCGCGCAGGCCGACGTCGGGATCGCGATGGGTGTGGCGGGGACCGATGTGGCGATCGAGGCGGCCCATGTGGCGCTAATGCGGGACGATTGGATGCTCGTTCCCGAGGTATTCCGGATCGCCCGCCGCACGCTGCGCGTGGTGAAAGCGAACATAGGCTTCACTGCCGTTTACAATCTGCTCGGCCTCTCGCTTGCGTCCCTGGGGTTTCTCCCTCCCATCTTCGCGGCGGCGGCGCAGTCACTGCCGGACCTCGGCATCCTCGCGAACTCGTCGCGGCTGCTCCGCCAAGAACGGAATATGTGACGTATCGGTCGCGAGGACACCTCCGTAATAACCGCGGGCATCACGCTCGGACCACGGCCTCCGGGCTGGCGCGTAGAACGTCGCCAGACTCACGGGAACGGCCCGCCTTGCCGCGCGACGGTGTCATGCCGCACCGATTCTCAGTGCAGCACTGCCACGCACCGTTTTCTTGGTAGGATCGACGAGGAGGACAAGGGCAGGGCAAGGGCAAGGGTGCGGCTCACTTTTTGGAAACATCGTGGGAACCCTTGTCACTGGCGGCTTTATGAGGATCGGCAGAATCGGTACAGGCGGGTTCGATTCCCGCCGCCTCCACCATCGCAATGAATTCGAACCGTCTTCCGGGCTCCTGTCCGGCGGTTCTTCTAGGAAGTCTTGAAAGGTCCAGGTTTTCTTGGCCTGGCAAACCTATTTGTCGCGGCCAGCTTAGCCATTCTGAGTCACTAGTACTACTACGTCAGATCCGTGCGTGTGGCGTTCCTGGAGGCCAAGTTTTTGGCTGAAACCGAGGCGATCGCCATACAAATGTTCGTAAACTCCCCATTGGAGCGTACCTCTCTAGGCCAATCTGGGCACGGATTTCAGCCTGAGCATCCCGAGATGACGTAGTACTACTAGGACGCTTGCAACTTGTATACAAGTGTACTACACTGACATCAACGTGGCAGCTGTGTCGGATTTTTCCCGCTACGAGACTGCGCGCAGCCGAGGCGCGCGCCTCTATGGGCATCTGTACGCCGATATCCTAAGCGGCCGGCTGCGGCCGGGCGAGGCGCTGTCGGAAACGCGCCTCGCCGAACAGCACGGCATCAGCCGGACGCCGGTCCGCGAAGTGCTCCAGCGGCTCGTCAAAGAAGGCCTGCTTCGTGTCGTTCCGCAGATCGGGACATTCGTTGCGCCGATCAACCTCTCATCGGTTAACGGCAGCCAGTTCATCCGCGAGGCTCTTGAGTGCCGCGCCGTGCGCTTCGCCGCCGAGCGGGCGGCGCGGGCGCAGATCGCCGAACTGCGCCGGCAGATCGTCAAGCAAAGGCAGGCGATCAAGTCCGAAGATCACCTAACGTTCTTTCAGCTCGACGAAGTGATGCACCGCACAATTTTGGATATTGCAGGCCAGCCGCTGGTGTGGAGTCTGATCGCTTCGGTGAAGGCGCAACTCGACCGTGTGCGACATCTTTCCCTGGAAGATCGCGAATGGCTGACCATGATCTTCCGCCAGCACCGCGAGATCATCGGATGCATCGCAAGGCATGATCCGGTCGGTGCCGATCAAGCCATGCAGGATCATCTTCGCACGGTATTAGGCGCGATCCCGCGCATCGCGCAGCGGCACCCGGAGTTCTTTGAACACGAGCCGCCGCTCGCGCTCAAGCAAGACTTCGCCTGAACGAGCGATCGCGATGGAACAGACGTGGCGTTGGTTTGGTCCGCAGGATTCGGTCTCGCTCTCAGAGATTCGTCAAACCGGTGCGGTCGGAATCGTCACGGCGTTGCACCAGATTCCTTATGGCGTCGTCTGGACCCGTGACGAGATCGCCGAGCGCAAGCATGCGATCGAAGCGGACAAGGCGGTTGGCTTGCGTTGGAGCGTCGTCGAAAGCCTGCCGGTCGCCGAGGCGATCAAGCAGGGCGAAGGCGACCTGACGGCGATGTTCGACAACTACCGGGCTTCGTTGCGCAATCTCGCGACGCTGGGCGTGAAGACCGTCTGCTACAACTTCATGCCGGTGCTCGACTGGACGCGTACGCAGCTGGCCGCGCCGTGGCCCGGCGGCGGAACTACTTTGCGGTTCGATGCGCATGAATACGCGGCTTTTGACTGTTTCATCCTTCAGCGTGCGGGCGCCGAGGCGGAGCAGGCGCCGGAGGTTCTCGCCGCCGCCTGCGCCTGGATACGAACCGCGTCGGAAAGCGATAAGGACACGTTGCTCGCCACCATCATGGCGGGGCTCCCGGGTGCCCATGAGCGTTACGATGTGCCGGGCTTGCGCCGCATGCTCGATCGCTATGCGGACATCGACCATGAAAGCTTGCGCCAGAATCTCGCTCGGTTCTTGCGTGAGGTGGTGCCGGCCGCCGAAGAGGCCGGCGTCCGCCTTTGTATTCATCCCGACGATCCGCCGCGCCCAGTGTTCGGCCTGCCGCGCATAGCCTCGACGCGGGACGATCTTGATTTCATCGTGAAGGCAGTAGACAGCGCGGCAAACGGCATCACGCTGTGTACCGGATCGCTGGGCTCCCGTCCCGGCAACGACCTGCCGGCAATCGCGCGGCGGTTCGCGCACCGCATCTATTTCGCGCATCTTCGCAATGTCACGAAGGAGCCGGACGGCTCGTTCGTCGAGGCTGATCATCTCGGCGGTGATGTCGACATTGTCGCGGTTGTGCGGACCTTGCTGCATGAGCAGGCGCGCCGCAAGAGTGCGGGCGACCCGCAATGGCGCATTCCGATGCGGTCGGATCACGGGCACGAACTGCTGGATGACGCGGAGCGCAAGACGCATCCGGGCTATCCGCTGATTGGCCGCATGCGCGGTCTGGCGGAATTGCGCGGTGTAATGACCGCAATCGCATCGACGGAGAGGTTGCCGCTATGACGCCGCCGGCGTCCGCTTGCATCGCTCACGACCCTCGGCGTTCGGGGGACGCTCCACAAACGGAGGGAGAAGCGTCATGAGGAAAGGGCTGACGGGAATGCTCGCAATCGCCGCCTTGCTGGCGGCGGCATTATCAGCGACGGCGCAGGACGTGCCCGCGCCCGGCAAGAGCCCGCGGATCGACGCGATTAAGAAGGCCGGTGTGCTGCGCGTCGGCGTGCTGGCCAACGCGCCGTGGCTGGTCGAGAATACGACGGGCGCCGGCGAGCATTGGTCCGGCCCCGCGTGGGACCTGGCGAAAGAATATGCCAAACGCCTCGGCGTGAAGCTCGAGCCGGTGCTAGTGTCGCACGAAACGAAGATCCCTGTTCTGGCGTCAAATCAGGTCGACATCTCGATCACGCCGCTGGCCGAAACGCCGGAGCGGACCCGGGTGGTTGACTTCATTCTCTACTCCAACACCAGCGTCTGCATGTTTGGTCGCGCGGACAATCCGAAGTTCGCCAAAGCCAAGACGGTGGACGATCTCAATTCGCCGGACATTACCATTGCGTATTTCATCGGTGGCGCCGAGGAAGCCTGGGTGAAGCAGCGTTTCCCGAAAGCGAAATACCTGGGTGTCGCCAATTCGGGGGCGACCGCGCCGCTGGAAGAGATCATGGCGAAGCGGGCCGATGCCGCGCCCATCAACCGCATTCCCTATGTGCCGATGAGCCGCAAGGTGAAGGGCTTGGCGGTGCTGCCAAAGGAGAACAACTGTCAGAATAGCACCGAAAAGGCCCAGCCGGTCGGGGTCGCCATCGATAAGAACCAGCCGGAATTCCTCGCGTGGGCACGCGCGGTGGAGAAGGCGATCCATCCTCAGCTCGTGGCGTCCGAGCAGAAGGTGATCAACACCATGAAGTAGTGCGGCATCACTTCCTGCACGACAGGCGGCGCGGCCCGGCAATGACGGGCCGCGTTGCCGGCCTTCGCAGTGAGGTAGGGCGCCGCGATCACAGACCTTGATTTCACCCCGGTCTTGGACAGCGCCGGATTTCTGCTCGGCGGGTTGGAGCTGACGCTCGCGCTCTCACTCCTGACGATGCTGTGCAGCGTGCTTCTCGGCGGCGCGATCGGCCTGGCGCGCTGCTACGGGCCGACTTGGCTGCGTTGGCCTCTGGTGTTCTACATCGACTCGATGCGTTCGGTGCCGGTATTCGTGGTGCTGGTCTGGACCTATTTCGCGCTGCCGCTGGTCACGGGCGTGATCCTGCCGCCGTTCTGGGCGGCGCTCGTCGCGTTGACCGCGCACATCGCCGCCTACGTGGCCGAGATCGTCCGCGCCGGCGTCACGTCCATCCGCCCTGGCCAGTCGCGCGCCGCTTTCGCGCTAGGCATGTCGCGGGCGCAGACGGTTCACACCATCATCCTGCCGCAGGCCGTGGTGCGCATGCTACCGGCTTTCGGTTCGATCCTGTCGATCACCATCAAGGACACGGCAATCGCCGCCGTGATCGCCGTGCCTGAGTATATGAACAAGTCGCAGACCGTCGCCGGGCAAAGCTTTCACCCGATCGAGGTCTTTCTCGTGGCGATGGCGGTCTATTTCATCATCCTGTTTCCCGTCACCCGCGTCGTCGACAT
>DASYXS010000011.1:0-3933 GCA_035934535.1 bacterium
ATCGGCGCCACCACGCTCAACGAATACCGCAAGCACATCGAGAAGGACGCCGCGCTGGAGCGGCGCTTCCAGCCGGTCTACGTGGGCGAGCCGACCGTCGAGGACACGATCTCGATCCTCCGCGGGCTGCGCGAGCGCTACGAGCAGCACCACAAGGTGCGCATCAAGGATGCCGCGCTGGTCGCGGCAGCGCTACTCAGCCATCGCTACATTTCAGACCGCTTTCTCCCCGACAAAGCCATTGACCTGGTAGACGAGGCTGCCTCGAAGATCCGCATGGACGCGACGAGCATGCCGCAGGAGCTCGACGAGGTGAACCGGCGCATCATGCAGCTGGAGATCGAGCGCGAGGCGCTGCGCAAGGAGACCGACGCCGCCTCGCGGGAGCGGCTCCAGGGCATCGAGCGCGAGATCGCTGCGCTGCGCGAGCAGAGCCAAGCGCTGCGCGCCCGGTGGGATCAGGAGAAGGCCCTGATCGCCGAGCTGCGCGCCATCAAGCAGAAGATCGACGAGACGCGCACGCAGATCGAGCAGGCCGAGCGGGCCGCCGACCTCGAGCGCGCCGCGCGGCTGCGCTACGGCACGCTGCGCGAGCTCGAAGAGAAGCTCAAGGCGCAGGAGGCGAAGCTCGCGGCCCTCGGCGAGGGCCGGCTCCTCAAAGAAGAGGTCGACGCGGAGGACATCGCGGAGGTCGTCAGCCGCTGGACCGGCGTGCCGGTGACCCGCCTCATGGAGGGCGAGATGCAGAAGCTCGTCCATCTGGAGGACCGGCTGCACGAACGGCTGGTGGACCAGGAGGAAGCCGTCCGCGCGGTGGCCGACGCGATCCGCCGGTCCCGCGCCGGGCTGGCCGATCCGCGCCGCCCGATGGGGTCGTTCCTGTTCCTCGGGCCGACCGGCGTCGGCAAGACCGAGCTGGCCCGCGCGCTCGCGGCGCTGCTCTTCGACAGCGAGGACGCCATGGTGCGCATCGACATGTCCGAGTACATGGAGAAGCACACCGTGAGCCGCCTCGTGGGCGCCCCGCCCGGGTACGTCGGCTACGACGAGGGCGGACAGCTGACCGAGGCGGTCCGCCGCCGGCCGTACCGCGTCATCCTCTTCGACGAGATCGAGAAGGCGCATCCGGACGTCTTCAACGTGCTGCTGCAGCTGCTCGACGACGGGCGGCTGACCGACGGTCACGGGCGGACCGTCGACTTCCGGCAGTCGATCGTCATCATGACGAGCAACCTCGGCGGCCAATACTTGAGAAATCTGGACCCGGAAGACCTGGCCGCGTTCGAGCTCGTCCGGGTGCAGATCCAAGAGGAGCTGCGGCGCACGTTCCGGCCCGAGTTCCTCAACCGGATCGACGAGACGATCGTGTTCCGTCCGCTGAGCCGCCGCGATCTCGAGCAGATCGTCGGGCTCCAGCTCGCGACGCTGGTGACGCGTCTCGCCGGCCTCAAGATCACGCTCGAGGTCACGCCGGCGGCGCGGGCGCTCCTCGCGCAGGAGGGATACAACCCCGACTTCGGCGCGCGGCCGCTCAAGCGGCTCATTCAGCGCAGCGTCGAGAACCCGCTCAGCCGGCATCTGCTCGCCGGTGACTTCCGCGAAGGCGACACGGTCGTCGCCGACGCGCAGGGGGCGGAGATCGTGCTGCGGAAGGCCACTCCCGTCCCGGCCGAGCGGTAAGGCCGGCCCGCAGGAGGGCACTCGATCCTCGAATCCATCGTCTTTGTGAGCGGCGGCGTGCTGCTCGCGCTCGAGATCGTCGCGAGCCGCGTCGTCGCTCCGTTTTTCGGCAACTCCGTGTACGTGTGGGGCAGCCTGATCGGCGTCTTCCTGGCGGCGCTGAGCCTCGGCTACTACCTCGGCGGCCGCATCGCGACGCGCTGGCCGCAGCCGGGACCGTTTCTCGCGCTGGTGCTGGCCGGCGGCGCGGCGACGTATCCGATCCCGCACGTCGCCGGCGCCGTCCTCGGCGAGATCGCCGGCCGCGACCTGGGCCTCCGCTGGGGGCCGCTGCTCGGCAGCACGGCCCTCTTCTTCCTGCCCGCCGTGCTGATGGCGACCGTCTCGCCGTACGCCGTGCGCCTCAAAGCCCGCACCGTGGAGGGCATCGGCAACGTCGCGGGCATGCTCTACGCGCTGAGCACGCTCGGCAGCATCGCGGGGACGCTGCTCGCCGCGTTCGTCCTGATCTCGTGGCTCGGCGTCCGCTCGATCATCCAGATCCTCGGCACGGTGGAAATGGCGCTCGCGGTGCTTGGGTTCGCGTGGGCGCGGCGGCCGGTGCCGGCCGCCGCCGCGGCCGGCACGCTCGCCCTCATCGCCGTCCTCACGTCGGCGGTGCCGCCGGACGGCCCGGACGTCGTGTACGCCCGCGACACGGTCTACCACCGGATCACCGTGAGCGACGAGGGCGTGATCCGCTACCTCCGTCTCGACCGCTACTGGCAGAGCGGGCGCGACCGGGCGGCGCCGCTGCGCACCGTGTTCTCCTACACCGACTACCTGCATCTGCCGCTGGCGCTCGTCCCGCATCCGGCGCGCGTCCTCTTCGTCGGCATGGGCGGCGGGACCGCGCCGTCGCGGTTCTTCCACGACTATCCGGATCTTGCGATCGACGTCGTCGAGATCGATCCGGCCGTGGTCGACACGGCAAGGCGCTACTTCGGCCTGCCGCGGTCGCCGCGGCTCACCGTGCACGTGCAGGACGGCCGCCTGTGGCTGCGGCGCACCACGAACCGCTACGATCTGATCGTCCTCGACGCGTACCTCATCGACACGATTCCGTTTCATCTCGCGACCCGCGAGTTCTACGCCGAGGCGGCCGCGCGGCTCGCGCCGGGAGGCGCCGTCGCCGCGAACGTGATCGGCGCGCTGCGCGGACCCGACAGCCGGCTCTTCCGCGCGATCGACAAGACCTTCGCGTCCGTGTTTCCGGCCGTCTACATCTTCCCCGTCGACGGCGACGCCGGAGAGGCGCTGCAGAACATCATCGTCGTCGGCACCGCGGGACCGCGCCTCGACGCCCGCGCGGTCCGCTCGCGCGCGCAGGACGCCGTCGCCTCCGGCCGGGTGACGATCACGGACTTCGCGAAGGATGCGGCGACCCTCGTCGAGCGGCCGGTCGAGACCGGGGACGTCCCGCTCCTCACCGACGATTTCGCCCCGACGGACGTGCTCGCCGCGCCGGTCCGCTAGACGACCATGCCGGTCCTCAAACTGGTGCTCGGCGATGTGGTCCGCACGCGCAAGGCGCATCCCTGCGGCGGCGATCAATGGGAGATCGTGCGCCTGGGCGCCGACATCGGGCTCCGCTGCCTGCGCTGCGACCGCAAGGTGCTGATGCCCCGCTCCAAGCTCGAGCGCCGGATCCGCGAGTTCGTGCGGCGGGGTCCCGGCGCCGCGCCCGCCGGCGGCGGGTCATGAGCCCAACGGCGTTAAGCCCAACCCGCCGCCGAATCGTGAACACGCACGGGCGGCGCAAAGATGCGTCTGCGGACCGGCGTACTCGTGTATATTACGCATCATGCACGACGCCGGTCGGAGCTTCGCAGCGCCGTCGCTCCCGCAATCGTGCGCCGGCCCGCTCTGACGCTGCGGTCACTCGACACGACGCCGGGCGCACCGCGGGGTTGACCGTGCGGGACCGTTCTAGGGTTCTCGGGGCCGCGCTGAGCGGCTGGATGCCGGCCGCCGCCGCGGCGCTGATCGTCGCGGCCGGCATGCGGGCGCCGCAGGGTGTGGCCGTCCCGCCGCTCGAAATCGGCGTCGCGCTGGTGGCGCTCGCGGCGCTCGCCGATTCAGTCGCCGTTCCGCTCGCCGCCGGCGGGTACGTCTCTCTCGCGTCTCTCGTGCTGCTGCCGGTCATGGTCGTCTACGGCCCGATTTCCGCGGCGCTGGCCGCCGCCGCCGGCGCGGCGGCGGCCTCGGTTTGCG
>DASYXS010000059.1:0-5997 GCA_035934535.1 bacterium
CAGCGCCGAGCTGACCTACACCTGGCGAATCACCTCGGAAACATGAAGTCGGCCGGCGCGCGGCCAAAGACGCCGACCGTTACCGCGCCGGCCGCGACGGTCACGAGCGCGTAGGCGCCGGCGGGCCGGCCGGCCGTGTACGCCGCATCGACGAGCGAGCCGATCGTCACGTAGGGAATCCCGTTGATCGGCGCCGCGCGGGTCCAATGCAGGTGGCCGGAGAACGCCGCGGCCACGGCCGGCGCACCCTCGAGCACCGCACGCACCTCGGCGCGGTTCCGCACGGCGGCCAGGGACGGGCGGAGGGCAAAGTAATGGTGCCCGTCGAGCGCGGGCTCGTCGAGGGGATGGTGGCCGAACACCAGGCATGCCGCGGCACGCTCGGCCAGCGCCGCCCGAAGCCACTCAATCTGCGCGGCGCCCACCGCGCCGCCGACGCTCTCGACCGCGGGGTCGACCGTGTCAAGGAGCACCAGGCGCAGCGGACCGACGTCGACGACCTCCGCCGCCCAGCTTTTCTTGACCGAGGCCAGCGCGTCGTGCTTGGGGAGATGCTCGACGTCGGTGTTGCCGAGCACGTGATAGACCGGCACGCCGGCGTCCTCGAGGCGCCGCCGGACGTACCGTGCCCGCACGCCGTCCTGGCCGGATGCGACGCTGTTGATGCGGTCGCCCAAATCGACAACGCAGGCCGGGCGCGCCTCCCGCATCGCCGCGATGAAGCGGTCGAGCAGCGCGGGCGCCCGGCTGCCCGGCAGGACGTCCCGATCCGGGCCGCAGTGGATGTCGGCGACGACGCCGATCCGGATCCCATCTGCGACGGCGTGACCGAACCCGGCGGAGCCGACGGCGCTACCCCTGGGCGCTGAAGATGATCACCGCCCGCAGCGCCAGCACGCCGACGAGCACCAGCACGGCGGCCAGCGCCGCGCTGCGGCGGGCGCGCTCACGGCCTCCCAGCGCCGCGAGCGGCGGGATGAGGCCGATGACCACGACGAGCCACAACACGATCCACGGCGCCCGCAGCGCCACCGACAGCGTCCCGGCCGCGGCGAGCGTGGCAAACAGCAGCAGAATCCAGATCAGCTCGATCAACGCGAAATAGCCGTCCGCCACCCGGAGCCGCGCCTCCGTCTCGGCGCCGGCGGCGTCTTTGCGGGCCACCGCGGCCAGCAGCGCCGCGGCCCCGCTCAGCCCCGAGGCGAGGAACAGCCCCCCAAGCGTCCAGGTGTCGCTCCACAGCGGCTGATTGGACACGCTCAGCAGCACGCCGGTGTACGAGGCGACGAAGAGCCCGAGGAGCCCCCCGATCGTGGTGACGAGGCGGCTGCCCCCGGGGCGCCCGCCGGCGGCCTCGAGGAACGACACGAACGCGAAGATGCCGTAGACGAGCAGCGCCCAACTGCCGGCCGACATCGGGCTCCAGTAATGAAAGATGAGCCCGCCCTGCCCCGGCGTGGTCGCCACCAGCATGTGGAAGAACCGCAGCGGCCGGCCGAGATCGATCGTGAGGAGGATCGGGCACACGACCAGGATCGGAAACGCCCAGAGGAACGCCGTACGCGCGACGGCCTCGTCGCCGGGGCGGCCCCACAGCCGCAGCATCGCGCCGATCGCGTACATGCCGCCCGTCAGGCCGGCAAAGAAAAAGTAGGCGAGGATGTACCACGTCCACTCGGGCGGCCGGACGAAATGTTCCGCCATTAGGGGTTCCTCCTCGCCGCCGCGCCGTTGTTGCCGCGGCCGAGCTCGTTCATGCGCCGGTCGCGGAACGCGACCACCGCGGCGACCGCGCCGAGCAGCGCCGTCGCCACCATGCCGAAGTAGCCGCTCTTGTTGTTCCGGCGCGGCAGCACCGCGTTCTGCTGGTTCGGCAGGCCGTAGGTCTCGGGCTTGTCCATCAGCAAGAAGAAGGCGTTGAGGCCGCCGTAGATCGCGTCGTCGCGGCCGTACAGCTGCGCCTGCGAATACCCTTGGTCGTGCAGCGCCGCGAGCCGCGCGTCGGCGCGCTTCTGCATCTCGGCGAGCGGCCCGAACTGAATCGACTGCGTCGGGCACGCCTGCGCGCACGCCGGCGTCATGCCGTTCTGGAGGCGGTCGTAGCAGAACGTGCACTTGTGCACCGTGCCGGTCTGCGCGCTGAAGCCGATGACGCCGAAGGGACACGCGGAGATGCAGTAGCGGCACCCGTTGCACACGTCCTGCTGGATGAACACCGTGTCGAACTCAGTCCGGACGATCGCACCGGTGGGGCAGACCTCCATGCAGCTCGCGTGCTTGCAGTGCTTGCAGACGTCGGACAACATGAGCCAGGCATGCCCGTTGCCGGTCTGGACGGGCGCATCGTCCATCCGCTCGATGAACTGGACGTGGCGCCAGTTCTGGTCGTTCAGCGAGCCGGTGTTGTCGTAGCTGTCCATGAACTTCGGCGCATCGCCGGGCAACTGGTTCCACTCCTTGCAGGCGACCTCGCAGGCTTTGCAGCCGATGCAGACGCTCGAGTCGGTGAAGAAGCCGACGGCCTCAGGCATGGCTCACGCCCCCATCAGGTTCGGTACGACTTTGGTGAAGCCGCGGTCGACGGCGTGGAGATCGAGCGGAATCGCGGCCAATTCGTCGACGACGGGCACTGCCCGCGGATCGCGTCCGAGGTCGATCGAGACCAGATAACGGGAGCACGCGGCGCAGGCATCGATGCGCATGTGCGGAAAGCGGGGCTCTGCCCCCCGCGCGCCCGGGTCGGGCCGGCCGCGAAGGCCGCGGACGGTGCTGCCGGACAGCGTGCGTTCGTCCGTGCCCTCTTCCGCGAGTACGGTCAACTTGGCCGTGTCCTGTTCTCCGCACGACGCACAGGTGAGGCGCGGATACGCCCAGGAGGAGGCGCAGCGCGAGCACAGCAGGGAACGCGGTCCGGCCGCCAGCGAGTCGGGCGGCGCCGCGATGTAGGCGAGCTGCGGGAGGCCGCCGCACACGGGACAGCGCACCTCGTCGCCGCCCGGGCGTCCACCGGAACCGCACGCGTCCCCCGCGCGCTCTCCGAGCGCTTCGAGCACCGGCCCCGCGGAGGCGCGGGCGAGATAGCGCTCGACGGGCGCCCGCTCCTCGCCGTCGAGCCACCGCCGGATCATCTCGCCGCGGGCCGGGATAGACGCCCCGGCAAACTGCGCGCGGAGCAGGTCCGCGAGGGTCTTCGGTCCGGCCGCCGCGCTCACATCGATGACCCCGGGCAGCACGCGGTCTGCCACGTAGCCGGCGACGTCCGCGCCGCGCGGCGGGTCGAGCCGGGCGGCCGACCAGGCCGACTCTTGAACGTCAACGAGCGCCCGGTACAAGGCGAGCGGCTCGCGCGCGAACGGGTACCGCTCGCGCAGGACGTCCGCCCGCGCGCGCCGGGCGGCCCAGGGGACGGCAAGCACGGCCGGTGCCGTCATCCCATGCGCTCCAGGTTGACCAGGAACGCTTTGAATTCGGGCGTCCGCGCCGTGGCGTCGCCGACGAAGGGCGTGAGCACGTTGGCGAGCCAGTGCTGCGATTTGTCGGGATGCATTTCCGCCGAGATGCCGACGAAACCCCAGTGAATCGGGATCCCGATCTGCCACACCCGCTTGCCCGCGACGTCGAGCGGTCCCAGGCGCTTGGTGACCATCGCGCGAGCCTCGACCTTGCCGCGCTTCGACGAGACGCGGACCATGTCGCCGTTCTTGATCCCCTTCTCCGCGGCCAGCCCGTCTGGAATCTCGACGAACGCCTCCGGCTGCAGCTGGACCAGATGCTCGACGTGCTGGGTGACGTAGTGCTCGTGCTCGGTGAGCCGGTACGTCGTACCGATGTACGGGTAGTCGGCGACCGTCCCGAACCGGTTGGGACGGCCGGCGGCTTGGTCGTACAAGAACGCCGCCGGGTTTGTCGAGTTCTGCGGGTGCAGCGGGTTGTCGACCGGCGACTCGACCGGTTCGTAGTGCTCCGGGAATGGCCCGTCGAGCGGCGTGTTGCTGAACAACCGGCCGGTGCCCTCGCCCGTCATGATGAACGGCAGCCACGCCTTCGGATCCTTGGGGTTCATCGTAGGCGGATAGTCCGGCACGTCGCCGACCCAGCGCTGCCCGTTCCACCTGATGCCGGCGCGCTCCGGGTCCCAGGGGTTGCCGTCGAGGTCGGCCGAGGCACGGTTGTACAGCACGCGGCGGTTGACCGGCCAGCTCCAGGCCCAGTTGGGGTAGAAGCCCAGGCCGGTCGGATCGTTCTTCTTGGGATCCTGCACGCCGTCGCGGCGTTTCATGAGGTTGCCGCTCTCGGGATAGCTGCCAGTGTAGATCCAGTCGCCGGCGGTCGTGGTCCCATCGTCCTTGAGCGCGGCGAACGTGGCGAGCCGCTTGCCCGTGGTCAGATCCCGCCCGTTGATCTCCTGCGCGATCTCGTCGAGCTCAGGCTTCAGCGGATCCTTGTAGCTCATGGTCAGGTGCATGATCGGATCCGGGAACTTGCCGCCTTCTTTCTGGTAGAGCGCCTTCACGCGGTTGAACAGATCCGCCAGGATCCAGTGGTCGTGCCGCGCCCCTCCCTGCGGCGGAATCACCTGATCCTTCCACTGCGCCCAGCGGCCGCTGTTGGTGAACGACCCGTCCTTCTCGATCCAATGGGTCGCCGGCATCATGAACACTTCGGTCTTGACGTCGGCGGCGTTCATGCCGGGCGCGTGCCAGAACTCCGAACTCGTCGTCGGCAGCGGGTCCATCACAACCAGCCACTTGAGCTTGGCCAGCGCCTGGAGCACCTGGGTCGAATCCGGGCCGATGCTCGTCGCCGTCATGCCGTTGAGAATGATGCCGTCCATCTTGCCGCGCAGCGCGTCGTCGTAGAACGAGATCCAGGATGAGTTCCCGCCCGGTTTCGGGATGTAATCGAACGCGAACTCGTTGTCTTTCGTCGCCGCGTCCCCGTACCACGCCTTGAGCAGGCTGACCATGAATTTCTTGTAGTTGGTCCCGAGGTAGTTCCAGGAGTTGGGATCGGACTTCTTCGGCGCCTTCTCCTTGACGTAGTCGGCGAGGCTCTTCTCGCCCGGTGCCGGGATCGCGATGTACCCCGGCAGGATCTCCCACGAGATCGCGTGATCGGTGTTGCCCTGGATGTTGGCGTGGCCGCGCTCCGCGTTCATGCCGCCGCCGGGCCGGCCCATGTTGCCGAGCAGCAGCTGCAGCAGCGCGCCCGAACGGATCAGCTGCACGCCGGTCGTGTGGTGCGTCAGGCCGACCGCGTAGACGATCGTCATGACCTTGTCTGGCTTGCCCATCTCTCCGACGAGCGCGGCGACCTTCAGAAACTCGTCCTTTGGAATTCCGGTGATCGAGGACACCATCTCGGACGTGTACCGGGCGTAGTGCGCCTTCATCAACTGGAACACCGAGCGGGGATTCTGCAGGGCCATGTCGCGCTTGGCGATCCCCTGCGCGTCCGCATCGTAGCCCCACGTCGCGGTGCTGTACGTCCGCTTGGCCGCGTCGTATCCGGAGAAGAGGCCGTCCTTGAATCCGTAGCCGTCCTTCACGAGCCAGGACGCGTTCGTGTAGTGCTGCACGTACTCGGCGTGGTGCAGGTTGTTCTGCAGCACGTAGTTGATCAGCCCGCCGAAGTACGCGACGTCCGTGCCGGTGCGGATGCGGAGGTACGTATCGGCGAGCGCGGACGTGCGGGTGAACCGCGGGTCCACGTGGACAATCTTGGCCCCGCCGCCCTTCCCGGGACCGCGCGTGGGATCGAGCTTGGCGCGCACGAACCACTGGAAGCCCACGGGGTGGGCCTCCGCGGGGTTCGCGCCGTTGATCAGAATCAGGTCTGCGTTCTTGATGTCCCTCCAGTGATTCGTCATTGCTCCTCTTCCGAACGTGGCGGCCAGACTGACCACCGTGGGCCCGTGTCAGACCCGGGCCTGCTGCTCTAAGTGGACCACCCCCAGCCCGCGCATCAGCTTCGTGCAGAGATACCCTTCCTCGCTGC
>DASYXS010000062.1:0-41389 GCA_035934535.1 bacterium
TCGGCGTTTCTGACGCGGACATATGCGCACGCGGTGACAGCCGCGCAATAGCGGGCTGCGGCGGTTCCTAATGAATTGCCAACGAAAACCGCGGCATCCGGATGGCCTGTGCATTACGAACCCGCAAAGACAAATCTAGGACCAGTCTTCAGACTATTTTCCGACGGAAATCGCCACCAGCACAGCCTGGCCAAATTCTGGCACGAGCCCTCTCACGAGAGCCGAGGGTGGTATCATCGAACCCGCGTCAGCGCGGGCGCACCGCGAGCATCTCATCAATATCCTAAAGAACGAGCCTTCCGAAAAAGAGAGGGGTTACTTGGGTTGTTGCCTTTGCGCCCGGCGGCGCAGCCGCTCGAACTCCGAGCGCGTAATATCACCCGCTCCGTACCGGTGCCAGAATTGATCGGCGGGGTCGGCAGTCTCCTTGCGCGGGCAGTTGATGCAGAGTAGAAACCCGAGAACGCTGACGACGAAGCATAGGAGCGCCGCTGCCAGAAGGAATTCCGAAAGCCATCCGGACCCAAACAGGACCGGCCACATTTTGACTCAAATCTACGCCCGTTGCCGTGCGGCAGGATATCCAATGAGGACCCGCCGGCTCACGCTCTTGCGTATCGATAAACCCTACCGTTTATCGAATTCATTACTCACCGATTGCCACTTCCAGCACGAGCGATCGCCGCCGGATCGTTCAACCCCCCCTTGGCACTCCCACATCCGAGAAGGCTTTCTCTACGTGCACGCCCTGCGCAGCAGAAGAGTCTTCTGCTGCGGCCTCGCCCCAGTAGCAGTAATCACAGAACTTCAGCACGATGCCGTTCGTCTCGAGCTCCTGCCGCACAGCGCGTAGGCCGCACTTTTCACACACCGGAAGCGATTCCATCGTCCCTCTCCCGTCGCGCGAACAAGATATGCTCGTAATCCACCCAATCCCTCTCGTTAAGTATAGAAACTGTCGGCTCCGGGCACGTCCTGAAAAACCGCCATCTTGCCATGGCGCCTTTAGGGGATTAGACATCGGGTCGCGGCCCGATGCCGCATCGGGTATGTACCCTATATGGCGGAGCTACCGGGGACCTGGCAGAGGCGCACTGTCTGAATGGCGCCGCAACGGAGGGGTTCTGGACAACTCGGGGTCTACGGTGCAGAACGGGCAAGATGCAAGACACTGTTCGTGAAAGACTACGGACCTCATCGAATCTTCAAGGCCGTCACAATGCCTGCATGATCTTCTCGCGTGCCGGCGCAAGTTCTTGCCCGTTCGGTGAAGTCCGCAATATTGAAGGTTACGAGAACCCTGCGCTGCTGAGTCGCCAATTGAGCAGCCGAGTCACAGCCTCAGATGTGGATCCAGCACATCAGTGGCCTGGCCGACTTCCGGCAGCTTCTGCGCGCCCTGGATGCCGATGGGGACCGTCAGGACGACGTCAAACCCGTTGCCGTACCCGGCTTCGGTCAGCAGCTGCTTCGCCTTCACGGGGTATTCGCCCATGGTGCTGACCGGCCTCCTCGCCTGGATCGGGCGACCTACGGGTGGCGGCAGCGGTCAAGCAGCGCGAGCGCGCTCTTGAAAAAAACCTCAGGGAAGCTTTCCGGGCCGCCCGCACCGGCCTCCGCAAAGACTGCGCGGACTTCGCTGTCGCGAAGAATCGCACGGATTTGGCCGGCGCATTGCGATAATTCGGATCCCAGAATCGAAGGTGTGGCGTTCCGCCCTTCTAGTGCGCCGGTGCACGCCCAGATTTGTCGCAGCGCGGAGAACGCGCGGCCCCAATTGATCCAGCGGATATCCTTTGGGAGATGGAATAGGCGCCGCCAAAGGGCTCCCTCCAACTCGTACTCCACCTCTCTGCCCGTGCGATCCTCCCGCAAGACGCCCGACAACGCCATCTCTGCCATCGCTCTCGCGATCGGCGGATGGGTGTAGTGCGTTTGGCGAGCGACCAGCCGGGGATGCGCGCACCGATGAGTCACCAGATAGAGCAGGATTTCGGCTCTCGACGCAACTCCTACAAACGCCCGGAGCCGAAGCTGCAGCGCCGCCGCGCCCTTCATGGGGATTTCCACAGACGTCTGTCGAGCCTCGAGGGGAGGCCTCCGCAGTCCGAAGCGAAGGAACTTCTCGTCGGGTCTGCCGACCTGGGGAAGGGAGTTGCCGTCGGGCAAGAGGAACAACGAAATGGCGCCGGGTCGAGTTTCGTCGCCGGCGCTCACAAGCCGTCGCCACTTTGGCGATTTGTCTTTCTCCAACATGAGCGACGCGATCGCTGCGAGGATCCGCTGCCCGTCAGGACTCAGATCTTTTTGCAGACGTTGGACGCGGGTGCTGTTGAGCCACCTCCCGTTCAGCAAACACCAGCCGACGGCGGCGTCAAAGAGTCGGGGATCATACCGCCCGAATTGCGCCGTCGCGGCAAGGAGCGCCTCTGGATCGACGATCCAGCGAGCCGGCCTGGTCGTCTGTCCCAGAACACCGAGATCCGACCAGTGCGCCCACAACAAGTCGAGCGTTCCCGACAGGAACGACGATCTAAATCTGCTTAGCTTGTTCATGATAGCCTAACTGCGTCAACATGGACGCGAGCAGTTCGTGAAATCCCGGAGAAGGATCATGCGTGCGTGCCCAGCGGGCCGCCGCAAGAATTTCGGCCGCGCCCGGGTTTAGGGCCCGGAGGTCCAGCAGATGCCGGCCTCCGCCCTGGTCGACGGCTGCGTATAACTTGAAGTGGATCTGATCGTATCTGCTCACAAAATGCACGTGAAGACCAGAGCCGAACTCTTTCACCGTAGAGCGTTCGAAACACCCGGCGGGGAGCCCCAGATCCATTAGATCGGCCGGTCCGGGATTCAGCCAGTCAGCGGGCAGCCCGAGGTCGCGGGCGACCTGCTCGCTCGCCTCAACCAGGTACAGCGGCAGGGGCTTTGCCTTCTGGAGAGACGCGCGCCCCATCTGCTCGGTCTGTCTTATCAGGGCGATCACATCAACGTCTCTCGTGGCCCGGCTGCCGAGATGTAGCGCGATGAGCGCAGCGCCTCCACAGACCAGCAACGCCGTGGGCGGCGCACCGGCAAATGCAAGACGTTCCGCCAGGTAACGGAGCACCCTTTCGATATCCGGCTCATCCATTGGCGAATAGAACCCTTTGTACGAACATTCATGGAACTTAGTACATTACATAATGGACTATACTAGATTTCATTATCTTTGTCAAAGACATCAGGAGTTTCGGGGACGTTCGATCACGTGGGGATCGACCGCGACTGCGGCCCTCGCAACTGACCGTGGCCAAGCGCCTCACAGAATTCAGAACATTTCACGCAATTGACACCGTCGGATTCGGGGCGGTACGCTCGACGGCACATGGCAACCAGGCTGGTCGCATCGATTACCGACCTGCGCGATGCCCACGACGTGCTCATCATGGCATATGTCGATCGGGTGGCCAAGAGACATTTCCTGTTCTCCCACCACGATCAGCGTTCTACCATGACGCCGCCGGCAGCCGCTCTTGCTACGATCGGTGGGACCGCACTCGGGCGCGCTCACCGCTTCGAAACACAGGATTACTACATCATCGATCACCCGCTGGGGCCACTCTGGCTCTACTTTCAGCAGGGTGACGACGGCATCTGAAACGTCCAGCGCATGGCCGCTTCAGGCAGCAGCGAGGCGCTTCGGCGCCTGCTCGAAGTGCTCGACGCGGCGATTCCCGAAACGCTTCCGGCTCCGTCGGGATCACGTCTTTAACGGTGAACGGCACGCCCTCGAGCGGGCGCATGTTCCGCCCGCCGGCGAGCCGACGATCGGCGTCGGCGGCGGTGGCCAAAGCTCTTTCGGGAATGCCGGGTCTCCTCCTCCGGAACCGTCTCCAGCACGACGCGGTTGAGGTGCGCGCCGTTCCAGCCGCGCCAGTAGTTGGGGTTGCGCACCAGCACGATGCGCTGACTCTGGTCCCACCGGTCGATGATCCAGGCGCCGGTGCCGGCCGTGTTGGCGGAGAGGTAGTCGTTGCGCTTCCCCGGCTGGATCCCGCCGTGGGCCTCCACGACCTTCGGATCGACGATGCTGCACACCGCAGGATGGCGAGAGGACCACGGGCCACGCGGCGTACGGGTACTTCAGCACGAACCGGACCGTGTACCGATCCACGACGTCGGCGTGGTCGAACGGCACGGTGAGAAACAGCGGCCCCAACTTGGTGGCCTGCATGCGGTCGATGCTGTACTTCACCGCCTCGGCGGTGAGCTCGCTGCGGTGGTAAACTTCACCCCGCGGCGCAGCCGAAAAGTATAGGTCGTGCCGCCGCCCGGGACGGTCCACCACTCGGCAAGGTACGGCTTCGCCTCGAGACTGTACCCCGGCAGGTACGTCAGGGTGTCGTACAGGTCGGTCAGCACCCACCAGTTGCGGTTCCCGCGCGCGGTCTGCGGGTCGAGGTTGTCCTGCAGCTGATCCCAGGCCACCTGCAAGGTGCCGGAAATCGCCCGCTGCGCGCTCGCCGTGCCCGCCCCGCGCGACAGCCGGCCCGCACCGAAGCCGACGCCGAGCGCACTCCCGGCACCGGCCGCCAGGGCGCCGCGCAGCACGTCACGCCGCGAGACCCGAATGCGTCACTCGCGCGATCGACCCATCAGCCTCTCCCCTCCCGTGCGGTGCCCTCCCCGCGGAGCAGCACGGCCGTCATGCGCGCGACCGCCTCTTTGATCACCTCGGCGGGCTGCAGCAGCGTCGTCCGCATGTAGCCCTCGCCCGCGCCAAACGCCGTGCCCGGAAAAATCAATACGTTGGCCCGCTCCAGAACGCGGACGCAGAAGTCATACGACGACTCCCCGGCCGCCGGCACCCGCGGATAGACGTAGAGCGCACCGCGCGACCAGCGGCCGCCCATGCCGAGGGCCTCGAAGCCGTCGAGCAGAATGCGCCGCCGCTCGGCGTACAGGGCGCGCATCTCGTTCACGCAGTCCTGCGGGCCCGTCAGCGCGGCCAGCGCGGCGGCCTGCGACACCGCCGGCGCGCAGACCGTGAGCGTGTGCTTGACGATCTCGACGGCATCGACGAGTCCGCGCGGAACGGCCATGTACCCGACCCGCCACCCCGTCATCGCGTACGTCTTGCTGAACCCGTTGATCATGACCGTCCGGTCCGCGAGCCCAGGCTCCGACGCGATGCTCGCGTGCGGCGGGCCCTCGTAGACGAACTTCTCGTAGATGTCGTCCGCGACCACCAGCAGGTCGTGGTGAAGCGCGATGCGGGCCAGCGCCGCGATCGTGGCCGGCGGGATCACGGCGCCTGTCGGATTCTCCGGGCTCACGACGACCAGGAGCTTGGTGCGCGGCGTGACGAGCGCTTCGACGTCCTCCGGATCGACGACGAAGTCGTCGGCTTCCCGCGTCGGAATGAACACCGGGACCCCGCCGGCCAGCCGGATGGCTCGCGAATACGATGTGTAGTGGCGGTCGGCGAGCAGAACCTCGTCCCCGGGGTCGAGCAGCGACTGAAAGACGACGTACATCGCTTCCTGCGAGCCGGCGGTGACGACGACCTGGCCGGCGCTCACCTCGACCCGGTAGTCGCGCCGGCACTTCTCCGCGATCGCTTCGCGCAGATCCGCGCGTCCGTGCCAGCTCGTGTAGTGCGTGGCGCCCTCGTCCAGGGCGCGCTTGGCGGCCTCGATGATGTGGGGCGGCGTCGGCAGGTCCGGGTCGCCGCGGCCGAGTGTCACCACGCCCCGGCGCCCCTCCGCCAGCGCGAGCAGCCGCTCCCGATCCCGGCCGGCGTGCCTGACGGTGCGCTTGGCCGCCCGCGCCGCGATGCCTTCCCCGGCCGAGATGCTCATCCGCCCTACGCCTTGGAAATCGTCGAGTAATCGATGTACCAGCCGGTGTTGTACGTCACGCCTTTGAGGTTAGACCGGTGCGCGATCGACACCGCGGGCTGGTAGAGCGGGATGTAGGGCCCTTCCGTCGAGAGCCGCCGGTCGAGCTGCTGATACAGCGCGGTCGCCTTGGCCGGATCCGTCTCGCTCTCTACCTGCTGGCCCAGTTTCGTGATTTCGCGCGCCTCAGGGCTCGCGTCCGGCTCCCACTGCAGCCGGTGGCCGACGGTTCGCCCCGGCAGGAACACGAGATAGTCGCTGCGGTCCATGTAGTCGGCGAGCCATCCGCCGATGCCCATGGGCAGCTTGCCCTGCCGGTACTGCGTGACCTCTGTGGCGTAGGGCTCGTCGACGATCTTCAGCTTGATGCCGATCGCGGCCAGGTCCCGTTGGATCTTCTGCGCGAGGATCGCGAGGTCGAGGCCGAACCCGGCGTATGTGCTGGAGTAAAAGAACGTGCCCTCGAGATTCGTGAGGTTGGCCTGCTGGAGGATGGCCCGGGCGCGCTGCTTGTCGGTCTTGACCGCCTCTTCCGCCGGCCGGGCGCCGGGGAAGCTCGGCGGGATGATGCCGGCCGAGCGCCGGGTCCCCGGGGCGGTGAGCGCCATCACGCCCTGGTAGTCGATCGCGTAGCGGATGGCCTCGCGCACCTTGGGGCTGGCGAACGGCCCGCTCACCTGCGGGTTCGTGTTGATGATGACGTTGACGACATTGAGTTCCGGGCTCGACTTGACGACGACGCCGTCGGCATGCCGCAGCCGCCGCGCCTGGTCGGCCTGAATGTTGACGGCGATGTCGATATCGCCCTTCTGGACCATCAAGGCCTGCGCGCTCGGCTCGATGATGTTGCGGACGACGACGCGGTCGACCGACGACGGACCGCGCCAGTAATTGGGGTTCTTCACCATGATGATTTCCTGATTGGGAACGTAGGACTCGAGGACAAAGGCGCCCGTGCCGGCGGAGTGCGCGTTGAGGTAGGCTTCGGCTTTGTCCTTCTCCTTGGCGTCGGATCCGGCGTCCCCGCCCTGCGCCGTGACGACCTTGGTGTCGACCGGACTCAGCGACGGCGTGGTCATGATCGCGAGCTGCGCCGGCTTCGGCCGGCTCAGCTTGATGACGAGCGTCATCGGATTCGGCGCCTCGACGCTCGAGACACCGTCCAGCAGCCAGGCGCCGTTGCCCTTGATATTCATCAGGCGCTCAAACGACCACTTGAAGTCGGCCGCCGTCATCGGGTTGCCGCTCGCGAATTTGACGTTCGGCCGCAGCGTGAACGTGTAGGTCAGGCCGTCCGGCGACACGGCCCATTTGGTGGCGAGCGACGGCCGGATCGTCTTGAGGTCCTCGCCCTCGAAGGTGACCAGCGCGTCGTACGTGACGTGGTCGATGTTGTTGGTCGCGTTTTCGAGCGTGCGGCCCGGATCGAGGGTGTGGATGTTGAGCAGCATCGCGACGCTGAGCGTCTTTCCCCCCGCCGGCGCCGCGGCCGCCGGGCGGACGGCCGCAGCGGTCAGCGCGCCGCCGCCGAGCACGGCCAGCGACGCGGCCGCGCCGGTGCGGAGCACCTGCCGCCGGGTCATCCGGTGGTCCGAGCGTTCGTTCAAGAGCATGGTCCGCCCCCTGTTGAGTGTGTCGTCGAGTATGCCGTGCCTACGACATGGACATCGGACGCATGACGAGCGACCAGCCGCCGTCGATGAGGATTTCCTGGCCGGTCAAGTACGCCGAGGCGTCTGATGCCAGAAAGACGCACAACCCCACCATGTCCTCGGGCTGAGACACCCGGCCGAGCGGGATCAGATCGATCGTCATCTTGTATCGTGCCGACGCCGGATCGGCGGGCCGGTCCGGCGAGGCGATGGAGCCCGGCGAAATGGCATTGACCGTAATGCCGTCGGCGGCCCATTCGACCGCGAGCCCGCGCGTGAGCGCCGCGACCGCGCCCTTCGACGCGCTGTAGGAGGTCCGGCGGACCATGCCTTTGCGCGCCGAAATCGACGCGATGTTGATGATCCGGCCCTTGCGCTGCCGGCGCATGAACGGATAGACGGCCTGGCAGGCGTGAAAGAGGCCGCGGACGTTCACGCCCATGATCCAATCGAAATCCGCCGCGGTGTGCTCCGCCGCCGTCTTGTCCACTCTCACCGCGCCGTTGTTGACCAGGATGTCGATCCGCCCCCACCGATCGGCGGCGAAGGCCGCCATCCGCTCGCAGGCCGCCGAGTCGCTGACGTCGGTCGCACACGCGGCGGCGCTCCATCCCTCTTCGCGCAGCGCGGCCGCAGCCGACTCGCCGCTGCCGGCGTCGCGGTTGGCGATGAGCACGTGCGCGCCCGCACCGGCAAGGCCGCGGCTCAGCCCGAGCCCGAGGTTGCGGTTGCCGCCGGTCACAATCGCGACACGCCCCGCAAGCGAAAACCGCTCGAGGGTCGGCAGATGGGGCACCGGCCTTCCGGAGGGATCGACGGTCATGGCGCTGGGGTGCGGTCCTCCTCCTGGCTGTCGTTCGACGCCAAAAGACAGTGCGGTTCCGTATTTTGTCGTTGGGATTGGCTTTCCTCCCCGATAGCACAAGGAAACTGCGCATGATTCAAAACTAAATTTCATTTCCAATTCGGAAGGGAATTTCATTTCGCGGCGGGAAGGGCGGCTGTCGCAGGCGTATCTCGTCGAGGTGGGAGAGGCCCATGCCGAAGTCGGATTCCGTCAAAACGGTCAAACGGTCCATCGACATTCTCAACCTGCTGGCCGAGGACGGCCGGCAGGTCGGCGTCATCGAGGTCAGCAAGCGGCTCAACACGAGCCAGAGCACCGTGTACCGGATTCTCTCCACGCTTGCCTCGGAGGGCTACGTCGAGCAGGATCCGCGAACCGAGAAGTACCGCCTGGGCCTGCAGGGCATCATCCTCGCCGGCGCCGCGCTCAACCAGCTCGAGATCCGCAAGCAGGCGATTTCGATCCTCGAGCGGCTGGTATCGGCCACCGGCTGCAACGCCAACCTCGGCATTCTCCATAAGCAGCAGGTCATGTACGTGGCGAGGATCGACGGGCCGAAGAGCGCGCGCATGTACACGCCCATCGGACGGCAGGCGCCCGCGCATGCGACCGCGCTCGGCAAGGCGATCCTGGCCTTCTTGCCGGAGGATGTGGCGGCGCCGCTTATGAACAACGGCGCGCTCGCCGCCTGCACGGCGCGCACCATCACCGATCCGGCGGCGCTGGTCGAAGAGTTGAGCCGGGTCAAGGCGCGGGGCTACGCGGTGGACCAGGAGGAGTTTCTTGCGGGCATCCGCTGCGTCGGTGTGCCGGTGCGGGGGCCCTCGGGCGGCGTCGAGGCGGCGCTCAGCGTGTCGGGATCCGTCTTTCAACTCCGGGAGGAGGACACGGAGCAGCTGGCGCGCCTGCTGCAGGACGCGGCCTACGAGTTGTCCGGCCGGCTCGGATACCTGGTGTGAGCCCGGGATCCAGGCCGCGCGTCCGAGTCGTTACGACGGGCGGCACGATTGCCGGCAGGCGGCTGCCGTCCGGCGCGGTGGCGCCCGGACTCGGGCCCCGAGACCTGCTGGACCGGATTCCCATAGTCCGCGACTACGCCGACTGCGAGGTGGACGGCTGGCTCGAGGTGTCGAGCAGCGCGATCGGTTTCCCGCAGATGCTGGACCTCGCACACCGGGTGACGGACGCGCTCGCCGATTCCGGCCTCGCCGGCGTCGTGATCACCCACGGCACGGCCACGCTGGAGCAGACGGCCTACTTTCTCGACGTGACGCTGGGGCACGACCGGCCGGTCGTCGTGACCGGGGCGCTCCGCAATCCCACCCTTCCGGGCGACGACGGGCCCGCCAACCTGTTGAATGCGATTCAGGTCGCGGTCTGCGAGCGTGCCCGCGGGCTCGGCGTGCTGGTGGTGATGAACGGCACGATCCACTGTGCTAAGGACGTGACCAAGACCAGTCCGGCCAATCCCGCGGCGTTCCAATCGCCGGAGTTCGGGCCGCTGGGCGCGGTGGACGAGGACTACGTGTTTTTCGCGCGGCGGCCGTTTCGCCGGCTGCCGGCCGTCCTGCCCGCGGCGATCACCGCCCGTGTCGAACGCATTCCGTTCGCCGCAGATCCCGGGGAGGCGCTGCTGCGCGCCGCGATCGACAGCGGCGCCCACGGCCTCGTCGTCGAGTTCGGACGGATGAGCGCGCCGTACGTTGAGTTATTGAGGGACGCGATGGCCCGGGGCCTCACCGTCGTCGTCGCCAACCCGTACCCCACCGGCCGGCTGCAGCGCAACACCTACCGCCACGAAGGCGGCGAGTCGCACCTGTTGTCGCTCGGCATGATCTTCGCCGGCACGTCGGGACTCAAAGCCCGCGTCAAACTTGTCGCGCTGTTGAGCGCCGGCCTCAGCCGCGAGGAGATCCGGGACCGGTTCCACGCGGAGTGGCAGTAGCTTACGCCGTCGCCGCCGTGCGCTGCGCGAAGAACCCCTGCAGCTGCTCGACGACGTAGGCGACGTCGTCCTCCGTCATCTGCGGATAGAGCGGCAGCGTCATGATTTCGCGCGCGAGACGCTCGCTGACCGGCAGCGCGCCGGGGCGGAGGCCGAGCGTGTCGCGGTACGGAACGTCGAGATGGATCGGCGTCGGATAATGCACCTGAGTGCGCACGCCGCGCGCGGCCAGGTAGCGTCGGAGCGCCGAACGCTCCCGCTCGCGCACGCGGACCTCGAAGCGCACGTACGAATGGTAGGCGTAGGGCCGCTCCGCCGGCAGGTCGACCGGCAGATCGCGCGCCGTGATGAGCTCTCGGTAGAGGCCTGCCCAGCGGCGGCGCTGCTCGATCCACGCCGGCAGCCGGCGCAGCTGCACGCGCGCCACGGCGGACAAAATCTCCGACTGACGATAGTTGAAGCCGATCTCGTCGTGCGCGACCGGCAGCGCGTCGTCGCTGTGGGCACGGTGAAACTGCTCGCCCCGCGCGTGATTGGCGAGGTTAAAGACCCGGCGCACCCGCATCTCGTCGAACGAGCCGACGGCCCCGCCCTCCCCGCCGCACGTCATCGCTTTGTTTTGGACGAAACTGTAGCAGCCCATCTCGCCCATCGTTCCGACGGCGCGGCCGTTGTAGCGCGCCCCGATGGCCTGGCAGGCGTCTTCAATGACAAGGAGGTTGTGCCGGCGGGCCAGGTGGAGGATCGGGTCGAGATTGGCGGGATGGCCGGCCGTGTGAACCGGCATGATCGCGCGCGTCCGGGCGCGGATCGCGGCCACGGCGGACCCGGGATCCATGTTGTAGGTGTCCGCCTCGACGTCGACGGGAACCGGCGTGGCGGCGGCGAGGGACACGCAGTGCGCCACGCTGACAAACGTGTTGGCGGGAATGATCACCTCGTCGCCGGGACCGACGCCGCATGCGAGCCACGCGAGATGCATCGCCGCGGTCCCGTTCGCCAGGTTGGCGACGTACGGCCGGCGGCCGTCGGGCGCGGCGAGAAAGGCGCCGAACTCATCCTCGAGCGCTTTGCCCTCCGAGGCCCCGGTCGGGGACGTGCGGATGTAGTGCCCCGAGTCGAGCACCCGGCATGCGGCATCTTTCATCTCCTGGTCGACGACCGGGCGGAAGGCGACAATACGGCCGGCCATAGGGCCTCCTTCGCGACAGTATCGTACGCTGATTTGTGCGATTGTCCGTGCGCTGCTCAAGGGGTTCAGGCGGACTGCGGAGAAGTCCTGTCTACTTTGAAACACCGTTCCGCGTGCAGACGCTGCCCGCCACCGTTTCACACCGCTGTTCCGTAATACCGCACGAGGCGCCGGCCCTCGAAGAAGGGTGAGTGGATGACCGAGCGGTCTTGGTATTGCATCCGCACCGAATCGAAGCGCCAGCCCTCCTATGATATACGGGTCGAACGCGGCATTCTCGAGCCCAAGGGGATCCGGCTCGAGTCGGTGGACATGGACGACCCGGAGGCTTTTGACCGTGCGGCTCCGCAGGTCGACGCGGTGCTGCACTCCCGCGGCCTGCTGGACGCGGCGAGGATCGGCCGGCTGACCCGCTGCCGGATCATCGCGCACTACGGCACCGGGGTCGACCGCGTCGACGTGGCGGCCGCGACCGAGCGCGGCATCTGGGTCACCAACGGGCCGCTCTACGCCGTGGACGAAGTCTCGTCGCACGCGATCGCGCTCTTGCTGGCCGTCACCCGCAAGATCGTCGCCGCCGACCGTGCGGTGCGGGCCGGCCAGTGGCACATCAAACCGATCGTCCCGCTGCGGCGGATTGCCGGACGGACGCTCGGCCTGCTGGGATTCGGCAACATCGCGCGGGCCACGGGACGGAAAGGCCGCGCGCTCGGCCTCGAGGTCATCGCGCACGACCCCTACCTCGGCGACAGGGTGTTCCGGTCCGAGAACGTGCAGGCCGTGGACTTCACGACATGCCTGTCCGAGGCCGACATCCTGTCGATTCACCTGCCGCTCTCGCCCGAAACGCGAGGGATCGTGTCGCGCGAGGCGATCGCGAGAATGAAGCCCGGCGCGGTGGTGGTCAACACCTCGCGCGGCCCGGTGGTGGACGAGGCGGCTCTCGTCGACGCCCTGCGCGAGGGCCGGCTCGCCGGCGCAGGCCTCGACGTGTTCGCGGAGGAGCCGCTGCGGACGGACCACCCGCTGCTGTCGCTTCCCACCGTGACGGTGTCGGGGCACATCGGCTTCTACTCCGAAGAATCGATCGCGCAGGGCCAGCGCGACGCGGCCCGGCAGGTGGTGGAGGCGTTGGAAGGCCGGCCGCCCGCGTTTCTCGTCAACCGGCAGGTGCTCGAGCGGCCGGCCCGCTGAGCCCGCCGCATCCGAGGAGGAAGAAGACATGGCCACCGATCGTGTGTTGTGCGTCAGCGCGCACGCCGCGGACTTCTGCGTCCGCGCGGGCGGCACGCTGGCCCGGTACGCGGCGTCCGGATCCGCGGTCCGCGTCGTCGTCTTGAGTCCGGGCGCGCGCGGGGAATCGAACGAATTCTGGAAGGCGCGCGGCGGCAAAACGACCGAGGAGGAGGTGGCCGAGGTGCGGCGCGCCGAGGCCCGGGCCGCGGCCGAGATCCTCGGCGTGGAGCTCGTGTTCTACGACTACCGCGACCAGCCGATGACCTTCGATGCCGAGCGGCTCATGCGGCTCGTGCGCGAGATCCGGACGTTTCGCCCGCGCGTCATCATCACACATCCGGCGAAGGAGCCGTACAATCCCGACCACACGGCGGCGTACCAGGCCACCATGGAGGCCGCGTACTACACGGGCCTGGCCGGCGTCGAGCCGGATCTCCCGGTGATGACCCCGACGCAGATCTTCGCCTGCGAGCCGACGCAGCCGCTGACGGAGATGACGGGGTTCGTGCCCGACTACTTCATCGACATCACGGATACCATGGATGCGAAGCTGCGCGCGACGGCGGAATTTCGCGCGCAGCCGTACCACGTCGAGCGCTACCGCACGCGGTCGCAGCAGCGCGGCACCCAGGCCGCCTATGTCGCCGGCAACCCGGCCATCAAGTTTGCCGAAGCGTTCCAGCGGCTCACGCCCTGGTGCGGCCGGCTCTTTCCGTAAAGAACGCGATCACCAAATCGGCCACGCGCGCCAACATCTCCTCGGTCATGTGGGGGCCGACGGGGAGCGAGAGATTCTCGCGGCACAGGCGCTCCGCGATCGGGAACTGCCCCTCACGGGTGCCGTAGCGGGCCTTGACGGGCTCCAGCAGGTGCAGCGGCCGTGGGTAGTGGATGCCCACCCCAATGTCGCGCCGACGAAGGAACTCGACGAGCTCGTCCCGCTCGGGCGTCCAGATCGCGTAGTGCAGAAACGACGAGTTGGCCCACGGACGCTCGGGCGGCAGCCGGACCGGCAGCCCCGCGTTCCGGAAGCGCGCCGTGTAATAGGCGGCGGCCCGCCGGCGCTTCGCCGTGAAGTCGTCCAGCAGGCGGAGCTGGAGCCGGCCGAGCGCGCACGCCATCTCCGATAGGTGCATGTTGTAGCCGATCCAGCGCTGGTCGTACCATGAGGCGTCGGTGCGGCGGATGAAGCTGATCTGCTCGTCCCGCAGCCGGCCCTGGTCGCGCAGGCTTGAGATGCTTTCGGCCAGCGCGCGATCGTTCGTCACGACCGCGCCGCCCGTGCTGAACACGGTGATCATCTTGCCGGAAAAACTGAAGAATCCGGCGTCGCCGAGGCCGCCGGCCGGCCGGCCCTTGTACGTCGCGCCGAGCGCGTGGGCCGCGTCCTCCAGCACGAACGCCTCGCGCGCCCGCGCCGCCGCCACGATCGGGTCCATGTCGCACGGAAAGCCGTACATGTGGATCGGCACGACGGCGCGTGTCCTCGCCCCGACCGCCGCGGCGGCCGCCGCCGGCGCGAGGTTGCCCGTGTCGGCGTCGGCCTCCACGAACACCGGCACCGCGCCGAGCTTCACGACCGCCGCCAGCACGCCGATGTACGCGTTGGCGGCCATGACGACTTCGTCGCCGGGGCCGACGCCGCGCGCGTCGAGCGCGAGCATCGTCGCCGACGTTCCGGAGTTGGCGCTCACGCCGTAGCGGCAGCCGCAGCGCTCTGCGAGCTCGACCTCGAAGCGCTCGGTCTCCTGCCCGCCGAACGTTTTGCCGCTGTCCAGCACGTCCAGCGCCTTGCGGCGCATTTCGTCGGTGACGATCGGCGCGCGGTACGGGATTTCCATGGGCCCTCCCCGCCTCAGCGGCGGCCGGCGAAGAATTCCGCGACGGCGGCCGTGACGTACTCGATCTCGGCCTCTCCCACCGCGGGATGGCACGGCAGCGACAGGATCTCCCGGCACGCCGCCTCCGCTCGGGGAAACTGTCCCTCGCAGTAGGGCAGCCGTCCGGCGAACCCCGCGTGGCGGTGCACCGGCACGGGATAGTGAACGGCGGCCGTCACACCACGCCGTTGCAGGTGGGCCATCAGGGCGTCGCGCTCCTTGAGCCGGACGACGTAGTGCAGCCACGTGTGCCCGGCGTAAGGCCGTTCCACCGGCAGGCCGAGCGGCAGGCCGCTGTCGCGAAGCCGCCGGGTGTAGTCGCCGGCGTTGCGCCGCCGCTGCGCGTTCCACGCCGGCAGCAGGTCCAGCTGGCAGGACGCGACCGCGGCCACCATCTCCGTGAGGCGGAAGTTGTAGCCGAGCACGTGGGTCTCGTAGCCGTCCCGCCGGCCGTGATAGCGGCGATCGACGAGGTCCTGCGCCAGATCGGGATCCCCCGCGGTGGCGGCGCCGCCGACGCCGGTGGCCGAAATCCCCTTGTTGCTGAACGCGAAGACGCCGACGTCGCCGAGGCCGCCGGTCGGCCGGCCCTTGTAGCGGCCGCCGAGCGCGTGCGCCGCGTCTTCGAGAATCCGCACGCCGCGCCGCTCGGCGAGGCGGCGCAGGGGATCCATGTCGACGGCGTGGCCGTAGCTGTGCTGCACGGCGATGACCCGCGTGCGGGACGTGAGCGCACCCTCGACCTGATCCACCGCGATGTTGTCGGTTTCCGGCTCGACATCGACCAGGACCGGCGCCGCGCCGAGCTGCAGCACCGCCTCCGGCACGCCGCCGTAGATGTTGGCCGGCATGACGGCCTCGTCGCCGGCGCAGAGCCCGCAGGCCTGCAGCCCCATGAGGATCGCGCTGCTACCCGAGGCGCATGCGACCGCGCGCTCGGTCCCGCTGAGGGCCGCGAGCTTCGCTTCGAGCGCGTCCGTGTACGGCCCAAAGTAGTGGATGCGCCTCCGCAGCACGTCCTCGACGGCGCGGAGCATCTCGTCGGTGACGGGATAAGGAAACTTGTAGGGGATCTCCATCGACGGACGCACGCCTACGCCAAGCGCCATCACCGCACCCCGCTCATCCGGCCTGCGGCGCCGCGTCGCCGGGCGGCGCCGGTGGAACGAACCCCTGCGGCACCTCAGGCTCGCCGGACACCGCCGCCAGCGCGCGCTCCAGGCCGGCCCGGTTCGCCTCGACGATCTTCACCACAACGGCGAGGTCGTCTTCGCCGACGGTGATGCCTTGGCGCGCCAGCGCGGCGCGAACCTCGTCCGCAGCATTCTGCCCGGCGGGCCTCATGCGGCGGCCTCCAGCGGCGGCCGGCGTGTATGCCAGGACGTCGCCTGCTCGTAGGCGTGCGCGATCCGGAAGAGCGACGCCTCGTCGAAATACCGTCCGGCGAGCTGCATGCCGACCGGCAGTCCCGCCGCGGTGAAGCCGCACGGCACGGTCAGCGCCGGATGCCCCGACATGTTGAAGTGCCGCGTCCCCCAGCTTGTATCCGGCGGCTCGCCGAGCTGCGTCTCGACCGGAAAGGCCGGGTGCGGCAGCGTCGGTGTGACCACGGCGTCCACCCGCTCGAGCACCGAAGCGAGCTCGCGGGTCCACGCGACCCGGAACCGCGCCGCGGCCTCGTATTCGCCGCTCGTGTAGCAGCCGCCGGAGACAATCCGCCGCCGGGTCCGGGTGCCGTAGTCGGCCGCCCGCTCGCGCAGGCGCGCCGCGTGCAGGCCGAAGGCCTCGGCCATGATCAGAATACCGCCCGGCGCGGTCACGTACGGCGCGAGCGGCAGGTCGACCGGCTCCAGACGCGCGCCCAGCGACTCCAATTCCCGCAGCGCCGCGCGCAGCGCCGCGTCGACCTCGGGATCCAGTCCCTCGTAGAAGTGCTGCCGCGGCACGCCGAGCACTACGCCCCGGGTCCCGGCGTCCAATCCGTCGGTAAAATCCGGGACGGGCGTCCTCGCGCTCGTCGGATCCACCGGGTCATGGCCCGCCATCGCGTTGAGGAGGAGCGCGCAGTCCGCGACGGTGCGGGTCATCGGGCCCACGTGGTCCATGCTCCAGGAGAGCGGCACGAGGCCGTTGCGGCTTACGCGGCCGTACGTGGGCTTGAGTCCGACGACGCCGCAAAAACTGGCCGGAACCCGGATGGAACCGCCGGTGTCCGAGCCCGTCGCCGCAACCGCGAGGCCGGCCGCCAGCGCGGCCGCCGACCCCCCGCTCGACCCGCCGGCGTAGCGGCCGAGATCCCATGGGTTGCGGTGGACGCCGAACAGGTCCAGCGTGCCGCACGCGAACTCGGTGGTGTTCGTCTTGCCGATCAAGATCATCCCGCCCTCGCGCAGCCGGCGCACGTGGGTCGCGTCGCGGTCGGGCACGTACTCGAGCAGGCAGCGCGAATGCGCGGTGGTCCGCACGCCCCGCGTCAGGCTCACGTCCTTGTGCGCGATGGGGAGGCCGTGCAGCCGGCCCCGCCGGCGCCCGGCGCGCGCGATCTCCTGCTCCGCGGCCCTCGCCTCCGAAAGCGCCGCCTCGCCGCAGACCGTGATGTAGCTCGCCAGCCGGCCGCCGTAGCGCTCGATGCGCCCGAGAACCGCCTGGACGATATCGACCGGCGACACCTCCCGCCGGTCCAGCAGGCGACCGAGGTCCGTCAGCGAGCGGTAGGCGAGGTCGTGGTCCATGGAAACTCCGCGAGCTGTCCGAGGACGTAGTCGATGCCGTCCCCCATATCGGGGTGCGACGGCAGCGTCATGATCTCCGATACGATCCGGTCCGCCACGGGCCGAGGGCCGGGATCCACCCCCGTACGGGCGACGTACGCGGGCTCCCGGTAGACCGGGTGTTTGTAGTGGATGCCGGCCTCGATGCCCCGCTGCCGGAGGAAGGCGATGAGTTCGTCGCGGCGAGACGTGCGGACGACGTAGTGCAGCCAGGCATGCGACGCGTACGGCCGCTCGACGGGCGGCCGCACCGCCGCACCTCGGGCGTTGAAGCGCCGCAGGCCCTCCGTATACCGCAGGGCATTGGCGCGCCGGACGGCGTTGTCGCGGTCGAGGCGCGCGAGCGACACGCGGCCCACGGCCGCGAGCGACTCGCTCAACGTATGGTTGAACCCGACGAGCGCGATCCGGCTGCGGTACTCGGACCCGGGCTCCCATCCGTGCCGGCGCAGCAGGGTCATGCGGCGCGCCCACTCGGGCTCCGGCGTGAACGCCATCCCGCCCTGGCCGGCCACCGTCACGCCCTTCCGGGCGAAGCTCGTGAAGGCGGCGTGCCCGATCGATCCGACCGGCCGCCCCTTATAGCGGGCGCCGAACGCGTGGGCCAGGTCCTCGATCACGAACATGCCCCGCCGGCGTGCCAGGTCCATCAGGGGATCCATGTCCACGGGATGGCCGTAGGTGTGCACGGCGACCACGGCTTTGGTGCGCGGCGTGAGCACGCGTTCGACGGTAACCGCGTCGAGATTGGCCGTGTCATCCAGCACGTCGCAGTACACGGGTGTCGCGCCCACGTGGAGAGTGCACTCGGGGGCGGCGAGGTAGCCGTTCGCGGGGCAGACCACCTCATCGCCGGGCCCGATCCCCATGGCCAACATCACGAGGTGCAGCGCCGTCGTGCCGGACGACACGCCGGCGGCGTGCGCCACGCCGAGATACGCCGCCGCCTCGCGCTCGAACGCCTCGACTTCCGGTCCGTCGTAGTACTCCGGCCCGGGTGTGGGACGCAGCATCGCGTCCCGCATCTCGTCATCGAAGGGCGTCCACAGGCACCGGTACAGGACCGGCGCGGCCGTCTTACCCACCGTAGAACTGCCGGATCACCTCGGAGACATAACCGATGTCGTCGGCGTCGAGCGTCTGATAGCACGGCAGGGTGAGAATCGTTTGCGCCAGCCGCTCCGTCACCGGAAACGTGCCCTCCGGCGCGCCGCAGTACGGCTGGTACGCGTGATCGAGGTGGATCGGCGTGCCGTACTCGACCATGACGTGGATGCCGCGGTCCTCGAGGTAGGCGCGCAGCTCGTCGCGGCGCGGGGTCTGGACGACGAACCGCAGCATCGAGTGCTCCGCGTACGGCCGGGTCGCCGGCAGCGTGAGGTCGTGCGCGAACCGGCCGAGCAGCCTGCCGTAGAGCGCCGCGTTCTCGCGCCGGTGCGCGTTCCACTCGTCTAGGTAGCGGAGCTGAATTCGGCCGATCGCCGAGAGCACTTCGTTCTGGCGGTAGTTGAAGGCGACCATCTCGATCTGCTGCGCCCGGTAGATATGGTACGCCTTGTGCCCGTCGAACCACCGGCGGCCGCGGCCGTGGTTGGCGAGCATCATGCAGCTCTCCCAAATCCGGGCATCGGAGGTGACCACCATGCCCCCTTCCCCGCCGACCGAGATGCATTTGTTCTGCACGAACGAGAAGGCGCCGGCGTCGCCGAAGGTCCCGAGGTACTTGCCCTTGTATTTCGCACCGGCCGCGTGGCAGACGTCCTCGACCACCTTCAGCCCGTGGCGCCGGGCGATCGCCATCAGCGGATCCATGTCGACCGCCTGCCCGTTCATATGCACGGGCAGGATCGCCTTGGTCTTCGGGGTGATGGCGCGCTCGACGAGCCCGACGTTCATGTTGTAGGTGTCCGGCTCGACGTCCACGAGCACCGGCGTGGCGCCGCAGAGAATGATCACGTCCGCGACGGAGGAGAATGTGTTCGGCACCGTGATAACTTCGTCGCCCGGGGCCACGCCCGCGGCGAGCAAAGCGATGTGCAGCGCGGCGGTGCCGCTCGAGACGTTCACCGCATGCGGGGCGCCGATGTACGCGCAGAACTCGTCCTCGAAGCGCTTGCCTTCCGAGTCCTCGAGCGGGAAACTCCTGATATACTTGCCGCTCCGCAGCACTCGGGTGGCGGCGTCGATCATCTCGTCGGTCATCACGGGCTTGTAGCGGACGTCACGGACGGGGGCCTGAGCCATCGCTATCCCTCCTCGAGGGTCCTCGGCAAGGAAATTGTTCGGGCTGAGAGAAACAACCCCTCTAGGATCGGACGGATGTTTCGATACGAGAAATACCGTTTTGATAAATGGGCTCGGAGCCACCGAAGGACGAATGGCCGGCCCTAGGAAAGGCGGCGCACGCCGGAGCGCGCCGGTGAGGGCGCCGTCCGGTATTTCATGACGCTCTATCGCTACATCGTCCGCCGGGTGCTGCTGCTGATCCCGATGCTCATTGGGATCACCGTGCTGAGCTTCATCTTATCCCATACCATCCCGGCGGACCCGATCGCCACCAACCTCGGCGACCGGGCGGCTGCCGATCCGGCCATCGTCGCGGCATTTAAGCACCGCTGGGGGCTGGATCAGCCGCTCTACAAACAGTACCTGGTCTACCTCTGGCACCTGATGCACGGCGATATGGGGACCTCGATCTCCACGCGGCAGCCTGTGGTGCTCGACCTCCGGCAGCACCTCCCGGCCACGATCGAAATCTCGATGGCCGCGATGTGCCTGAGTCTGGTCGCCGGCATCCCGCTTGGGATGCTGGCCGCGGTGAACCGCGAACGGCCGCTCGACCAGGCGGCCCGCCTGACATCGCTCATCGGCGTGTCGACCCCGGCGTTTTGGCTGGGCCTCGTCGCGATCGTGATCTTCTACCAGCGGCTGGGGTGGGCGCCGGCCCCGGCGAGGCTCAGCGCCGACCTGACCCCGCCGCCGTTCATCACGGGGTTCCTGCCGATCGACGCGATCGTGAGCGGCCGTTGGGACGCCGCGCTCGACTGGCTGCGGCACCTCATCCTGCCGGCCGTCGTGCTGTCGGCCTACAGCCTCGGCATTGTGACGCGGATGATGCGGGGCAGCATGCTCGAAGTGCTCGGCGAAGAGTACGTCAGGACGGCGCGCGCGAAGGGCGTCACGCGATGGGCGGTGATCGTGCGGCACGCGGCGCGCAACGCGCTCATTCCCGTCATCACCATGGTCGGGCTCAGCTTCGGCGGGCTGCTCTCGGGCGCCGTCGTGATCGAGACGGTATTCACGTGGCCGGGCCTCGGCCTCTACGCCTTCAGCAGCGCCACGTCGCTTGATTTCCCGGCCATCATGGGGACCGGCATCGTCGTGGCGTCGGTGTACGTCATCGTGAATCTCGTGGTCGACGTGGCGTACGCCTTCTCCGACCCGCGGATCCGGGTCGGCTGACGATGCGGGCCATCACCGCGGCGGAATCGACGGCCCCGCAGGGAGCCACGGCCGTTGCGCGCCCGGCGAGACGGCGCCGCCTGCTGCCGAAGCAGCTCACGGGGTCGCCGCTCGCGCTCGTGGCGCTCGGGATGGTGGCCGCCTGGATCGCCGTCGCGTTCCTGGCGCCGGCGCTCGCCCCGTACGACCCGCTGTCGCAGTCCATCAGCGCGCGCCTGACCGAGCCGAGCGCCGCGCACTGGCTCGGCACGGACCCGCTCGGCCGGGACGTCTTTAGCCGCATCCTCTACGGGGCGCGCCTCTCCATTCCGGTCGGCATGATCGCGGTCACCCTGGCCGTGGTCCTCGGCACCGTCATCGGCGGCAGCGCCGGCTTCGTCGGCGGGACCGCGGACGAAGCGATCATGCGCGGGACGGACCTCATGCTGGCCTTTCCCACGGTGATCCTGGCGCTCGTCATCACCGCCGCGCTGGGACCGGGCATCCGCAACGCTGTGATCGCCATCATGGTCGCCTGGTGGCCGTCCTACGCCAGGCTCGTGCGCGGTATCGTGCTGTCGCTGCGGGATCGCGAGTACGTCATGGCCGCGCGGGCCCTCGGCGGCTCCCGCCTGCGGATCTTCCTGCGGCACGTGCTGCCCGGCACGATTTCGCCCGTCGTCATCCTCGGCACGCTCGACGTCGGCCACGCGATCCTGACGTTCGCCTCGCTGAGCTTTCTCGGGCTCGGGCCGCCGCCGGAGATCCCGGAGTGGGGATCGATGATCGCCGCGGGCCGCAATTACCTGGACCAGTGGTGGATCAGCACGTTCCCCGGGCTGGCCATCCTGACGCTGGTGCTCGCGTTCAACGTGCTGGGCGACGGTCTGCGCGATCTGCTCGACCCGCGGTACCGCTCGCGGTGATCCGGACGACGTCCCTACAATCGTGCCCGGCGACGGGACAGGGACGCGTGGAGGAGGCATCGGTGACGAGGATCGAGGCATGACCGGGCTCAGGCTCGGCATCGAAACCGGCGGCACGTTTACGGACTGGGTGCTGTCGCGGGGGGATCACATCGAAGCCACCGGCAAGGTGATGTCCACGCCGGCCGAGCCGGAGCGCGCGGTCCTCGCCGCGGTGACCGAGTGCGGCGTCCCGCCGGCCGAGATCGCGGCGCTGATCCACGGCTCGACGGTGGTCACCAACGCGGTGCTCGAGCGCAAAGGCGCCCGCACCTGCCTCGTCACGACCAAAGGTTTCCGGGACGTGCTGCTGATCCAGCGGCAGGCCAAGACGCGCCTGTTCGACCTGTTCTACCGCCAGCCCGAGCCGCTCGTCTCCCGCGACCACATCATCGAGGCCGACGAGCGCATAGGAGCCGACGGCGGGGTCCGGCGGGCGCTGGAGGACTTCTCGTTCGTCGACCAGGTCGGGCGCCTCGTCCGCGACGAGCTGATCCAGTCGGTCGCGATCTGCTTCCTCCACGCCTACGTCAACCCCGCGCACGAGATCGCGGCCGAAGAGGCCCTCGCTGCGGCCCTGCCCGGCGTGGCCGTGACGCGGTCGTCCGACGTCCTGCCGCAGTTCCGCGAGTACGAGCGGACCAGCACCTGCGTTATCAGCGCATACGCGAAGCCCGTCGTGGACGGCTACCTGTCGCGCCTCGAGGACCGGCTGCGCGACCGCGGCTTCCGCGGCCCGCTCACCATCGTGCAAGCGAACGGCGGCACCATCCCGGCCGGCGCGATCAGGCGCCACGCCGCGAAGATGATTCTCTCAGGCCCCGCGGCGGGAGTGGTCGGCGCCACCACCGCCGCGCTCGAGGCCGGCTTCCCGAACATGATCACGTTCGACATGGGCGGCACCAGCACAGACGTCTGTCTCGTCACCGACGGCCGGCCCGGCGTCACCCGCGAGTACAAGATCGCCGGCCTGCCGTTGAACGTCCCGATGATCGACATCGCGACGGTGGGCGCAGGCGGCGGGAGCATCGCCGACGTCGACCGCGGCGGCATCCTGAAGGTCGGCCCGGAAAGCGCCGGCGCGGATCCCGGGCCGGCGGCCTACGGCAAGGGCGGGACCGCGTTCACCGTCACGGACGCGAACGTCCTCGCCGGCCGCATCCGCCCGGAGGCGTTCTTCGGCGGACGGCTGCGGCTCGACGCGGCGGCCGGCGAGGCGGCGCTCGGCGCCCTGGCCGACCGCGTGGGGCTTCCGCGGCGCGAGACGCTCGACGGCGTGCTGCGCCTCGTCAACGTGACCATGGCGCAGGCCGTCCGCCTCGTCTCGATTGAGCGCGGCTACGACCCGCGCGACTACACCATCGTCGCGTACGGCGGATCGGGACCGCTGCACGCCGCCGCCGTTGCCGCGGACCTCGGCATCGCGCGGGTGCTGGTCCCAGTCAACCCGGGCCTCGTGTCGGCGTACGGCCTCCTGCTGGCGGATACGCGGCAGGACTTCTCCGTCACGCGCGTCGCACCGGCCGCGCGCGTCGCCGACCGCGACGCCGCGGCGCTCTTCGCGGACCTGGCGGCGCAGGCACGGCGGGAATTCGAGGCCTACGATCGCCCGTGGCGCGAGGTGACCTGCCGGCGGGAAATGGACATGCGCTACGCCGGCCAGGCCTACGAGATCAGCGTGCCGTGCGACGGGATACCGGTGGCGGCGGCGGTCGACGCGTTCCACGAAGCCCACCACGTCCGCTACGGGCACGCCGTGCGGGACCAAAGCGTCGAGGTCGTCGGCTACCGTCTGATCGCGCTCGCGCCGTCGCCGCTCCGCGCGATCCGGCCCGCGCCGGGGCACGGCGGCGCGCCGGCGCCCCGCGCCGAAGACTACCATCCCCGCCACGAACTGGACACCGGCGACCGGCTCGCGGGACCGTGCGTGGTCGAAGAGCCGACCGCGACGACGTACGTGCCGCAGGGCTGGGCGGCACGCGCCGACCGGCTCGGCAATCTCATCTTGGAGGCCGGCGCATGAACCCCGTGACGCTCTCCGTCATCGGCCACGCCTTCGCGGCGACCGCGGAGGAGATGGGCGTGAATCTCTACCGCTCGGCGCACTCCACGATCGTGCGCGAGGTCCGCGACATCGCGACGGCCGTCCTCGATCCGCGCGGCAACACGATCGCGATCGCCAACTACATCCCGCAGTTGCTGAACGCGATCGACCCGGCCGCCGCCGCGATCGCGGAAGAGTACGCGTTCGACAGCCTCCAGGACGGCGAGGCCTTCGTCGTCAACGACCCGTTCCACGGCGGCCAGCACATCAACGACGTGCTGCTCTTCACGCCGATCCGCCTCGACGGCCGCCTCCTCGGGATCGCCTGCGCCAACGTGCATCACCTCGACCTCGGCGGCGGCGCGGCGGCCAGCAACGCCCGGGCGACCGATGTATTCCAGGAGGGCATCGTCTTCCCGCCGATGCGCATTCCGCTGGACGAACACTGGCGAACATCGCCGTTCGGCAGGTTCTTCGGCGCGAACGTGCGCGCGCCGCGCACGGTGCTGGCCGACTTCGACGCCCAGATCGCCGCGTGCCGCACCGGCGAGGCGCGCGTCAAGGCCCTCGCGCGCAAGTACGGGGAGGACGCGGTCGCCCAGTTCATGGCGGACGTCCAGGACTACGGCGAGCGCATCTCCCGCCAGGCGATCGCCGCGATCCCGGACGGCGAGTACCGCAGCGAAGCCTACATGGAAGACGACGGGACGGGCGCCGGACCGTTCTACGTGCGGGTCACCGTCCGCATCGCCGGGAGCGACATGACGATCGACTTCACCGGCACCGATCCGCAGGCGCGCGGCTTCATCAACGTCCCGTGGGGCTCGACGCTCTCAAGCGTCCGGACGACGATCGTGGCGATCCTGGGGATCACGCATCTGCTCGTCAACGCGGGGAGCATGCGGCCGGTCCACGTCACGGCACCGCTCGGCTGCCTGCTCAATCCGCGCTGGCCGGCCGCCACCCGGGCGCGCACCAGCGCGTGCTACAAGATCTTCGACGCGGTCAACACCGCGCTGGCCCCGGTGCTGCCGAAGCGGGTGATGGCGCCCGGCTTCGACGCGCAGACCGGCATCTCGTTCGGCCATCGCATCGACGGCCACGCCCGGATCCTTTCCGAGGTGCTGGGGGCTGGCAACGGCGCGCTCTGGTGCCAGGACGGCGCGGACGGCATGATCATGCCGCTCACCAACGGGCAGAACACGCCGGTGGAATCGGTCGAGATCGAGTTCCCGTTCCTCGAGATCCTGCGCTACGGCCTCGTCCCGAACTCCGGCGGCGACGGCGAGTTTCGGGGCGGCCTCGGCATGGAGCGCGCGTATCGGATCCTCAGCGGCGACGTGACGTTCGGGCTGCACTCCGACCGGCACCGCCACGGCGCGCCGGGCCTCTTCGAAGGCGGCACCGGGGCGCCCGGCGCGTGCGTCCTTGTGCGAGACGGCGCATCCCGCGTGCTGGGGTCCAAGGTGCATGAATCGCTGAGGGCGGGAGACCGCTTGGTCGTCCGTTCGGGCGGCGGCGGCGGGTACGGACGTCCCGAACGCCGTACGGCGGAACGCATCGAGCGGGACGCCCGCGAAGGCCGGCAGGTCCGCGGCGCGTCCGTCCCCCCGGCCGGCGAAAACGTCTAGCGGAGAGTGCCGCCGCTACGGCCGCGCGGCCGCCGTCGTGGGGGTCTTGCGGCCTGCGAAGTGCCCGATGACCGCGTCAGCGACATAGGCCAGCTTGTCGTCGGTCATATGTGGACCGACCGGCAGCGAGAGCGTCTCGCGGCACAGCCGCTCGGCAACCGGGAATTGTCCCTCCCGTGTCTTGTATTGCTCGATGACCGGCCGCAGGAGGTGGAGCGGCGTCGGGTAGAGCGAGATCGCCTCGATGCCCCGCGCGGCGAGCGTCTCGCGCAGCGCGTCACGCTCCGGACTCCAGACCGTGTAATGCAAGTAGCACGGAGCCGCCCACGGCCGGGACGGCGGGAGCTGCAGCGGCACGCCGGCGTCCCGAAAGCGCGTCGTGTAGTAGGCGGCCGCCCTGCGCCGGTGCTCGACGTACTGCGGCAAGCGCCCCAGGTCGATGCGGGCGAGCGCCGCGCACAGTTCGGTCAGGTGCATGTTGTAGCCGACCCAGCGCTGGTCGTACCACTGGGAATCGGTCCGCCGGATGAAACTGATCCGAAGATCCCGCACCCGTCCCTGGTCGCGGAGACTCGACAGGTCTTCGGCGAGTCCCGCGTCGTCCGTCACCGCGCCGCCGCCCGGCCCAAACGCGGTGATCATCTTGCCCGAGAAGCTGAAAAAGCCCATGTCGCCGATGCCGCCGGCCCGCCGTCCCTTGTACTCGGCGCCGAGCGCGTGGGCGGCGTCCTCGATCACGAACAGGTCGTGCCGGCGCGCCGTCTCCATGATCGGGTCCATGTCGCAGGGAAAGCCGTAGTCGTGGATCGCGACGACCGCCTTCGTCCGAGGCGTGACCGCGGCCGCGACCGCGTCCGGCCGGATGTTGGACGTCTCGGCGTCAACCTCCACAAACACGGGCGTCGCGCCGCGCTTCACGACCGCGGCCAACACGCCGACGTAGCCGTTCGCCGGCAGGATGACTTCGTCGCCGGGGCCGACCCGCTTCGCGTCGACGGCAAGCAGGCAAATCGACGTACCGGAGTTGGCGGTGACGCCGTACCGGCGGCCGCACCAGGCCGCGAGCTCCGTCTCGAACCGCTCGGTTTCCTCGCCGCCGTAGGTCTTGCCGGTCTCGAGGACCTCGAGCGCCTTCTGCCGCTGTTCGGGAGTCGGGGCCATCAACCGGTTCGGGATCTTCATGTGCACACCGCCTCAGTCGTGGGAATGGTCGCCACACGTGGTGCGACCCTTCGATTCGCTCCTGCGTACCTAATCGCCGGCGGGCCTGGCCGCCGGCGAACCTGATCGGCCGTGCCCGCGGATGACCGCTGCCCGCTACAATAACGGCGCCGTGCCGCGGCCGCGGGGCCGGACCTCGATCCACCGCCCGCGGCCTCGCTCCGCCGTGATCTGCGTGCCGTCAAGAACGACCTCTCCGCGGCTGATGGTAAATACCGGCCAGCCTCGCACCTCGCGGCCGTCGTAGACGGAGTAGCCGGCGCGAGACTGCATCGAGGCGCCGTCGATCGTGCGCGACAGGTCCGCGTCCCAAACGACCACGTCGGCATCCGAACCCACGGCGATCGTGCCCTTGCGGGGATAGAGGCCGAAGAGTTTGGCGACGTTGGTGCTGGTGAGTTCCACGAATCGCGAGAGCGAGACGTGCCTCGTGCGGACGCCCTCGGAGAAGAGCATCGGCATCAGCGTCTCGAGGTCGGCGACACCGTTTCGCACGGTCGCCACCGTGAGCGACGGATCCGTCTTCTGGCGCAGGGTCCAGGGCGCGTGGTCGGTGCACACCGCCTGCACGTCGCCGCTCCGGAGGCCGGCCCACATGGCGTCCAGGTCCGGCTGCTCGCGCAGGGGGGGCGCGCCCGTGTATTTCGCGCCCTCCGGCTCTTCGAACCGTTCGCGCGTGAGATACAGGTAGAGCGGCCGCGTCTCGACGTACACGGGCAGGCCTTCGGCGCGAGCCGCGCGGCACCGATCGAGCGCCGCGGCGGACGATAGATGAACGACGTAGATCGTGGCGCCGGTCGCCCGCGCGAGGCCGATCGCGCGCCCGGTGGCCGCCGCTTCTGTGTAATCCGGCCGGCTCTCCGGATAGTGCCGGAGGTCCCCGCGGCCTTCCTCGATCAGCCGGGCTTTGAGGAACCGCTGCAGCGCGCCGTCCTCGCAGTGCACGAGCGTGACAAGCCCGGTATCCGCCGCCGCGCGCATGGCGCGGATGTAGCCGTCGATCTCCGCGTCGAAGTTGTCGCGACTCATGAAGATCTTGAGGCTCGCATGGCCCTGCGCCGCCAAGCCACCAACTTCTTCGATCGCCGCGGGCGTCGGCTCTGTCAGCACCGGATGGAGCACGAAGTCGATGGCCGCGTCGCGGCGCGCCGCGGCGAGATCCCGCTCCAGTGCGTCCTGCAGCCGCTCGCCGGCCCACTGAAACGTCATGTTGCCGACGGTCGTCACGCCGCCGGCGATGGCGGCCCGGGAGCCGGTCCAGAAATCGTCCACCCAGAGTTCACGCCCGGGCTCCGGCCGCGCCGCCTGGCTCAGGTGGACGTGGATGTCCACCCCGCCGGGGAATACGTAGCGGCCCGCGGCGTCGAGTTCCCGCCGCCCCCGTATCTCACCGCCGATCTGCGCGATAACGCCGCCGCGAATGCCGATGTCGGCCGGCCCTTGCGCCGCCGCCGTGACGACGACGCCGTCGCGAATGACGAGATCACAGTCCATCGCGGCTGCTAATTACGCGGGGACGGAGCGGCGGACCTTTAGGAACCCTTGCCTGGCCATTTGCTGAATGCGGCTAGGAGCCGTATGAGGCTTGGATTCCACCTATCACGCTCCAGTACAGCCCGCTGCACGCGCCCGTGACAAAGACGGTCGTCCTCGGGTTTCTCTTAGGCGGTGCTATGCTGCCGACCATCCGCCGCCGACGTTCCGCAGCGCCGGATCCATCAAGTCGCGCAGCGCATCGCCCATGAACATGAAGGCCGCGACGGTCAGCGAAATCGCGAGACCCGGAAAGATCGGGACCCACCACGCGGTCAGCAGGAACTGTCGTCCGAGGGCGGTCATGAACCCCCACTCCGGCATCGGCGGCCGGGCACCGAGTCCGACGAAGCTCAGGCTGGCCGTAATCAGGATGGCGCCGCCCGCGTCCATGGTGAGCTGCACGATCAACGGCGCCAGGCAGTTCGGCAAGATGTGCCGGACCAAAATGCGCGCGTCGCCGGCTCCGAGGGCCCGGGCGGACTCCGCGTAGAGGACCTGCCTGAGGCGCAGGACCTGACCGCGCATCAGCCGTGCATAGCGAGGCCACCATGCCAGGCCGATGGCGAGCACCGCGTTGGTGAGGCCCGGTCCCAGCGCGGCCACGATCGCCATGGCGAGCAAGAACGACGGGAACGCGAGAAAGATATCGCTCGCGCGCATGATCGCCTCGTCCACCACGCCGCCGCGGTAACCCGACACAATGCCTAAGACCACGCCGATCCCGCCGGCGAGGAGCAGGACGAGCGAGGCGACCATGAGGGAGATCCGTGTGCCGGCGATGACCCGGCTGCCCACGTCGCGCCCGAGGTCATCGGTCCCCATAAGGTGCTGCGAGGACGGCGGCCGGAACTGCTGCTGCACCGTAATGGCATAGGGACTGTACGGCGTGAGCAGAGGCGCCAGCAGGGCGATCAGCAGGATGGCCGCGAGAAGGACGAGCCCGATAATGGCACCGACGTTCGCGGTGAGACGTCGCCACAGCAGCCGCCCGGGTGCGGAGGCCGCGCGGGGCCGTGCGCGCCGCGCGGCCGGGCCGCCGCGGAGCGTTTCGGATTCGGATCGGGGGACCGCGGACATCTCAGTACTCGATCCGGGGATCGAACACGAGATAGGTCAGGTCCACGAGAAAGTTCACGAGCAGGTAGAGCGCCGAAAAGAGGAGCGTGATCCCCATGATCGGCTCAAAATCGAGCCCGAGGATCGCCCGCACCGCATACGAGCCGATTCCAGGCCATGAGAAGATGACTTCGACGAGGAACACGTACGCGATCAGAGCCGCAACCTGCAGTCCGATGACCGTGATGACCGGGGGCATGGCATTCTTCAAGACGTGCGTCCTGAGCACGCGGAGGGCGGAGAGGCCCTTCGCACGCGCCGTCCGCACGTAGTCAGTCCAGAGCACCTCGAGGATGCTGCTGCGTGTCATCCGCGTGATGACCGCCAGGTTCGCGATCGCGAGCGTGATCGCGGGGAGCGCGATGTGGCGCAGCGCGCTGGCGAACGCGTTCCAGTCGGCCGCGAGCAGACTGTCCACGAGCAGCAACCCCGTCACCGGATGCGGGGGGGCCACGTCGACACCGAGGCGCCCGCCGGCGGGCAGCCAGCGGAGGTCCCGGTAGAACACGAGTTGCAGCAGGAGCGCCAGGATGAAGACCGGGATCGAGACCCCAAAGATCGCGAACGCCCGCGTGAGCGCGTCGGACAGCCGGCCCGCCCGGACCGCGGTGAAGGTCCCGAAGACGATGCCGAGTGGGACGCTCAGGAGGAACGCAGCCGCGGCGAGCTCGACACTTGCCGGAAGGAACGTCAGCATGTCCTGAACCACGGGGCGGTCGTCGAGGACGGAACGGCCCAGGTCCCCGTGCAGCACAATACCGCCGACGTACCGGACGTACTGCTCGTAGAGCGGGCGGTCCAGCCCCAGCTCCCTTCGATACTGTGCGATCTGTTCGGCGCCGGCGTTGAAGCCCGCCGCGGCCGCCGCGGGGTCCGCGGGAATGACGTGGGAAACCGCAAACGTCACGAGCGTCATGCCCCAGAGGACAAACACAAGGCTCACGAGGCGCCGGACGACGTACCGCGTCATGACGTGTCTCTTCCCGACCTGCTCCTCAGGGCCGGTGCGGCAGGCGCTCTTCCACCGGAACGTACGGAACGGGGAAGCCGAACGCCGCCGGCCCCAAGACGGCGAGCGCCGCGGAGCTTCGCAGGAGCGAATGGGCCGGCGCCGCGAGAACGCCCACCTCGTGTCCTTCCGGCAAATCCGTATTGGTGAACGGCTCGCCGGTGCGCCGGTCCAGCACCATGATCAGGTCGGGACTGGTGACATGCGGCCGGTCGTCGAGCCACGCAACGTGATTCTCGTTTTTGAACCAGATCCGCAGACGCCGGCCCGCAAACGCCTCGCGGCCCTCGAGCCTGATCTCGCCCAGCATATAACCGTCCCGGTTCTCCCATGGTTTCTGCCGCACCACGCCGAGGAAGATGGTCCACCCCGCGAGTGCCTCGGCGGCGGCCGCGACGGGATCACGGCCGCTCTCTCGCGCTTCGCGGATGGCCTGCCCGACTGAAAGCGCCCGGGTAATCGAGCCGGGTACCACGACCCTGCGCGCGTCCCGCCCCGTCATCAGATAACCGGCGTGGGCGCACGCCGGACGCGGGTCCGGCAGCTTCGTCGCGATGCTGATCAACTTGCCCACGCGTTCGGCGACAGGGAGGCTGTGGGCGGCCTGGAAGAGCAGCCGGTTGCCCCACGCATCGCAGATGGCCGCCGGGCAGAAGGGGAGCCCGGCGATGGCCGCGGTTGTCTGGTTCAATTGGGGAATGGCGCGGCCGGCAAAGTCTCCGTCCACCGTGGGAACGCCGAGCTCACACGCGGTATCGATCGGGCCGGCGGTGTTGCTCGCTCCCAGCTCGAACGGAATGAGCGCAGCCACCCGACGGCCGCTCGCCGATTCCAGGTCGCGCACAGCCTTCACCATGGGACGGTCCACGGTCATCCGTCCGTACCCGAGAGCGGCGCGCTCCTCGTCCGACAGCACCGGCACCGGAGCGATCGATCCCATGCCGAAGACGGTGCACACCCACGCGTCCCCGGGGATCTCGGAGAGATCTGTCCACCCAATGCCCGCTTCCGTCTCGACGCGCGGGAGCAGGTACTCCCGTCCTTTGTCCGGCCGGCCGCCGCCGCCGGTGCCGTAGAGGGTGAGGCCGCGGAGAAGGTCCTCCACTTCCTGGACGGTTCGGATCGTTCTCGCCGGCATGGGCTCGAGTGACGCTATGCCTCCACCCACAGATTGTAGAAATCGGGCGTCAGGTTGATCAGCAACGGGTGCCAGTCGAACCCGTGCAATTTCTTCCTGCGGCCGAAGATGGCGAAGAACTGCGCGGCGAAAACCGCCGGCCCATCGTCGCGGAGGATACGCTGCACCTCGTTGTAGTACGGCCGCCGGTGCGCCTGATCGGGCGTCGTGATCCCCCGGTCGAGCAGTTCATCCACACGCGGGTTCTTGTAGAAGCAAAAATTCTGCGCCGTCGGCGGGACCGAACCGGAATGGTACGTCCGATAAAGAACGTCCTGGGGATCGTCGTACGCGGGGGTGACGACCCACCCGTACATGTCCGGCCCGTGGTCGATACTGCTCAGGTTGCCGATGAAGGTGGCGGCGTCGGGCTTGTCGTCGATCGCGAGGCTCAGCCCGAGCTCGGCCAGGTTCTGCTGGAAGATCTGCGCCAGCTGCAGATAGTAGGGGAAGAACGGCGAGATCGTCTGAAGGACGAATCGGCGCTGGCTCGGCGCGACTTCTTGCAGCAACCTTCGTGCCGCCACGAGTTCCCGGCGAAACTGCGGGAGCGACGGATCGTACGCCCAGAGGCCTCGAGCAATGGGGCCGTTCGGAATGCGCCCCTTGTTCTGCAGGACGCCGCCGACAAAGCCGCCGTAGCTGAACGCGGCCCGCATCGCCTGACGGAATTTCGGGTTGAGGAACGGGCCGCGCATCCGCAGCATGATGTGGACGATGACCGGCGCCTCGTGCTCCTCGATGACCACGTTGGGATTCCGGGCCAGGGCCGCGGCGTCCGTCAGCACGATACCGTCGGCCAGATCGGCGTCCCCGGCCTCCAGCATGAGCCGCTGCGTGCCGGACTCCCGCACCAGGCGCACGACGATGCGCTCCGCGTGCGGTCCCGCCCAGCCGCGCCAATATGCGGGATTGCGCGTGAACGTGACCTGCTGGCCGCGCACCCACCGCTCGAGCAGGTAGGGCCCGGTCCCTACCGCATTGTCGTTGAGCCAGCGCTGCGCCAGGTCCCCGCCCTGGGCCTTGCTCTGGACGGAGGGGCTGATCATGTACGGGGCCTTCGGGAGCGCCTCGATGAACGGCGCAAAGGGATCCTTGAGGACCACGCGGATGGTCAGCGGATCGACGACGTCGACGCGATCGATAGGGGGAAGGCGAGCGGCAGGTCCCTTGTTGACGACCTTCAGACGATCGAAGTTCCACTTGGCGGCGCGTGCGTCGAACGGGACGCCGTCGCTGAATTTCACGCCGGGGCGCAGCGCGAAGGTATACGTCTTGGCGTCGCTCGTCCTCCATTCCACAGCCAGCACCGGGACGAGCTTGGCCCCGCCTTTGCCGTCCGCAGCGTAGTCCACCAACGGCTCGTACACCGGCCGCTGCGCGTTCTGAGTGTAAATGAAGTCGTTCTGAGCGGGATCGAGTGTCAGCGTCTCCGTGCGCACGACGAAGACCAGCGGACGGGTGGCGGCGCGAGGCGCGCCCGCCGCGGTCGGCGCGCCGAGGAGCGAGCGCTCCGCAGCTCCCGCGAGACCGGCGCCGGCTGCCGCGCCGAGCGATCGCGCAAGCAGCGTCCGCCGCCTCATTCTTTCGCGCATGGCATCCTCCATGATTCCGCCTCCCTCTCCTTCAGCTTGCACCGCCCGCGAGCACTTCAAGGTACATCGCCGGTCCGCCTACCGCCTCTCCGGTGTGCGGGACATCCGAAGGGATCAGCACGACCTCTCCCCGCTCGATCTCACGCGTCTCGTTCGCGACCGTGAGGCGCAAGCGCCCGTCCAGCATGTGCACGAGCTGTTCTTCTGGATGATGTTGGGGCGTAACCGTGACACCTGGGAAGAGCGTGACGAGGATCGCCCGCATAGCCTTTCCCTGCAACCGGCGGAGCGGCAAGCCGGGCCGCGCCGCGTCCTCGGGGACGTCCTCCCAGCGGTGGAACACCCGCGCTGCGACGGCCTCGGCGGACAGGAGCGGTGCGGGCGGCACCACCTCCGCCCAAAAGTCCAACCGCGCGTCCACGTCTACGAGCTCCACATTCTTCTCGCGGAAGCGTTGGAATCCTGGCGAGGCGCTCAGGTCGCGCGCGTACGCCTCCGCGTCGGTCGCGACGATCTGCTCGATATAGTCGAACGGAAGGCGCCGCGAATCCCGGGTCTCGGGGCGGATCCGGTGCGTCCGATAGTGGACGATCGTCCGCAACTCCGGGAGTACCGGGTAGTCGTACTCACGGATGAACTCTTCGTACGCCGTGGGATCGACCCCGGCCCTCAAGGCCGCCAGGACAAATCGTGTCGGCATCTTGGTCTCCTCCGAAGATCGGATGCAGAGGACGCTTGTGCTCTCCAGGATTCACTCTTTCAACGCCTTGCGGGCGGCCGGAAGGACCTCGTGCCCGAAGAGCCGGATCGTTTCGTCCACGGTGCCGTCGGGCGGAGCGAACGGGAAGATCGCGATCTGGCCGATGCCGGCGCGGCCGAGGGCAACGACACGCTCAAGGACGTCCTCGACGGTCCCGGCCAGGGAGAGCGCATCCACGAAGCGGTCCGGAATGAGCGGCAGCAGCGGCAGGTATGGGGTCACGCCCGCCGCGTACGGAGCTCCCGCCACGCTTGCCTTCGCTTCGGACGGTAAGACAATGCCCTGGGCTTCGAGCGTGGCAAAGGCCAGCCGTCCGGCTCCAAGCGTACGTGCCACGCGCGAGCGAAGGACATCACGGGCGGCGCGGCCATCCCGGGCAATGCAGGTGTTCAGGCGCGCGACCAGCTCGATCTTCCTCGGATCGCGACCTTGCTCCTCGGCGCCGCGACGGACCCGCGCGGCAAAGACCCGCGCCTCCTGTGTGGTGGCGCAGCCCTCCATAATGGCGCCGTCGGCCACGGCCCCTGCGACCTGCTGGCCCTTCGGGCCGTTGCTGGCCACGTAAACCGGAATGCCGGCCCGTATGGGCGTGAAGTCGAGACGGCCGTGGTGGAACTGGATCACCCGCCCCCGGTACTCGACTGACTCCCCGGCGAGCAGCGGGCGGATCACCTCGATGGCCTCCCGAATCGCGCGCGCCTGCGCCGCCGGCTTGATGCCGAGTTCCTCAAATCCGGAGATGCCGGCTCCGATCCCGAGCGCCGCCCGCCGGTCCGAGATTTCGTCGAGCGTCGCGATGGCAACGGCCGTCAGCGCCGGATGACGAGAGTACGCATCGGTCACGCAGGGACCCAACGCGATGCGGCTCGTGTGACAGGCGCAGAGCGACAGGGACGTGTAGACCTCGCGATAGAAACGTTCGTCCGCCAGCCACAGGTGATCGAACCCCGCAGTCTCCGTCAGCCTCGCGAGTTCCACAAGGCGCGCCGGCGGATGATCGCCCACCAGGAGCAGGCCGCCTTTCATGCGATGGGCTCACCCCAGAAGTTGTCCGACGGGACGAGATAGGCGGCGATTTGCCGCCGCAGTTCTTGCGCCGGGGGCGAGTCCAGGTCTTTTCGATACGCCTCGAGGTCGGTAATCTCAATGACCTCGAGGTACTGATAACCGACGTCGGTCTTCCGGAACGGCGCATTGAGCCGGAAGTTGCGGTACGAGACGATGCTCGACAAGGTCCGGGCGGTCGGATAATCAAACTCGCGGACCCACCGCTCGTAGTCCTCCGGCCGGACGCCCGGGCGGAGGCGTTGAAGGAAGAACACAAACGGCATGCCGGCCTCCCTCACGCGCGCCCGTCAGACTTCAAGCACCACGCGACCCTCCCGCGCGCGGTCGTTCACCTTTTCCCACGTCAGGAGCGCGAACCGCGATGCGACCATGCTCCCCCCTCTCCGACGGGAACGTCCGCCGGCACGTGATCCGCTTCCGGCGGTCGGCCCTACACGGTGGGACGCCCACCCAGGGCGCGAAAGATCTTTTCTTCGGTGATCGGGAGACTGGTGACCCGAACCCCGGCCGCGTCCTCGAGCGCGTTCGCCACCGCGGCGGGAGGCTCGATGACAGGCGGCTCGCCGACACCTCGAGCACCATGAGGCCCGGCTGTGCTGGGAGACTCCAGCAGAATGGACTCCACAGGCGGCGCGTCCTCAATCCTCGGCAGCGGATAGTCGCTGAAGCTGTGCGCCTGCGGCTGACCGCCCTCGTAAGGGAGCTGCTCGAACAACGCCTGCCCGACGCCCTGCACGACGCCCCCTTCGATCTGGCCGCGGATCAGCAACGGGTTGATCGCGAGCCCCACGTCCTGCGCCACGACGTACCGGAGGATGCGCACATGCCCCGTCTCGGAATCGACCTCCACCTCCGCCGCATGGGCATGGAAGCTCGGCGAATGGAACGCGGGATAGAAGTGCCCGCTGACGCAGCCGGCGTCGTACGGCGTCGGCGGCGCGACGTAGGTGCCCGACGCCAGGAGACCCCCGCCCCGCCCGAGCGCGGTCTGCGACACGTCGGCGTACGACACGCGGCGCGCCGGCACGCCGCGGACCGCGACGTACCCATCCTGAAGCTCGAGGTCCGAGGCGTTGGCTTCGAGCATCTCCGCCGCTACGGCGACCAGTTGCCGGCGAAGTTCGGCGCCGGCCCGCCGACACGCGTTGCCAACGTTGAAGGTCGAGCGGCTGCCCTGCGCCCCGTAGTCGTAGGGCGTGGTGAGCGTATCGGCGCTCGTGATCGTGATATCCCGCGGGTCGAGAGCCAGTTCGTCGGCCAGTACCTGTGCGGCACCGGTGAGCGCGCCCGTCCCGATCTCGGCGCATCCGGTGGCCAGGGTCACCGATCCGTCCGGATGCATCTTTACGTAGACTCCGGACGGTCCGGCCGTCGTCGTCCACCAGCCGCAGGCGATACCCTTTCCTCGTCCCGGAGCGCTGCGCGCGCCCCACCCGATGGCGGCAGCGGCACGGCGCAGGGCGGTTTCGAGCGCCACGCCGCGCAACGGCTGGCCTGTCGGTCCCTCGTCTCCGTCGCGGAGAATATTCCGCAGCCGGAACTCGAAGGGATCGAGGCCGATGCGGCGGGCGATCATGTCCATCTGGGACTCGCTCGCGAAGGCGCACTGCGGCCCGGTGGGCGCGCGATACGATCCAAAGTTCTGCTTGTGCGTATAGACGGCGCGGACCTCGATATGGAGATGGGGAATCCGATACGGTCCGGCAAGAACCAGGGTCGCCACCGAGGGCAGCACGGGGCTTGCGCCGCTGAACGCGCCGGCATCCAGCACAGCGTCTGCGGTCTTGGCGACGATCGTCCCGTCGCGCCGGACAGCCGTCCGCAGCGTGATGATCGCCGGGTGCCGCGGGGAGCCGGCCCAAAACTCTCCCGCCATGTCGAGCACAACGCGCACCGGCCGGCCGGCGCGGCGGGCCAGCAGAGCCGCGATGTGCTCCACGCCGAGACGAAGCTTGCCCCCGAAGCCTCCACCGATGCCCGTGACCACAACTCGAATTCGCCCGGCCGGAATGTCGAGGATCTCGGCCAACGCCTCCTGAATCGCAAAGGGGAGTTGGGTGTTGGCGTGTACCGTCAGCCGGTCACCGCCGTCCCACTGCGCAAGCGCCGCGCGCGGCTCAAGGTATGCCTGGTGAACCGAGGCGGTGGTAAATCGGTCTTCGTAGACCTCGTCTGCTTCGCGAAATGCCCGCTCCGGATCGCCCCGCACGATCGTCGCCATGCCGCATACGTTTCCGCGGCGCTGAACGTTCGGGTGGGCCGCGAGCGACGCCCAGTCCTCATGGACCAAGGGGGCGTCGTCCCGCAGTGCGACGAGCGGATCTTCAACCGCCGGCAGCGGATCGTACCGGACCTCGATTCTGCGCGCGGCTTCTTCCGCAATCTCCCGGCTGATCGCCGCGACCGCGGCGACCGGCTGGCCGGCGAACCGGACGCGGTCAACGGCAAATACCGTCTCATCCTTCACCATGCCGCCGAATCGCCGAGCCGGAACATCGTTGGCGGTGAGCACGGCGACCACTCCGGACATCCCAGCCGTCTCTCGGGTGTCGATCTGCAGAATCCGGGCGTGGGGATGGACGGAGCGCACGACAACACCGTGGAGCATTCCCGGAACCGCGATGTCCGAGCCGTACACGAGCCGGCCGGTGACCCGGCTGAAACCGTCAAGGCGGGGAAGCGATTGGCCGACGGCCCTCATCTGTGAGATTCCGCCGGGTACTGCGAGGTGGCGGCCGGCCGTTCGCGCATGAGGCGCGCGGCGTGTTTGACGGCCTCGATGATGGCGTTGTATCCTGTGCAGCGACAGAGGTTTCCATGAAGGGCGCGCCGGATCTCTTGATCGCTCGGCGCAGGGGTCCGATCAAGCAACGCCTTGGCCGATAGGATCATCCCGGAGGTACAGTAGCCACATTGCGCCGCGGCGTGCGTAAGAAAGGCCTGCTGGAGTGGATGAAGCCCATCTTTCGGCGCCACACCCTCGATCGTCACCACGTCGTGTCCGTCGACGGAGGCGCCGAGCACAAGACAGGACATCACCGGACGGTTATCCAGCAGCACGGTGCATGCCCCGCAGCACCCTTCGAGACACGATTCCTTGGTACCGGTCAATCCGAGGCGCGCTCTCAGCAGGTCTAACAGCGTGTGCGTAACCGGTATGCGCATCTCGCGCCGCATTCCGTTGACGGTCAGAGCAACGGCCACCGTCATTTCATCGCCCAGTCCGCCGGCTGTCGTCACCGCACGCCCTCGGGAGAGGCCACCGAGACCGGTCGATCCTCGATGTCGAGCGGCCAGATCTCCGCGACCCGCGCAGCCCCGACGAACACCATCCGCGCGGCCTCACGCTTGCGAGGCGTGGACAGGCGAAACTCCGGACCAGAGACGCCGATCGCACCCACGACCCTTCCTTCGAGGCGGGGGACGGAAATCGCCGCCGCCACCACCGCACCGCCGCCCTCGACAAACTCTTCCTCCACGATGGCATATCCTTGGCGCCGGACGCGGAGCAACTCCTTCCTCAGACTGTCGAGCGACGTGAGCGTTATGCGCCCAAGAGGCGTCAGGCCCCGACGCGCGGCGAGCATGAGCGCGGCGACTTCGGGCAGACTGGTAAGATACGCTTTCCCTGACGCCGTCGCATGCAAAGGCAGCGTTTGACCGATGACCGACACGATGCGGATACGCTGATCGTGGCCCCCCGGCTTTCGCCACCGAGAGGAGCCGGCCGTCCTGGACCACCGCGAGCTGAACAAGCTCGCCGGTCTCATCTTTGGCAACCCAGTTTACTAATACTGACGGCGTCGCCGAACCGGAATTTCAATTTTGGCGCCTGCACTCCTTCCGTCGGGTGGGATCAAGAGGCCGCCGCTTGTCGCGTTCACCTTTTTTGTCAATTGCGCAGGGTACACGGCCGCGACGATCCCGTGCGGGTTGCCGGCGGCCTGCCCATGAGGTTAACAGGTGATCGGGCGCCCAATCGGGAGGATCTCGTGCTTCGGGTCGGCCAGGCGTTCGAGCGGCTGCAGCCGTGGGCGGCGCATCGGCCTCCCCATACGGCGTGATGCCTCGCGCTCAGATTATGGAGGATGCTACGAAAGGTCCTACTCACCTGCGGTATCTTCTCTTCGCTGCTCTATGTTGGTACTGAAGCACTTGCGGCCATACGATATGAGGGCTACAGCTACACCTCTCAAACGGAGATGTCGGTCACCCGTCCGCCGCTGACGACGGGCACGCGGCGCACCATCTCGGCCTCGGGGAGAGCCGGTGGCGCTTGAAATACCGCGTGGTGACGCCCAGCGGCCGTAGACGCAACGCCAGCTCCGCGCCAATTTCACCCATCCCGACAACGCCCACCGTCGCGCCGGCCACCTCACGAACCGGCAAGCGCATCCACTGAAATGCGTCGCGGCGCTGGCTGGTCGGCGTCGGTTCGAGCCCCATCGCTCGATACGCGCCGGTCCGGACGGCGTCGTGGGCCCGAAGGATCTCCTTGCTCAGCGCCAAGATAAAAGTGAGTGCCAGCTCGGCGACCGTCCATGAGCCCATGCGGGGCTGAGTGCCGATCGTGAGGCCTAGTGTCCGCGCGGCGCGCCAGTCCACGTGATCGAAGTGCCTGCCTAAGAGCTGGACGTGACGCAGATGTGGGATGCTCCGCCCAAGCACTTCTTCGCGGAGCGGGCGCCGGCCGGTCACAATGACTTGGCAAGCCGCGAGTTCCATCTCGTCGTCAGCCCCGCGGTAGATCAACTCTAAGCCGCATCGCCGCTAAGATAAATCGAACTTGCGTACGCCAGGTAGATGGGTGAACGATTTCCACTGATGACGGCTCGCGCAGTAGCGACGTTTGCGGCGTCTGCCACGACGGCGTTCGAGCATCAGTGCCGCCAGGGCGACCTGCGTCGAGGGAAGTTCCGCCCAGTCCGGTTTGGTGAGTACGACGCCGGGATTCGCGCGTTGGGTAGCCGCGAAAGCGCTCTCCGCATCGACGATCACGATTGAGACACGGGCAACGCGCGGGAAGAGCTTAGCGGGCGACAACTGCTCCGGCGTGAGATCATGCCTCTCCGCGATGCGCGCTTGCGCCACGCGCATCGCCGCATAGACCAAGCCTGCCGCGTACACTTGCTGGGCGACGCCGCGCGGGCTGGCGAGGTAGAAGTGGTGCAGATCGAGGACCTCTTTCAGATCAAAGAACAACCGCTCTACCTGCCACCGGAGGCGGTAGCAGGTCAGCGCCTCCTCCGCGCGCAGTTGCGTGGGCTTCAAGACGGTCGTCAGCAGATCCACGGCCTCGCGCCGCGCTCGCCAGCGGATGTGCCGCATTCGTTGGGGCGGGGCAGTTTGTCCCGAGCCGACCACCACGAGACGCTCGGTAAGCGTCCCCCCGCCCCGCTGGACGCGCCGCAGCAGTTTCACCGGCTGGACTTTCAGCTGCCGGTTCAATCGCAAGACGCCCCAGAGCTGGTGCTGCGAGAGCGCGACGACGAAGGGCATCGAGGCGTACAGGCGATCCGCCACGAGCAGCGTCCCCGGCGGGATCTGCGCGAGCAACTCTTGGGCCCGGCGCACCTCGCTCCGAGCCGCATCGGCGCAGAACGCGATCTGGCGCGGGAAGCCCCGCAAGAGATCGTAGAGGACCAGCAGACATCCGGGCAGGAGCGCGGAGCGGACGTCCCAGGTCAACTTGAGGCGGTGGGCCACTTGATCCAAGCGCGAGCCGTCCAGGACCCAGACCTCGACGAAGCGCTCCTGCAATCCGCTCACGGCGGCGGCGTAGAGTGGGCGAGCATCCGCTACCAGCTGCACGATGAACGCTTCGTACAAGGCCTGGAAGAAGTGGGGTCGCAACCGCTCCGCCCGCTGGAAGAAGGCCTCGGGCGAGGTGCGGGCCGCCGCCCCCAGGGCAGGGAACATCAGCCCGCTCTCTTGGAGCGCCTGGGTCAGCGAGCGCGGCGCCGTCAGGATCACGGTCATCCAGAATTGGGCCAGGGCCGCCAGCGTCCAGCGGCGTTGACGCTCCCGATCCCGGACCCGCTGGAACACCGTGTGGCATAAGGCGGCGGTCAGATGCCTGTGCAGGAGCTCGACGGTCTCAGCCAAGTTGACGCAGGACGCAGGAGGACGGGCGGCAGGCCGTGCAGCCATGTCTGCTCACCTCGTTGCTGCGATGTAGGGTACGACTGGTTGTCCGATTTTGGCTGTGTCAGAGGGGCTAATTCGACGCGCGGGTCAAATTATCTTAGTGGCGATGACTCTAAGCCGGCCTCGTGGGCCCGCTCGGTCAAGGCCGGAAGCGTGGCTTCGAGCTCGGGCTCCGCAATGGCGAGACGAACAACCGATGACACCAACCGCTCCTCCCTTGCGCGTTCGCCAGCTCCGGTCTCCCGCCTCTCCAACCGGCTTCGTGCTACCCTAGAAG
>DASYXS010000074.1:0-15776 GCA_035934535.1 bacterium
ACTGATCTCCTAAGCGCGCCACGGCGCCCGGGTGGTCAAGCGCTATGATCGCGCGCAGACGCCGTACCCGCGGTTGCTGGCCAGCGGCGTCCTCACCCCCGAGTGCAGCGCGGCGCGCACCGCCCAGTATCACGGACTCAATCCCCTACGGTTGCGCGCGGATCTCCAAACTCGCCTCGACGCCCTCTGGAAACTCGCCGACGGGCAGGAGGACCGGCACATGAGCCTCCTCAGCGTCAGACGGCCACGCCTCCGCGTGCGCCGGCCGCAGGCAACGAACAGACAAGGGCATCAAGGACCGATTCTGGGTGACCACCATTTTGAGGCATCACCCCGTCCTTCGGTGACGAGGAATTATGAGGCAACACGCCAAGGTAGGGAAATCCGCGCTTTCCGGGAACTAGAATCCCGACCGGCCTGACCTGCACTGACATCCCTCGATCTTGAAAGGAGCGCGCCTGCTATTATGTGGAGACGTTCCGCGTGCGTCCTCGCGTCGACCGCATTGCTCGGCGTCATGATGGTGCCCGCGGGACTCCCCCCCGCCGCGACGGCGGGCGCCGCGGGCGTTCCGTTCGGCCTCGTCCTCGTCGGACCACGGAACGACCACGGCTGGAGCGAGGCCCATTACATCGGCGCGCAGTACGCCGAGCGCAAGGTCCCGGGCGCCAGGCTGATCTATGTCGACAGCGTCAACCCGGCCGCCAAGCCCGGGGTCACGGTGCCCCAGGTGGTCGACGACCTTGTCTCCAAGGGCGCGCGGTTGGTCGTCACGACGTCGGACGACTTCAAGGACGGCACGCTCGAGGCCGCCAAGGCCCATCCGCGGCTGCCGATCATCAACGTCTCCGGCGACCACGCGTGGAAGGCGGGCCGGGATTACAAAGCGCCGCCGAACGAGAGCAACTTCATGGGCCGGATGGAATACATGAAGATGCTCGGAGGCTGCGCCGCCGCGCTCACGACGCGTACCGGCAAGATCGGCTTTCTCGGGCCGCTCGCCAACGACGAGACCCGCCGGCTGGCCGACTCCGCGTACCTCGGCGCACGGTACTGCTGGACCACCTATCTGCGCCGGAACGCGGCCGCGCTGACCTTCAAGGTGACCTGGATCGGATTCTGGTTCAACATCCCCGGCCAGACGCTCGATCCGACGAAGGTCGCCGACGACTTCTACAACACGGGCTACGACGTCGTGGTCTCGGGCATCGACACCACCGAAGCGCTGGTAGAGGCCAACAAGCTGGCAAAGGCCGGCCGGCGCGTCTGGGCGGTCCCGTACGACTTCCAGCACGCCTGCGCGGAGGCGCCGGGCGTGTGCCTCGGGGTGCCCTACTTCAACTGGGGCCCGGCGTACGTGAAGGCGATCAGGATGGTGCAGAGCGGCGCCTACGCGCAGTACTGGGACTGGAACGGCCCCGATTGGAAGAACATCAACAGCCCGGACACCTCGGCGGTCGGCTTCGAGAGAGGACCCGCGCTGAGCGCGGCGGCGGGCGCGCGGCTCGACGCGTTGGTCAAGGGGATGGGCAGCGACTCGATCGTGCTCTGGAAAGGGCCGCTGCGATTGGCGGACGGGTCGGCGTACTTGCGCGCGGGCCAGACCGCTACCGATTTGCAAATTTGGTACATGCCGCAGCTCCTCCAGGGCATGATAGGCGCCAACAAATAGCGCCGCGTCCGCCTCGCCGACTCGCCACGTCGTCGGGGCGGGCTGCGCCGGCCCGGACGGCCGCATGCGCGTCGAACTGAGGGAGATTCGCAAGTTCTTCGGTGCCGTGCGCGCCAACGACGGCGTCACCCTCGCGGCCGAGGCGGGCACGATTCACGGAGTGCTCGGCGAGAACGGCGCGGGCAAGAGCACCTTGATGAAGATCCTGTCCGGGACGCTTGTCCCGGACGGCGGCCAGATCCTGCTCGACGGCGCGCCGGTGCCGATCGGCTCGGCCGCGCGGGCGCTCCGCGCCCACATCGGCATGGTCCACCAGGATCCGCTCGATTTCCCGTCGCTGAGCGTCCTCGACAACTTCCTGCTCGGCGCGCCCGCGGGGTTCGTCCCCCGCCGCGGCCGGGCCCGCGATGCCCTACGAACCCTCGCCGCGCGGTTCGGCTTCGCCCTCGATCCGGACGCCCGCTGTGACCACCTGACCGTCGCGGAACGGCAGCAGCTGGAGATCGTGCGCCTGCTGTGGCTCGGCGTGCAGGTGCTCATCCTCGACGAGCCGACCACGGCGATCTCCGCGTCACAGCGGACGCACCTGTTCGCGGCCCTGCGCGCGATGGCCGCGCAGGGCCGCGTCGTGTTCTTCGTGTCGCACAAACTGGAAGAGGTGCAGGAGCTCTGCGACCGCGTCACGGTGCTGCGCCGCGGCAGGGTCGCGGGCGAGGCGCCGATCCCCTGCGACACCGGTAGGCTCGTCCGTCTGATGTTCGGCCGCGAGCTGCCGCGGGCGCCGCGGCCCGGGATCCCGCTCCGCCCGCCGGCCGACCAGCCGCCGGCAGCCATGAAATCGACGCCGGTGCTCGAGCTCGCCGATCTCGCGGTCGGCGACACGCTGCTCAGCCTCGAGCATCTCTTCCTGCACGCCGCGGCCGGCGAGGTCGTCGGACTGGCGGGGCTCGAGGGGAGCGGACAGCGGCTGCTGCTCCAGACATGCGCCGGACTCACGCCGCCGATCGGCGGGCGCATCCGCATCGGCGGGCGCGATCTGACCGGCCGTCCCTATCAGCGGTTTCTCGCAGCCGGGGTCGCGTACGTTCCGGCCGGGCGCCTCGGCGAGGGATTGATCCCCGGGCTCACGCTGGCCGACCACGCCGCGATTGGGGAGCCCCGGCGATCCGCGTTCGTCGACCGGCGGCAGGCCGTCCGCTCGGCGGCCCGGCGCATTCAGGAGTTCAACATCCGCGGCACGCCCGACACCGACGTGCGCGCACTTTCGGGCGGCAACCAGCAGCGGGCGCTCCTCGCGCTGCTGCCGGCGCGCCTCACCCTGCTCTTGATGGAGCACCCGACGCGCGGCCTGGACTTGGAATCGGCCGAGGAGATCTGGCGGCGGCTGCTTGAGCGGCGCGCCCACGGCACCGCGATCGTATTCTCGTCCTCGGATCTCGACGAGCTTCTGGACCGCGGCGATCGGATCGTGGTGTTCTCCGGCGGCCGCGTCTCCGTGCCGATCGACGCGCGCCGCGCCACCGTCGAGCAGTTGGGCGAACTCATCGGAGGCAAGGGACTCTGAGCCGCCCCGCCGCCCCGTTCGTCCTGCGGCGTCTTGGGTTCGCCGCGGCGGGCCTCGCCGTCACGGGCGTGGCCGGCGCGGCCGTGCTTCGGATTTTGTCGGCGTCCCCCGCGCAAGCATACGCCCTGATCGTCGCCGGCGCCGTCGGATCGCCGGAGCGCGTGACGTTCGTCCTGGCCGCCTGGGCCCCGCTGCTGCTCGCGGCGGCGGGACTGCTCGTGACGTTTGCCGCGGGCCTGTGGAACATCGGGATCGAAGGGCAGGTGATCCTCGGCGCCGTCTGCGCGACCGGCGCGCTGCGGGCACTGGAGCACCTCGGACCACCCTGGCTCGCGCTCATCACGGCCGGCCTCGCCGGAGCCGCCGGCGGTACCTTCTGGGCGCTTCTGGCCGGCGCGCTTCGGGCCTACGGACGCGTGAACGAGATCTTCGGCGGCCTGGGACTCAACTTCATTGCCGGCAGTCTCACCGTATATCTGGTGCTGGGCCCGTGGGCGCGGCCGGGCATCGCGTCGACGAGCGGCACCCTGCCGTTTGACGCGGCGCTGTGGCTGCCGGCGCTTCGAATCCCGCCGGTCGCCGTCCCCTTCGAAGTGCTCCTGGGACTCGCGGCGATCGGCGCGGTCTCCGCGGCGCTACGCGGGACGTACTTCGGCCTCTACCTCACCGCGATGGGGCACAGTCTGCGGGCCGCGCAGCTCCGGGGCGTCGCGACGACGCGAGAAACCCTGCGCGCGTTCGCGCTCTGCGGCGCGTTCGCGGGGCTCGCCGGGTTCGCGCTGGTCGCAGGCGCCTACTCCCGGCACCAGTTGTTTCCGTTGATCTCGGCCGGCAACGGATACCTCGCGATTCTCGTGGTGCTGCTGGCGGGGCGGAATGCCGCGGCCTGCGCGCTGATCGCGGCGGCGTTCGCGGCGATCTCCATGGGCAGCCTGCAGCTTCCGCTCGCGATGCAGCTCGACTCCTCGATGGGCGGCGTGATTCAGGGCCTGCTGGTGCTGTCCGTGATCGTGTTGAGAGGGTTCCAGACCCGGTTCCTGCGGGAGGGGACCTGACGGTGGATCCGGTGCCGCTCATCGCCGCCGTCGTCGCCGCCTCCCCGCCCGTGATCTTCGCGGTGCTCGGGGAAACCCTTGCGGAGAAGTCCGGGGTCATCAACCTGTCGCTGGACGGCCTGCTGTTGCTGAGCGCGATGACGGGATTCGCCACGGCGCGGGCGGCCGGCAGCGTGCCCGCGGGCGCCGCCGCCGCGATGGCGGTCGGGGCGGCGGCCGGCCTCGTCGTCGCGTTCGCGAGCCTCACCCTCCGGCAGCATCAGGTCGCAACGGGCTTCGTGCTGACCCTGCTCTGCCAGAACCTGGCCTACCTGCTCGGCGCGCCGGTGGCGCACGTGCCGGGTCCCCAGATCTCGCCCGCGCCGGTTCCGCTGCTCGCGCGGTGGCCTGCAGTGGGACCCGTGGTGTTCGATCAGGACGCGCTTGTCTACCTGAGCTTCGTCGGGACCGCGGCCGTCTGGTGGTACCTGTCCAAGACGGCGCCCGGGCTCGTGCTGCGCGGAGTCGGCGAGCACCCCGCCGCGGCGGCCGCGCGCGGCATCGCGGTCAACAAGGTGCGCTACCTGTATGCGGCGGCGGGCGGGGCCCTGGTCGGGCTCGGCGGCGCCGCCTTCTCGCTCGCGGTCAAGCCGGGCTGGAGCCGCCCGTACGGGATCGAGGGCACCGGGTGGATCGTGCTCGCGATCGTGATCTTCGGAAACTGGGACCCGCTGCGCGGGGTCGCCGGCGCCTACCTGTTCGTACTGCTCCAGACGCTCGGGACGGTGCTGCAGAGCCTGATGCCGCGCGTCCCGACCCAGGTGTTCCCCACCCTGCCCTTCCCGCTGATGATCCTCGCACTGCTGCTCGTGGCGCTCGGCAACTCGGAGCGGATTCACCGCGCGCTGCACCGGCTGCCGCCCGGTGCGCGCCGCAGGCTGCTCCGCACGCTGCGCGCGTTGCAGTCGTCGCCGCCCGCGTCGCTCGGCGCCTCGCTCGAGCAAGAATAGCCGCCTCGCTCGACGAAGGCATAACTGAACGCGTGCCGAGGAGGATCCGCGATGGCGCTGGCCGGGATCTACCCAATTGCCCCCACCCCGTTCGACGAGCAGGGCCGGATCGACGTCGAAAGCGTTCAGACGATGACGGCGTTCATGCTCCTGTGCGGCGTCGACGGGCTGGCGATTCTCGGCGTCATGGGCGAAGTCGACCGTCTGACGGACGCGGAGCGCGATCAGGTCGTCGAGGCGTTCCGCCGCGCGCTGCCGGCGGGCAAGTCGCTCGTCGTCGGCGCGGGCGCGAACGGGACCGACGCGGCGATCCAGGCGTGCCGGCGGGCCGAGGGGCTCGGCGCGGACGCGCTGCTCGTGACGCCGCCGCGCGTCCAGAACGAGGCCGTGCTCTTCGGCTACTACGAGCGCGTCGCGCAGGCCGCTGTGGTCCCGCTGATCGTCCAGGACTATCCGCCCGCGACCGGCGTCCTGATGCCGCCGGCGTTCCTCGCGCGGCTCTACAAGGAGTTGGAGCGGGTCGAGTACGTGAAGCTCGAGGACGGGCCCACCGGGCTCAAGATGGATCGGATCCGCGCGCTCGCCGGAGAAGCGTTTGGGATCTTCGGCGCGCTCGGCGGCGTCTATGCCCACGAAGAGCTCGAACGCGGCGCGGTGGGGATCATGAGCGGGCTCGCCTACCCCGAGCTCCTCGTGCGGCTCTACCGCCTGCACCGGGCGGGCGACGCGGCGGGAGCGGCGTCCCTCTTCTACGATTTCGTCAACCTCGCCCGGTTCGAGTTTCAGCCGGGCATCGGGGTCTCCCTGCGCAAGGAGATCCTCGTCCGGCGCGGCGCGATCCGCACGGCGACCGTCCGGCATCCCGGCGCCGTCGCGGACCCGGTCACGCTGCGCCAGCTCGACCGGATCGTCGAGCACTTGGTCGCGCGCGGACACCTCGCCCCGGCGGACTCTCCGGCGGCGGCCCGCTGACGATCGGGCGGAGCGGCTGATGTCGCAGGCGCCCTGCGATCTCGTCGTTCGCGGCCGCGTCGTCCTCCCCGAGCGGGTGCTCGAGGACGGGTATGTGGCGGTGCAAGATGGGCGCGTCGCGGCGATCGGCGCCGCGGGAAGCGGGCTGCCGGCCGCCGCCCGGACCGTGGAGGCCGGGACCTCGTACATCCTGCCGGGCGCCGTCGACACGCACGTGCACACGCGCAGCGAGCCCGCGGAAGGCATCACTCACTGCACCGAGGCCGCCGTGGCCGGCGGCGTGACGACGATCGTGGACATGCCGTATGACGTGCCCGCGGCCGTCCCGGACGCCAAGACGTTCGAGCGCAAGGTCGAAGACGTGGGCGCGGAAGCGGTCTGCGATGTGGCGCTCTACGGCACGATCCGCAAGGAGGGCGGCCTCGACGCGATCGAGCCGCTCGCGCGGGCCGGCGCCTGCGCGTTCAAAGTCTCGACGTACGAGTCGCATCCGGTGCGCTTTCCGCGGATCCCGGACGGCGAACTGCTCGAGGCGTTCCGCCGCATCGCCGCCACGGGGCGCCTCGTCGCGGTGCACTGCGAGAACCAGGACATCGTCGACCGCGCGATCGCCCGCGCGCGGGCGGAGGGCGACACGGGTCCGATGGCCCACGGCCGGACCCGGCCGCCGGTCTCGGAGACCGAAGCGGTCAACCGCGTGCTGGAGCTCGCCCGTGACACCGGGGTGCGCGTCCACATCGTCCACGCCAGCGTGACGCGGTCGTTCGACCTGGTCGAGCGCTACCGCGCGGACGGCGTGCGCGCGACCGCGGAAACCTGCATCCAGTATCTCGTCCTCGAAGAGCAGACGATGGAACGGCTCGGGCCCTACGCCAAGATCAATCCGCCGCTACGGTCGCGCAAAGACGTCCAGGGCCTGTGGACGTACCTTGCCGCCGGACGGATTGATTGGGTCACGTCGGACCACGCGCCCTGGGCAAAGGCGCAGAAGAACAACCGGACCGACATCTTTGCGAACGGCTCAGGCGCGCCGGGGGTGGAGACGCTGCTGCCGCTGCTCCACCACGCGGGGGTGGCGGCGGGGCGGATCTCGATCCTCGACGCCGCGCGCCTCCTCGCCGAGCAGCCCGCGAGAAACTTCGGGCTGTTCCCGCGCAAAGGCGCCCTCGCGCCCGGTGCGGACGCGGACATCGCGGTGCTCGACCCCGACGCGACCTGGACGGTGCGGGGCGCGGAACTGCACAGCGGGGTCGGCTGGACCCCGTACGAGGGAATGGAGCTCCGCGGCCGCGTCACGCACACGTTCGTGCGGGGCCGGCCGGCCTACGAGCAGGCGCGCGTCGTCGCCCGTCCGGGCGACGGCGCGTTCGTGCGCCCCTAAGTCCCCTGTCCGGCAGCTTCGAGCCGCCGGTTCAGATCGTAGGCCGCGCTGATGAGCGCGATGTGCGTCAGCGCCTGCGGGAAGTTGCCGAGGTGCTCGCCGCAGGCCCCCAGCTGCTCGGAGTAGAGGCCCAGATGGTTCGCGTACCCGAAGTTTTTCTCGAAAAGCAGCCGGGCCTGCTCGATGTCACCCGACCGTGAGAGCGCCTCGACGTACCAGAACGAGCACATGTTGAAGGTCCCCTCGTGGCCCCGCAAGCCGTCGGGCGCCTGCTCGATCCGGTAGCGGTATACCAGCGAGTCGTCCACGAGATCGTGCTGAATCGCGCGAAGCGTCGAGAGCCACCGCGGGTCCACCGGGCTCACGAATCGCACGAGCGGCATCAGGAGATTGGCGGCGCCCATGGCGGACGCGCCTTTGTGCTGCACGAATGCCTGCCGCGTGGGATCCCAGAAGTCGTGGAAGACGCTGTGATAGATCTCGTCGCGAATGTCGTGCCAGCGCCCCACCGGCGCCGGATACGACCGGCGGCGGGCGATCCGCAGCGCCCGGTCGAGCGCGACCCAGCACATCACGCGTGACTGGCAGAATTCCTGGGCGCCGCCGCGGACTTCCCAGACGCCCTCGTCCCTCTGCCGCCAGTTGTCGCAGACCCACTCGATCAGCCGCGTGAGCCCCTCCCAGAGCAGCGACGAGATGGGCACCACGTGTTTGTCGTAGAGATAAATACTGTCGACGAGCTCGCCGTAGATGTCGAGCTGCAGCTGGCGGAACGCGTCGTTGCCGATGCGGACGGGGTTGGACCCCTTGTACCCGGCGAGATTCGGCAACGTCGCCTCGGTCAGGTCCCGTCGGCCGTCGATGCCGTACATCGTCTGCAGCGACCCGTCCGGGTTCATGTCCTCACAGCGCAACGCGATCCAGTGCATGAACGCCCGTGCCTCGTCCGTGTACCCGAGGCGCAGCAGGGCGTAGATGGTGAACGACGCGTCGCGAATCCAGGTGAACCGGTAATCCCAGTTGCGCTCGCCGCCCACGATTTCCGGCAGACCGAACGTCGGCGCCGCCACGATCGACCCGAACTCGCCGGAGGTGAGGAGCTTCAAGGCGAGCGCGGACCGGTTCACCATTTCACGCCAGCGGCCCCGATACGTCGACCGCGCGACCCACTGGCGCCAGTAGTTGAGTGTGTCTTTGAACGACTGGGAGACGTAGCGATCAAACTCGGCCGGCGGAGCCTCGCCCTGCCGCGCCTCTTCGAGGATGAACGCGCAGGTCTGGCCCGCGGCCAAGGTGAACTCCGCGACCGCGTCGCCGTTGCGTACGCGCAGCGGCACCTCGGCCCGCAGCCGAAGCGCCGGCAGACCCTCGCCGTCGGGCGTGAACACGACGCCGTCGCCGGTCGTCACCGCGCGGTGCCGGGCGCGGGCGTGGTCGAACCGCGGCGCGCAGACAAGCCGGTACCGGACCTCCCCGCGCACTGTCTTGGCGCGCCGCACAAGCTGCGGCGTGCCGCCGGGCGGCTCGAGGGGCATAAAATCTGAGATCTCCGCGACACCGTCTGCGGCCAGGAAGCGGCTCAGCAGCACGTTGGAATCCCAGAGGTACTGCTGCCGCCGCCGGGCGTCCGCGACGAGCGGTGTGATGGCAAACCGGCCGCCCCGCTCGTCGTCGAGGAGGGCCTGGAAAACGGACGGCGAGTCGAACCGGGGAAAACACAAGAAATCGACGGAGGCGTTGATCCCGATCAGGGCCGCCGTGCGCAGATCGCCGACGACGCCGTACCGCTCGATGGGCAGGTATCCCACGCCTTCATTGTTCCCCCCGCGTGGGCGGGCCGCGTACCGCTGCGACTTGCCGGACGCTTACGAGTCGGCCGCCGCGGTGGACGCGACGGGATAGTCTTCCTCCTGCAGCACCGCCTTGAGCCGCCCGAGATCGACGGACGCTTCGTCGTAGGACACGCGGACTTCTTTGGCGGGGATGTCGACCTCGACCGCGCGGACGCCGGCCGTGCGGCCGAGCGCCTGCTTAATCGTGCGCTCGCAGTGTTCGCATGAGATATCCGGCACCCGCAGCACGACCCGTGTCATATGCGTTGTCCCTCCGCATTGTCCGCCCACCGGAATCCGCGCAGCCGCAGCGCGTTCGTCACGACGCTCACACTGCTCATCGCCATCGCCCCGGCCGCGAGCACGGGGTTCAGGAGGACGTGAAAGAACGGGTACAGCGCGCCCATCGCGACGGGTATGAGCACCACGTTGTAGGCAAACGCCCAGAAGAGGCCCTGCTTGATGACGCGGACCGTGGCCCGCGACAGCGCGATCGCCGCGGCGATGTTCCGCAGCTCGCCGCCGACCAGGGTGATGTCGGATGCCGCCATCGCCACGTCGGTCCCCGTGCCGATGGCGATCCCCAGGTCGGCCTGCGCGAGCGCCGGCGCGTCGTTGATCCCGTCGCCGACCATCGCCACAACCTGACCGGCGGCCTGCAGCGCCTTGACCTGCTCGGCCTTCTGGCGCGGCGCGACCTCCGCCATCACGTGCCGGTCGTCGATTCCCGCCTCGGCGGCGACCGCCGCCGCGGCAAGCCGGTGATCGCCGGTCAACATCCACACGTCGAGCCCGAGCCGCCGCAGGGACGCGACCATCCGCCGGGCTTCGGGCTTCATCCGGTCCGCCACGGCGATCAGGCCTGCGCCGCGGCCGTCGAGGGCGAGAAACATCGGGGTCGCGCCCGTCCGGGCCAGCTCCGCGGCGCGATCCCCGAGGCCGTCCAGCGTGGCGCCGACCTGGTCCATCAACGCGCGGGTGCCGAGCGCCAGCCGGTGTCCGTCGACGACGGCGGTGACCCCCTTCCCCGCGACCGACTCGAAGCGCTCCGCCTCCGGAACGTCGAGCCGCCGCGCGCGCGCCGCGGCGACGATCGCCGCACCGAGCGGGTGCTCTGATCCGCGCTCCGCGCCGGCCGCGAGCCGGAGCACCTCCGACTCCTCGAGCCCGGCCACGGTCATGACCCGAACCACTTCGGGCCGGCCCGCCGTCAGCGTTCCGGTTTTGTCGAGCACGATGCTCGTCACCCGCCGCGCCTGCTCGAGCGCGTCCCCGCCGCGAATCAGGATCCCAAGCTCGGCCGCCTTGCCGGTGCCGGCGATGATCGCCGTCGGGGTGGCGAGTCCGAGCGCGCAGGGGCACGCGATGATGAGAACCGCGATCGCCGCCGTGAGGCCCAGGGTCAGCCGCGGCTCCGGCCCGAGCAGCAGCCAGCCGGCAAACGTCAGCAGTGCCAGGACGAGCACCGCCGGCACAAAGACGCCGGCGATCGTGTCGGCGAGCCGCTGGATCGGCGCGCTCGAGACCTGCGCCTCCTCGACGAGACGAACGATCTGCGCGAGCGTAGTATCCTTCCCGACCCTGGTCGCGCGAAAGACAAACGAGCCGCTTGTATTGAGCGTCGCGCCGATCACGGCGTCGCCGGGGGCCTTGTCGACCGGCATGCTCTCCCCGGTCAGCATGCTCTCGTCGACGGCCGATTCCCCGTCCAGCACGACCCCGTCGACGGGTACTTTCTCGCCCGGGCGAACCCGGATGTGATCGCCGGCCAGCACCGTCTCCACCGGCACGTCCTGGTCGGCACCGTTGCGGATGACGCGCGCGGTCTTCGGGCGCAGGCCCATCAGCGCGGTGATCGCCGCCCCCATCTGCTTCATCGCGCGCCGCTCCAACCAGCGCCCGAGGAGGATCAGGGCGATGATGATGACCGCGGATTCGTAGTAGAGGTGAAACGGGAACCCCCAACGCCGCGCCAGCGACGGCCAGAGCGTCACGAAGGCGCTGTAACCGTATGCCGCGCTGGTGCCGACCGCGACGAGCGTATCCATCGTCGTCCCGCCGTGCCGCGCGGCGGCCCACGCCGCGCGATAGAACACGCCGCCGGCCCAGAACTGCACGACCGAGGCGACGATCAACAGTACCGGCGCCCAGAGCGTCATGTCGAGGTGCAGCGGGAGATACATGAGCGCCATCATCGCCGCGCCCAGGATCAGGCTCGCAACCCACTTGATCCGCAGCTCGCCTAACTCACGCTGCGCCGGGTCGCCGCCCTCGGACGACACCGGGCCCGCCGCGCCCGCGTCCGGCGCCGGCGCGGCCCCCACCGCGTACCCCGCCCGCTCGACCGCGGCGCCCAGGTGTTCCACGGTGGCGACGGCGGGGTCGAAGACGATGCGCGCCTTGGCCGCCGCGAGATTTACCATCGCCTCGCTCACTCCGTCGACGCGGCGCAGGGACTTCTCCACCCGGCGAACGCACGAGGCGCAGGTCATCCCTTCGATCGGCAGATCGACCGTGGCTGTGCTCGGGCGCGGCACGGACGTCGTCGTGTTCACCGGCTCACGATGCCCCGTTGCCGCCCGGCCGTCCGTGCAGGGGGCGGTTCTCGAAGACGTCGAGGAGCTCCGCGATGGCGCGCTCGCGCTGCCGGGGATCATCCGACCGGATCGCACCGGTCACACAGTGGTTGAGGTGGCGCTCGAGCAGCAGCGCCGTCGCCTTGTCGACGGCACTCTGCACGGCGCGGATTTGCTTGATGACGTCCACGCAGTAGCGGTCCTCGTCGACCATCCGGACGACCGCGCGCCAGTGCCCCTCGATGCTGCGCAGCCGGGCGAGGATCTGGGCCTTGGCCCGCGGGTCGAGACCAGTGACCGTACGCCGCATTGAAACTACCTCCCTCCCCCCTGGGGGGGGATGTCTCTCTACGATAGCGGGACGGCGTCGACCGTGTCAATGCCGGCGAGAAACATTTGTAATAGCTCAGTGATTCTGTCACCCCCTAAAGCTCATCCGCCGCTACGGCCTGCCCGCGGCGGCCTACACCGATCGGCATGGCATCTTTCATCGCGATCCGCGGACGCCCCAAGGCCTGGCGGAGCAACTCGCGGGCGACATCGCCTCGACTCAGGTCGGCCGCGCGCTCAAGGAACTTGGCATCACCTGGATCCCCGCGTCGTCGCCCCAACGGAAGGGCCGCGTAGAACGGCTCTTTGGCACCTTCCAAGATCGTCTCGTCGTCGAACTCCGCCTCGCGCAGGCGCGGACGCTTACCGACGCCCAGCGCGTCTTTGACCGCTTCCGCCCACGCTACAACGCGCACTTCGCCCACGCCCCGGCCTCACCCGAGCCCGCGTGGCAGCCGGCACCGGCCGACCTCACGCGCATCTGCTCCTTCAAATACCGCCGCACCGTCGCACACGACAACACGGTGCAGCTCAACGGTGCCCTCCTCCTGATCCATCCCGGTCCGGGGGGACGCAGCTACACTGGCGCACGCGTTGATGTCCACGCCTTCCTCGACGGCACGCGCGCCATCTACTACCAGGGCCAGCGGCTCAGCACCAAGCGGCTTCCGTCGAGCCACCGGCCCTCCAGGATACCCCAGGATCGATTCCCTGAATCGCGGGCGGCTCTGGATACCCTCCTCCCGGACAGCGCCGGGCCGCCAGTCCGCACGCCCAGCATCCCGGCACCGGATCATCCGTGGCGACGCCCGCTGCTCACCGGTGCCCGGCGCAAACAAACTCCAGACTGAACAGGAGTGACATTTTCATTAATCCGTTATGATGACAGGATCACTGAGCTACGACATGCCGGCGAGAACCATCCCTTACGCGAAGCCGCTATTTGACCGTTTGGGCGGCCGATTCACGCGGCCGGCTTTATGCTACGATGAAGCCACTCTGGCGGTCTTCGGGGGGAGAACCGGATGTCGGTTGCGCATATTGCGTTGGCCGGAGTCATCATGCTGGCATGGGGTCTGACGCTGACGGCGGTGACGCTTCGCGTCCTTCGCGTGACGGATGAAGCGCAGCATCTGATCGCGGGATCCTTCTTGGCGTTCGGGTACGGGCTCCTCGCCATTCCCCTGCTTCACTGGCTGGTGTTTTAATCGGAGCCGGTTCCGGCCGGCGGCGGCCCACCACCAGCAACCAGGCCGGCGCCCCACGCGGGGCGCCGGCCTCATGATACCGGGTCGGCAGCGAGCCGCTACGCCGGCTGGGCCGCGGCGAAAACCGCCTCCGCCCCCGACGCGACGTGCCGGACCGAGTACTCCGAACCCCACCCGTTGGGAACGCGCCCTTCGTCGGCGGGGTCGAGCCACATCACGCCGTCCACCGAGAAACAATAGACGGCGCGACCCGGCGTCAAGTACACGGTCACGGCCCACTCGTTATCGGCCGTCCGCCGCATGCGATGCACCCCCGCGTTCCAGCCGTTGAAAGATCCGATGACCGACACAGTCCGTGCGGTCGGCATCAGCCGCGCCGGAAAGCGAAACGTCACGGGAACAAGCGTAGCCATATGTCACCGCCTGGGGGAATTGCTCCCACTATATTTTCCCAGGGTAACGTTAAAGCTAAACGTCATGCCGCGAAATTTTTCTTATTGTGATTCCCTCCGGGCCCGCGAAGTACACCACGCTCGCGATTCCGACGAACAAGCCATGCTCGACGATACCGGGCATGTGTTCGAGGGTGGCCGCGAGCCCCGCGGGGTCTTCGATGACGCCGCACGCGAGGTCAATGACGGGGTTGCCGTTGTCGCTCACAAACGGCCGGCCGTCCCGCGTCCGCAGCCTGACCTCCGCGCGCGGGACCCGGCGGGGGAGCGCCCGGAGGACCCACGATGCCGCAAACGGCAGAACCTCGAGCGGGACGGGACCGGTGAGCCGCGGAACCGCCTTCGTATAGTCCGCGACGATGACCGCCTTGCCGGCCGCCGCCGCGACAATCTTCTCCCGGGCGTGGGCGCCGCCGCCGCCTTTGACCAGGGCGAGCGACGGATCGACCTGGTCGGCGCCATCGATGACCACATCCGGCGGCGCCTCGAGTGCGACAAGCGGGATCCCCACCTCACGCGCGAGCGCAGCCGTGCGCTCGGAGGTGGGAACTCCGTGGATCCGCCACCTGTCCTCCCGGATACGGCGCCCGATCTCGCGGACGACGTGCGCCGCGGTCGAGCCGCTCCCGAGGCCCACCAGCATACCGTCCCGGACTTCCGCCGCCACCGCCGCCAGGGCCGCGTCGCGCTTGTACTGCTCGAGGGACCCGCCGGAGCCGACGGCGCTCACAACTTGTAGCCGAACTTCCGAAGGAGTTCCCGCCGGGCGCGGACGTCGTCCGGCCCCTCCACGCCGACCGGGGGCTGGCCGTCAATCACCCCGAGCACCCCGCGTCCCTGCTCGGTCTCCGCCACGACGACTTCGAGCGGGTTTGCGGTGGCGCAGAAGATCCGGCATACCTCCGGCACCTGCCGGATCGCCCCGAGCACGTTGATCGGAAACGCGCCGTCCAGAAAGAGGACGAACACGTGTCCACACCCGAGCGCCTTTGCGTTCCTGGCCGCGAGTTCGACCAGGGACTGCGCGGTCCCGCTCGTCCGGATCAGGCGCGGCCCGCTCGCTTCGCAGAACGCCAACCCGAACCGGATGTTCGGCACGGCGCCGACGAGCGCTTCGTGCAGGTCATCGGCCGTCTTGACGAAGTGCGATTGGCCGAGGATCACGTTGAGCCCGTCCGGATTCTCCACCCGCACCACGTGCGTTTCCATCGAGGTTCGCGCCTCCGTGGGCCCCGCCGTGCCGCCGGTTCGGTGCCTTGTCTGCTTCACCCGTTCGGAGGCGCATTCCTTGCCGCTCGGCGCGAGCCGAGGCGGCCGCCGGTGTCGAAGTGTGCTCCAATCGAGAAAGGAGGCGGACGGCATGAACGTCACGCTGCGCTGGGAGGACGGCATGCGCTTCGGGGGCGCCGCGGAGTCCGGCGGCACCCTGACCTTGGACGCGCGGCCGGAGCACGGCGGCACCGGACAGGGGCCGTCGCCGATGGAGACGGTCCTGCTCGCGCTCGCGGGCTGCACCGGCATGGACGTCGTCTCCGTCCTCGGCAAGATGCGCGCGCCGCTCGCCGGGCTCGAGATCCGCGTGTCGGGCGACCGCCGCGAGGAGCACCCGCGGATCTTTACGCGCATCCGGCTCGAGTACGTCTTCCGGGGAAAGGACCTCAAGCCCGAGCAGGCCGGCCGCGCCGTGGAGCTGAGCCAGGAGAAATACTGCTCCGTCTCCGCGGTGCTGCGGGCCAGCGCCGAGC
>DASYXS010000086.1:0-2337 GCA_035934535.1 bacterium
CGACGCCTCGCCCGACGCCGACCTCAGCAACAGGGCCGATATCTGGGTCGTCCCCATCGACGGCGGATCGCCGCGCCGGCTCACCAAGAGCGCCGGCCCCGCCTCGGTCCCTTCGTGGTCCCCGGACGGCCGCACGATCGCCTACGCCGGTCACGACGACGCGTGTTGGGGCGCGACGAACTGGGGCGTCTGGACGGTGCCCGCGGCCGGAGGCGAGCCGGTCTGTTTGACCGCGCACGAGGACCGGAGCGTGGGCCATCACATCGCGACCGACTCGCGGGTCCATCCGTCGTCGGGCGGCCTGACGTGGAGCCGCGACGGCGGACGCATCGTCTTCATGGTCGCCGACGGCGGCAGCACGCAGATCACGTCGATCGCCGCCGGGCCGGCCGCGGCGGCATCCGATCGTGCGATCCGCTTCGAGACGCGCGGCGACCACGAGCTGATCGGCTGCTCGCTCGATCGCGCCGCGCGGCGGGTCGCCTGCATCGAAAGCGATCCGGCGACACCGGGCGAGATCGCCGTTTTCGACCTCGGCGGTGAGATGCGCCGCCTGACCGATCTCACGGGCCCGGCGCTGCGGCCTCTCGCGCTCGCGCGGCCGGAGCGGTTCCAAGTCGAGAGCGCGGACGGCTGGACGGTGGAAGGGTGGGTGATGCGTCCCACCAATCCGGTCCACGGTCCGAAGGCGCCGGCCGTGCTCGAGATCCATGGGGGACCGCACGCCGCGTACGGCAACGCTTTCTTCCACGAGTTTCAGGCGCTGGCGGCTGAAGGGTACGGGGTCGTGTACCTCAACCCCCGCGGCAGCCAAGGGTACGGGCAGCGCTTCACCGCGGCGACGCGGCACGATTGGGGAGGCGGGGACTACGAGGACCTGATGCGCGGGCTCGACCACGCGCTGGCCGCGCACCCCTGGATCGACCGCGAGCGTCTCGGCGTCGCCGGCGGCAGCTACGGCGGGTTCATGACCAACTGGATCGTCGGCCACACCCAGCGATTCCGGGCCGGCGTCACGATGCGCAGCATCAGCAACGCCTACAGCCAGTGGGGCACGTCCGACCTCGCCTACATGAAGGGGATGTGGGAGTACCCGGGCGATCCTTGGGAGGCGCCGCAGTTCTACCTCGAGCGGTCGCCGATCACGTACGTCCACCAGATGCGGACCCCGCTGCTCATCCTTCACAGCGAGCAGGACCACCGGTGCCCGATCGAGCAGGGCGAGCAGTTGTTTGTGGCCCTCAAGAAGCAGGGCGTGCCGGCGCTCTTCGTGCGGTTCCCCAACGAGAGCCACGACCTCTCGCGCAGCGGCCAGCCCCGCCACCGCCTGGAACGCCTCCGCCACATCGTGGCGTGGTTCCGCCGGTACCTTGCGCCGCCGGCCGGCGAGACGCCGGCGCCCCCGGCCGGCGCGCGGCACGCGGGCGTCCCCGCCGACGCGTGACGCGCATCTATACGAGAACGGGCGACGCGGGCGATACCGCCCTGTTTGGAGGCCGCCGCGTCCCGAAGAACGATCCGCGGGTCTGCGCGTACGGGTCGGTGGACGAGCTGAACGCGGTGCTCGGCGTCGCGCGGGCGGCGGACCCGCCCGACTCGATCGCGCCGGTCATCGAACAACTCCAGCACTATCTCTTCGATCTCGGCTCAGAACTGGCGACGCCTCCCGGGGCCGCGACCGCGGCGAGCGCGCACGCGAGCCATGTGACCGCCGCCTGGGTCGGAGCGCTGGAACGCGACATCGACCGCTTCGAAGACGCGCTCCCGGCGCTGCGCGCGTTCATTCTTCCGGGCGGCACCCCCGCCGCCGCGGCGCTGCACCTCGCCCGCACCGTCGCCCGCCGCGCGGAGCGCGACATCGTGACGCTCGCCGCGCGCGAGCCGGTGAACCCCGAACTGCTCAAGTTTATGAACCGGCTGTCGGATCTGCTGTTTGTCCTGGCGCGGGCGGCGAACCACGCCGCGGGACGTCCGGACGTGGAGTGGCATCAGACGCGTTGACATCCGGCCGCGGCGCGGTGCCGCGGTCTTCGTGCGCGGCGGTCGGCGGCGGCGCGAGCGGGCGGTCCTCCGGCGGTGCGGCCGGCGGACCGGCGTCCACGAGCGGCGCGGCGATGCGATGCGGGGGGCCCGCGAGCAGCGCCCGGTTGAGCAGCTGGATGGCCAGCGCGGGATCGACCCCTTTGGGGCACGCCTCGCTGCATGCCCCGGCGAGATGGCAGGCGACGACGCCGTGGGACCGGGTGAGCACCGGCGCGCGCGCGGCCAGCCCGCCGTCCCGGCTGTCCGCGGTATAGCGATAGGCCTGCGCCAGCGCCTGGGGACCGAGGAACATCT
>DASYXS010000084.1:0-8864 GCA_035934535.1 bacterium
TGCAGCAGACCGCGCCGATCGAGCCGGTCGCGCCGAGCACCGCGACGCGTGCGCGCGCCGGATCGACGTCCATCCGCGCCGCCGCCACCAGCGCCCCCTCCACGGCCGTCGCCGCGGTCAGGCTGTTGCCGGTCGTCACGCCGATCGCGAGCTCACGCGCCACCGTCACGCCGCGGTCCCCGACGATTTTGGTAAAGGCGCCGAGGCCGAGGATGCCGGCGCCGAGCCGCTCGGCGATCCGTCCGGCCTGGATGAGCCGCCGGTAGACCAGCTCGACGGGCGCCTCGAGCAGCACGCGCGGCGTCCACGGCAGCGCAATGAACCAGCCTTCCGCGCGCGCGCCCTGCGGCGAGACAATTCCGGTGATGCGGGAGGCCTCGAACGGCGGTACCGCCCGGAACACCCGCTCGACGAAGCGGCCGGGCAGGAAGCGCGTCACCGGAAACTTCTGCGCGTACTGCTGGACGTACAGCGGATGGATGACGAAGGCGAAGCGGCCGGCCGCGCTCACGACGCCGTCCCCGCATCGCGATCGGGCGTGAGGGTCTCCACACGCGGCCGCACGCCGGCCCGCTCGAGCCAGCCGATGATCTCGGCGGGCGCCATCGTATCCGTGCGCCGGCCCGAAAGCGCGACGACGATCCCCTCGAGCACGTTGGTGGCGAAGGACCGTCCGTCCATCTCGGGGGCCGCGGTGATGAGCCGGCGCACGCCCCGATGTCGGAGCGCCTTGGTGTCGTCGGCGGTGATCGTCTGGGTCAGAATCGTCTTGCCCGCGAGACTCTCGGGCATGTACCGCCGGATGAAGTGAAAATCGCCCGCGATGACCTCGGCCCACTCGAACAACCGCGGGTACTTGGGGGTGACCCGCTCCTGCTTCTCCCCCGTGGGGTAGAGCCACTGGAACGGCAGCCGCGTGATGACCGGGAGCAGGCACGCGGCCAGAACGCGGACGGTGGCGAGCCGGTGCATCGGGATCGGCATGCCGAGCGCGAAGTAGAAGTCGCCGAAGAGCGTGATCGCGCCGGCTTCGGTGAACGCCTCCGCCATACCGTACCGGTCGACGCTGCTGACCAGCAGCACGCGCCGTCCGGTGAACGAGATCCCCGCGGTCGCCGGAAGGTATTCGAGGATGAGGTGCTTTTCCCACGACGTCTTGATGCCGCCGCCGTCGACGACCGGGGTGCGGTGGACGTCGCGGATGAGGCGCGCCGCATCCCGGATCCGGTAGCGCCGCCTCCCCGCGCGGAGGTCCAGGTCGATCCCGCCCATGCCGATCGCGTCCACGTGACCATCGAGCTCGCGCACCAGCGCCTCGAAGCGTTCCATGTCGCCGTCCGTGCCGATCCGCTCAATGACGAACGGCTCGCCGAGAATCTCGATCTCGACGCGATGGTCCCGCTTGCTGCTGCCGAGGCTGACGCTGACGACGCGCTTCATCTGCCCCCGTCCGTTTGATCCACTCGAGCGCCTCTCCTGTCTAAACGCGTAGAAGACGCCGCACGTTACCCGGCGAGCCCCGGCGCGCCGCCGGCGCTTTTCGCGAGCCGCACGGAGCGCACGACCGCCTCCATGACCGCGCCGGCGACGGCGGCTTCGAGCGCCAGCCGACCGGCCGGCACGGTCCCGGTGCTGAGGACAAAGAACGTATCGCCGTCCGCCGACGTGTGCGAGGGCGAGACGGCGCGCGCGAGGCCGGCGTGGGCCACGATGGCGAGCCGCGCGGCATCGGCCTTGGTGAGGGCGGCGTCCGTCGCGACCACTCCGATGCTCGTGTTCTCGAACGGACGGCGGAGCGGCGCGTCGTCTTCGATGAGCCGGGCGGCGGTACCGAGAAAGGCGCCGGTCTTTGGGTCGCGGGCGCCGGCCAGAATCCGGCCGGTGTGCGGATCGAGCACGTCGCCGAACGCGTTGGTGGCCACGAGGGCGCCGACCGTGGCCCCGCCGGACAGGCGCACGCTCCACGTGCCCACGCCCGCCTTCATACGGCTGTCCGCGCCCCGCAGCTTGCCGACGGTCGCACCGGTGCCGGCGCCGACGTTCCCCTCTGCGACCGGCCCCGGCCGGGCGGCGCGGCACGCCGCCTCACCCATCGCCGCGTCCGGGCGGAATACGGCGCTGCCGATTGCCAGATCAAACAGGACCGCCGCGGGCACGATCGGCACGGACCCCGCGCTCGTCTTGAATCCAATGCCCCGGGCGTCGAGGACGCGCATCACACCGTCGGCCGCGGCCAGGCCAAACGCGCTGCCGCCGGTCAACACGACGGCGTGCACACGATCGACGAGCGCCTCGGGGCGCAGGAGATCCGTCTCGCGCGTGCCCGGGGCGCCGCCGAGCACGGCCACCCCGGCGACCGCGCCGGCTTCGCACAGGACGACCGTGCATCCGGTGAGATGCTCCCCGTCCGTGGCGTGCCCGACCGCGACCCCGGTCACGTCGGTGATGGCGCGATTCGTCACCGCCGGTCCGCGCCCCGCCCGCTCATCGCCCGGCCGCCTCCATCTCGCCGGTGACGTCGCCCGCGATGATCCGCCGATCGCCGCCGCCGGCCGTCCGAACCAGCAGCGCGCCCGTCTCGTCGACATCGTAGGCCAGACCCGCAATCGTTTCCGACGCGGTGGACACCTGCACGCCGCGGCCGAGCGTCTCCGATCGCGCGCGCCACTGCGCCAGGATGCCGTGCCCGCCGTGCGCCCGGAGCTGATCGTAGTTCCGGTTCAGCCGGCGGAGCAGCGCGCGCAGCAGACGCCCGCGCTCGGCGGGGCGGCCGAGCGCCGCGGCCAGCGAGGTCGCGGGATAGCGCGGGCGCGACGGCAGCGCCTCCGGCGCCACGTTGACGTTGATGCCGATGCCGCAGACGAGCCACGCCGGCGGGGCCGCCGGCGCTGAACCGAAAGCGGGAGCCGGCGCGTCGCGCCGGACGGGCGCGGCCTCGAGCAGCAGCCCGGCGACTTTGCGGCCGTCGACGAGTACGTCGTTCGGCCACTTCAGACGCGGGGCCAGGCCCGTCGTCTCCTCGATCGCCGCGGCCGTCGCGACGGACGCGGCCAGCCCGACGAGCGGGATCTGCGCCGCCGGCAGGCGCGGCGTCAAGATTGTCGAGAGCCAGAGTCCGCCCGGCGGAGACGCCCAGACGCGGCCGAGCCGTCCCCGGCCGGCGGTCTGCTGTTCGGCGACAATGACCAGCCCCTCTGCCGCACCGGCCTCGGCCTCCCGGCGGGCCAGCTCGTTGGTTGAGGACAGCGTGTCGTACCAGCGCACCTCGCGCCCGATCGTGCCGGCGTCGGCGTCGTCCCAGCGCCAGACCGAGTCGCGATCGGGGCTCTTCGCGAGCAACGCGTCGACGGCCGTCCCGTCGGGGAGCCGCAGGCCCGGCGCCGCCTCCGCGAGCGGCACGAGCACGAACGCGCGGCGGGCCAGATCCGCGTGGGGCACCGTCAGGTCCGGTTCACGAATGGTCGCATCTCCGTACAGCAAAATGTCCACGTCGACGGTGCGGGGACCCCACCGTTCGCTCCGCACGCGCCCCAACGCGGCCTCGACGGCGCGGCACCGGCCAAGCAGCGCCCGCGGCGCGAGCGCGGTCTCCACGGCGACTACCTGATTCAGATACGTGGCCTGACCGGTCACCCCCCACGGAACGGTCTCGTACACGCCGGATCGTCCGGTCACGCGGAGATCGGAGGCCGCGAGACCGCGGACCGCGTCCCGGAGATATCCCGCGCGGTCGCCGACGTTCGAGCCGAGACCGAGAAACGCGCGGACCATTACCGCTTGGCTCACGCCGGTCCCCGGCCGCGCCGGCTGCGAGTGACTTCCACGGCGGCGCTCTCGAGCGGCCCGCCGAGCCGCACGTGCGGTTTGCGCACGCACACCGTCGCCGCCTGCACGCGGTCGACCGCGAGCAGCGCGTGCGCGACCGCCTCCGCGGCGGCTTCCAGCAGATGGTAGCGCGTCCCGGTCATCGCCTCCCGGATGCGCGCGTACAGGTCGCGGTAGTCGAGCGTATCCGCGAGATCGTCGGTGTGCCCGGCGCGGTGCAGGTCGGCCTCCACCGCGACGTCGACGGTGAACACCTGCCCGCGCTCCTGTTCCCCCGCGCCCACGCCGTGGTGGGCGTAGAAGGCGAGCCCGGTCAGCACGATGCGGTCGCTCACGGAAGACCGCGCACGATCGCGTCCGTCATGCGCGCGACGCGGACCATCGCCCGGACGTCGTGCGCGCGCACAAAGTCGGCGCCGTTGGCGATGGCGATCACGATCGTGGCGGCCGTACCCTCCATCAACTGATCGACCGGGAGGTTCAACACCCTGCCGATGCTCCCTTTGCGCGAGGTGCCGATCAGAATCGGACGGCCCAGTACCTTGAGCTCCCCGAGGCGCCGCAGCATCTCCATGTTCTGCGCGAGCGTGACGCCGAACCCGTACCCCGGATCGATGACGACCCGGACGGGCTCGATGCCGGCCGCCTCCGCCGCCCTCAGGCGGTCGGCGAGGTAGGCGCGCGTCTCCGCCACGATGTCCACCGCGCCGCGGCGGTTGCGGCCGTCCATCAGCACGACGGACACGCCGGCGCGCGCGACGACACCGGCCATCGCGCGATCGCCGGTGAGCGCCGTGACGTCATTGACCATGGCGGCCCCGGCGTCCAGCGCCGCGGCGGCGACGCGCGCGGACGACGTATCGACGCTGACCGGCAGTGCAAGCGGCACGAGCCGGCGGACGGCGGGAATCGTTCGCCGCAGCTCCTCGTCGACCGGCACCCGCACCGCGCGCGGTCGCGTGGACTGCCCGCCGACGTCGATCAGGTCGGCGCCCTGCTCTTTCCACCGCTGCCCCATCGCCTCGGCGGCGCCGGCATCGCCGTTTAGGCCGTCGCCGGAAAAGGAATCGGGCGTCATGTTGACGATGCCGGCGAGAAAGGTGCGCCGCCCGAACTCGAACACGGCGGGCCCGCAGCGCAGCGGCGCGGGCCGGGCGGGCGGCTCCGGCACAAGGGACTCCCGGATCACGGACACCCGTCCGGGCCGGCGCCGTCGAACTCGCCCGCGAGGCGCGCCGGATCCAGGATCTGGCCGGGGTGAAACTCCCGCAGGCACAGCGCGGTCACGGGATCGGGCGGCAGCGCGTCACGCGGGGCGCAGCCGATCAGTTCGCCCGCGGCGACGCCGGCGCCCCGGCGCTGGGCCTCGTCGCGCACCCGTTCGAACGCGGCCAGCGGCGGCGTGCGGTGGTAGTCGAGCAGGTTCATCGAGACCTGCGCCACGCCGCGGCGGGGAAGCCACATGCCCATCGCCTGCACCGCCGGCAGGCCGCCCGACGACTCCCGAACCGCGCGGGCGATCGAACGCGCGACCGCCACGTCCACGCCGGCCAAGTCGACGTTCATCGCGATCAGCACCCCGCGGGCTCCCACGGCGACGGCGCCGGCCGTGGGGTGCACCTGGGCAGGTCCGGCGTCGGGCCTCCGCTCCGCGGTCCGGATCGCCGTGCGCAGACCCTCGAACCCGCCGCGGCGTATCGCCGCGAGCCCGCGGAACTCCGGCCGGCGCGCCGCCTCTGCGTAGAGGTAGACCGGAAGGTGCAGGCACTCGGCGGCGTAGACCGCGAACCGGTGCGCCAGCGCCACGCACTCCGCCATCGTCGCTCGATGGAGTGGCACGAACGGCACCACGTCGACGGCGCCGATTCGCGGATGGACGCCCTCATGCCGGGTGAGGTCGATCTCCGCGACCGCCGCGGCGGCCACCCGGCACGCCGCCTCGTACACGGCCTCCGGGGCGCCCGCGAAGGTCAGCACGGTGCGATTGTGATCGGCGTCCGAGGAGACGTCGAGCAGGCGCGCTCCCGCCCCGGCACCGGCCGCGCCGGCGAGGCGCGCGATCACGCCGGCCCGCCGGCCCTCGCTCACGTTGGGAACGCATTCGACGAGAGGAGTGGGCGCCTTATTCCTCCCGGGCATTGGCGATGCGGGAGAAGTGGATGACGGTGACGGTGTCCTCGAGCCCGACGCGCCGATTGTAGATCGTCGAGAGAAACTCGAGCAGGTCGCCGTGCTCCCGCGCGGCGGGGTTGTCCTTCGTGATCTCGCGCGGCGACACGTCGCGGAGCAGCTTGGCCTCGACGCTGTCGATCACCGCGGTGAAGATCTTCTGCCGCGTGCCGTGCTTTTGGCCGACGGTCACCCAGACGATTTGGCCTTCCTGATACTTCGGGCGTTTGTCTCCCAGCCGCACCGTGAGCGTCTTCGTCCCATCGCGGAGCGCGGCGGCCAGCAGCGGCGAATAAAAGTTTAGTGCGAACATGCAACCCTCCGTCGGAGCCGTCTGCGTTTCTTTCATGGTGGCCGGCGGGTCCGGCTGTAATTTCAGGGTGGTCGGCGAGTCCGGCGTCAGCCGGTCCGCCGACAGTAGCCGGTCCGCCGGCATGGGGCGTGAGGACTCCCTCTTGTTCTGCCCAACGCCAGGGGTTCCTTCCCTCAGGAACCGCGCGCGTCTCCGCGGCGTTTAGCAGTCGTGCCGCTACTACAGGAGGTGTGAGGGGAATGTCGTCGTTTCGCTGGCTCGTCCCGACCTTGCTTCTCGTCGCCGTGGGGTGCGCCGGCGCGGCCTACAGCCAAACCGCCCAGGCGCCGATGCCCGGCCCAGGAGGCCCGCCCGTCGCCCGCGAGCGCACCATCGTGGTCACCGGTGACGGCTCGGTGGATGTGACACCCGACCGGGCGACCGTGGCGCTCTCCGTGATCGTGCAGCGTCCCACCGCGCAGGAGGCGCAGCAGCAGAGCGCGGGCACCATGGCGCAGGTGGTCCGCGCGATCGTGGCCGCGGGGATTCCCCAGACCGCCATCCGGACGACCACGGTGTCGTTGTACCCGCAGCACCGGCCGGACTCGGGCGGGACGGGCCCGATCATCGGCTACCAGTCCGTGAACCGCGTGGTCGTCACCGTCGACGACATCAGCCGCGTCGGAGCGGTCATCGATGCGGGCGTGGGCGCCGGCGCGAACGGCGTGGACAGCGTTAATTGGACGCTGCGCGATGCGACCGCGTCCCGGGCTCAGGCGATCCGGATCGCCGTGCAGAACGCGCAGGCCACCGCCAACGCGATCGCGGCCGCGGCCGGCGTCGGCGGTCTGCGGCTGATCCGAATCGAGCAGGTGGGCGCGGTCGTGGGACCGCGGCCGGGACTCGCGGTGCTGCAGGCGGCACCGGCGACTCCGGTGCTGCCGGGTACCATGCCGGTGAACGCCGAAGTCCGCGCGGTCTTCGCCTTCTAGCCCTACTTCAAGTCCGGCGCGTAGTCGGTCTTCGGCGCGGCCTGCCCGCTCACCGTGACCGTGGCCAGCGCCCTGCCGTCTTTGGCCTGGACGAGATGCACGGTCATCGTCTTGTAGCGGAGCCGGCTCTGCACGAACTGGATGGCGAGGGCACCCTCGGTGGAGAGGTTCTTTTTCTTCTCGGCGAGCGGCTGTCCGGGCTTGACGAGCACGTCCTTGACCGTCACGTCGAGGGTGCCCGCCTTATCATCGATCTTGACGTCGGACACCGTCCCGGCGCCGACGATGCTCTCGATCATGCTGCGGACGAGCACCGGCGGTGAGGCCGGCGCGAACAACGCGCGCTGCCGCGCCTCGTACGCCCGGTCCCAGGCAAAGAGCCCTCCGCCGACCAGCAGCACGATGAGCACGTACACCGCCGCCGGCATCCAGTTGGGGCGATGTCCACGGCGTCCCCGCGCCTGCCGGTGCGGCAGTACGGCCTTTCCGATCTTCGCCACTTAGGCCACCCTCCCCGACACTCCTTCGCTCCGCACGAGCACGCCCCGGTAGAGAAACGAAATCTGGCGCAGCGCGGCGCGCTGGTCGAACTCCGTGAGCGCGGAAATCGCGTCGACCGGAACGATCAGACGAAACCAGCGCAGGGCGGCGCTGCCGGCGGTATGCAGGACGCAGATGTTGCTGACCGTTCCGGTCACGACGAGCGTGTCGACTCCCCGGCGCCGCAGCTCGTGCTCGAGCGGCGTATCGTAGAACGCGTCGTACCGGAGCTTGCGCACCACGAGGTCCCGCGGGGCCGGCGCAAGCTGGGGCACGATCGCGGCGCCCCACGTCCCGGCGACGGCATGCCGCCCCCAAATGGCAAACTCCGGGTCGTCGTCGTGGTGCCAATCCTGCGTATAGACGACGAGCATATCGTGCGCCCGTGCGAAATCGCGCAGCCGCACGATGGCCGGGACCGTTGCCGCCGCGGCGGCGACGGATAGGGCGCCGCCGGGATCGACAAAGTCGTTCTGCATGTCCACGATGACGAGGGCGGCCGTCTCCGGCGCCACCTCGGCGTGTGACTCGACCGTCGGCTCAGGTATTTCGATCATCGGGAGTCCTGATTATCGGCGTATTCGGGATCATTCTACAGGAAGAAGGAGGAGCGCGCGGCCCCTCCTTCCCTGCGTGGCATCGCTGGAGTCCGTTCGGTTTTAGCCCGTGGCCTCAGGTTTCAGCGAGGGCGTGACCGGCTTGCTGTCCGGCCGCGGGAACGACTTGACCTCCTGCGTCACGCCCGGAAGGGACGGCGGGGTCTCCGGCATGTCGGGCGGCAGCGGCTGCCCGGCGATCAGCAGGTCGAGCGAGTCGCTCTCGAGCGACTCGCGCTCCAAGAGCGCCCGCGAGATCCGCTCGAGCACTTCCTTGTGCTCGGTCAGCACCTGGCGGGCCCGGCTGTAGCACTCGTCGATGATCCGCCGGACTTCCTTGTCGATCTCGTAGGCGATCTCCTCGGAGTAGTTGCGGCTCTCCACGAGGTCGCGGCCCAGGAACACCGGCCCGTGCTTGGCCCCGAGCGTGAGCGGGCCGAGCTTGTCCGA
>DASYXS010000116.1:0-11329 GCA_035934535.1 bacterium
GCGCAAGCGCCCCCCGACGCCGTGGCTTCTGCCCGACGTCTGCGAGCTGCCCATCGGGTACACCGTCCGCCAGCGGGTCCAACGGGAAGGCCTGCGATCGATTTGTTCCTGGCCGCTCAGTCGAGCAGGCCAGACGATCGGTGCGGTGGCGTACTATTTCGATGCCCCCCACCTCTCATCGGCGCAGGAACAGGAGATCCTGCGCGTTTTTGCCTCGCAAGCGGCCATGGCCGTGGAAAATGGGATTACGGCGCGCGCGCTTAAGCGCGGCGCGACGAGCGCCGAGGTACCCACGCACAGTCCGGTCAGAATACACACGGGGCTCGAAGTCGACGCCATCCGGCTCGCGGAGACGTTACGGGCACAAGACCTCGCCATTGAACGCCCCCCGCTTACGGAAGGATTGACGTCGCTTCAGGCGGAGTACCGGCGGCTGGCAGACGCGCAGCACGCGCTGCGGAGCGAGGCGGAGCAGCTCGCGCAGGCGCGGGCGGCGCTGGACGCCGAAGCGGCACGGGTTGCGGACAACCGCGGGGAGCTCACGGCGGAAGGCGCCCGGCTGGCGGAGGCACGGGAGAATCTGGAGGCGGAGCGAACGCGGCTGGCGGACATACAGGCTCAGACCGGCCTCGCCGTCTCCGAGCAGCGGCGACTGGCCGACGCCCGCCGGGAGATCGAGGAAGAACAGGCGCGTCTGATCGAGCTCCAGCGCGATGGCGAAGCGCGCGAGGCGCGCCTGTCTCAAGAGCGCGCGGTCTTGTCGGCGGAGCGGGCGAGCCTCGCCGCAGCGCAGCATTCGCACACAGTAGAGACGGAACGCCTGGCGGAGGCCCGGGAGCACCTGGAAGCGGAGCGAACGCGGCTGGCGGACATGCAAGCCCAGGCCGGCCTCGCCGTCTTCGAGCAGCGGCGACTGGCCGACGCCCGCCGGGAGATCGAGGAGGGACAGGCGCGTCTGACCGCGCTCCAGCGCGATAGCGAGGCGCGCCTGTCTCAGGAGCGCGCCGTCTTGTCGGCGGAACGGGCGTCGCTGCAGGCGGAACACCGGCGGCTGGCAGACGCGCAGGCGGAGTTCGCGGCGCAACACGAGCGGCTGGCAGACGGGCAGGCGGAGTTCGCGGCGCAGAACGAGCGGCTGGTCGACGCGCAGCGCGCGCTGCGGAGCGAGGCGGAGCAGCTCACGCAGGCGCGGGCGGCGCTGAACGCCGAAGCGGCGCGGGTTGCGGACAGCCGGGGAGAACTCACGGCGGAAGGCGCCCGGCTGGCGGAGGCCCGGGGCCGCCTGGAAGCGGAGCGAACGCAGCTGGCGGATGCGCAAGCGAAGCTGGACGCCGCGGAAACCGCGCTCAGCCGCGATCGGCAGTTGCTGCGCACAGAGGAAGCGCGCATCACCGCGGCACGGCAGGAGGTGGAGGCCGCGTTGCGCGAGGCCGGCAGTGCCCAGGCCGGCCTCGCCGTCTCCGAGCAGCGGCGACTGGCCGACGCCCGCCGGGAGATCGAGGAGGAACAGGCGCGTCTGATCGCGCTCCAGCGCGACGGCGAAGCGCGCGAGGCGCGCCTGTCTCAGGAGCGCGCCGTCTTGTCGGCGGAGCGGGCGAGCCTCGCCGCAGCGCAGGATCTGCACGCAGTGGAGACGGAACGCCTGGCGGAAACCCAGCGCCAGATCGAGGCGGAGCGGGCGGCGCTTCAGGCGGAACACCGGCGGCTGGCAGACGCACAGGCGGAGTTCGCGGCCCAGAACGAGCGACTGGCAGACGCGCAGCGCGCGCTGCGGAGCGAGGCGGAGCAGCTCGCGCAGGCGCGGGCGGCGCTGGACGCCGAAGCGGCACGGGTTGCGGACAGCCGGGGAGAACTCACGGCGGAAGGCGCCCGGCTGGCGGAGGCCCGGGAGCACCTGGAACTGGAGCAAACGCGGCTGGCGGACGTGCAGGCCAAGCTAGACGCCGCGGAAACCGCGCTGAGCCGCGATCTGCGGTTGCTGCGCACAGAGGAAGCGCGCATCACCGCGGGACGGCAGGAGGTGGAGGACCCGCAGACTCCGGCGCTCGATGCGAACATCGAGACCGAGAAGCAATGGCGGAGCAACCTGAGCACGCCCGGCGCCCCGGCGCCGGAGGCGGGCGAAACGACCTATAAGATGCTCGTTCAGCGAATCGGGGCTCCGGACGTAGAAGACGATGACAGACAAATCGCCATGGTGGCGGACCTGCTCGACGCGCGAAATGGCTATGCCGAAGGCTATAGTAAGTCTCTCGTGGGATGGGTCGAGACTCTGGCACGTGAGCTCTCGTGTTCTGAACCGGAGTTCCAGGCCGTGCGCCGGGCGGCCCTTCTCAATGGCATTGGCACGATCGACGTACCCGAGTCGACCTTGAGAAAGTCCTCGGATCTGACCGCAGACGAACAAACCATGCTCCGCGGGCAACCGGTCGTTGCCCACCGCGTGCTCAACGGCATCGAGTGGTTGCGTCCGGCCGCCGCGATTCTGCGCCACCGCTTCGAGCGGTGGGACGGGACCGGACAACCGGACCGGCTCAAGGGGAATGCGATCCCGAGCGGCGCGAGGATCCTGGCGGTCGCCGAAGCCTATGGGGCGATGGTCATGGGCCGCCCGGGCGGCCCGACGCTGTACTATCTCGATGCGATCGCCGCTCTCAAACGCGGGGCCGGAACGCAATTCGATCCCACGATCGTTGGTGCGTTCTGCCAGATCATCGCGCGCGCCCGGGTCGGGCGGCTGGGCACACATGACGGCGTCGTGGCCCTGCTCAAAGACATGGCGCCCACTATCCGGGGATTCGTACCGATGAATCGAGAGGACGAGCTGCTGCAAAACACGCTATGAGTCGCACGTGCTGATTGCGGTGAGGGGGCAAATCTCCGTGACCTTGGAATTGCATCCAACCGCCGTACACCCTCCTTCCAGTCTATGCCGTTCCGGTATTGGGCATAAATCACTGACCGCACCCCACGAGGGACGGACGGTATGGCACAACTGTTGCGGGTTCTAGTAGCGACGGCAGACGAGGGCGCGCGTACGCTGATCATGCGCACAACGGCAGAGTGCCCTGGGCTTCGCGTGGTGGCCGAGGTGGCCACCGAGGAAGCGCTCCTCGAGACCGTCGAGCGCCGCCGGCCCCAACTGATCTTCCTCTCCACGGACCTCGCAGGCGGCAAGGGCATGGAGCTCGCCAGCACCCTGTCGCGTAAGTACTCGGGCCTTTTCGTCGCGATGTTGTCCTCCCAGGCAGCGGCGGTGGACGTCTCGCAGGATGCGATGCGGGCCGGCGCCCGGGCGTGCCTGTTCGCTCCGTTGAGCGAGGCGGATATCAGGATGGCGGCCGACGCGGCGTGGGATACGGGAGAGGTGGTCGCCCCGCACCGCGGTGTGGTGTTTACGGTGATGTCGAGCAAAGGCGGCGTGGGAAAAAGCACCGTGGCCACCAACCTGGCGATCGCGCTCAAGGAGGGCCAGGGCAACCGCGTCGCGCTCGTGGACGCGGATCTGCACTTTGGCGATGCGGCGATCCTGATGAACATCACGCCGAAGATCACCGTCCACGATCTCATCGCCAGCCTGGACACCGAAATTGCCGACCGGTTTCTGATCAAGCATCCCAGCGGCGTCGAGGTCCTGGCCGCGCCCCTTCGGACCGAGCAGGCGGAGGTCATGTCTCCGGATCGGTTCCGTGATCTGCTCGGCATCCTCCAGGAAGTGTACGATACGATCGTCGTTGATGCGAGCCTGTCTTCGCTCGACGCGATGCTCTCGGCGCTCGAGATGACCGATCTGGCCATCCTCGTGACGACGCTCGACGTCGTGACGCTGAAAGACGTTCGTCAGGTGCTCGACGTGCTCAACGACCTGCAGTTTCCCACGCAGAACCTGTTGCTGGTCGGCAACCGGCACGATGGGCGGGTCTCGCTCGACCCTCAACAGGTCGAGAAGGCGATCGGGATGAAGTTCGCCGCACTCTTGCCTCACGACCAGAGGGTCACTCTGGCAGGAAACCGCGGAATTCCGATGCTCGTGTCCGAGCCGCGGGCCCCGTTCAGCCAGCGAGTTCGGGAACTCGCCAAAACGGCGGTCGCGGGGCTGGAGAGGAAGGACAACGCCCATTCGCGGGGACCGCTCGGAGATCGCGAGCCCGATCACAACGCGGGACGACAGTTGAGCGGTATCGCGCAGCGACTGCGGGGCATCGGCGAAAGCCTCCAGGATCGCCTCCAGGATCGGGTGCAGGGGCCCGGGAGTGCTGCACGCTAGGTCACGATCCTCTTCTTGAAACGTCGAAGCGGTAAACCGGCCTAGCGCGAGGCCACCAATACGTCGATCCGGTAGACCACGTTTTGGCTTGGAGTGGTGGGGCTCGACCGCACCGTGAACCACACGCCGAGCGCATCGTACATGAGCGTGGTGGACTTCTCCGACGACGCGACGGCGATCGTCCATGAGGGAGCTCCAAGCGCCGCTTTGACCTCGGTCTCCGTGCTTCCCGCATGGAGGCCGCCCGCCGTCCGGTAGGTCCCGTCGTTCACGACCCAGATCTGGCGGACGGTGCCCGCATCCGTCACGCGCACGCCGACGCCCGACCCGGCGGGGGGCGTGTACCACGTGTAGTCTACGCCGACGCCGGGACGCTCCACCTTATCCTTCGCCTGGCCGATGGCGGCAACGACGTCCCGCAGCGTCATGCCGAGCCGCACGGCGCCGATGCTTCGTCCCGGCACGATCGTCGAGGCACCGGCCCGTGTGGTGGGGGCGGATGACGGGCCGGGCGCTCCCCCGGTCGCCGGCGGTGGGCCGCCCCCTGACGGGGGCTTCAGGCCGGCCGGGCGCTCGACGCCGTTCGGGATCGCGACGACGACGCCGTTGCCGTCCTCGGCCGCCCTGACATCGAAATGAACCGCAAAGGGACATTCGACAACAACCCGGACCACCGTTGGGGAGAACTGGCCGAGCCGAACGCGGTCGACCAAGCCCTCCGTGCCGTGGGCGGTGCCGGCCGGTACGCCGAGCCGGGCGTTTGAGAGATCGACCACAATCCACTCCGGCCGGACCGGCTGCACAACGAAGTGGACCGGCCCCGAGGCGTGCACGATCACCAGGAGATCATGACCCTCCGCGGTGGTGGTGACGCCGGTGATCGTAGCGACATCGGGCGGCGCCGCGCCCAGCGGCCGCCCCGCGACCGCCACGAGCGCCCACGCGGCGACCGCCAACGCGAGACGGGCTGCCCGCCGCCTGAAAATCCGCATCAATTCAGGCGTTCTCCCAGGGTGTCATCGCCGACCAAGTATTTCGACGGAGACCGTGAAACATCTTCGGAGAGCGAACCCACTCCGATGAGAGGAGGACAGGCAACAAGACGGAATCTCAGCGAAGACGGCTCGCACGAAGGAGCCGGATGCTCGCGCAACCCGGAGGTGACGACGCGTGCCGGCACGAGGCTACCAACGCCCGCTGGCGCGATTGACGCACCCCCTGATCCGAGGCACCCGCGGCCTCGAGCGCGCGACCTGGGACGAGGCGCTGGATCTGGTGGCGCGGCGTTTCGAGGAGATCCGCGGAGCCCACGGCCCCGACGCCTTCTGCTGTTTCAGCTGTTCGAAGGCCTCCAACGAAGTGAACTTCGTCGCCCAGAAGTTCATGCGGACGGTGATCGGCACCAACAATATCGACAGCTGCAACCGGACCTGACACGCACCGAGCGTCTCCGGTCTGGAGACGGTGTACGGTGCGGGCGGCGGCACAACGTCCTATGAAGAGCTGGAACGGACGGATCTCTTGTTCCTCTGGGGATCCAACCCGCGCGAGACGCACCCGATCATGTTCCATCACATGCTCCGGGGGGTCCGCAACGGGGCGAAGTTGATCGTGGTCGACCCGAGGCGGACGCCGACCGCGGAGCTCGCATATCTTCACCTCCAGATCCGCGTCGGCGCCGACATCGCCCTGGCCAACGCCATCGGGCATGTGATCCTCGACGAAGGGCTGCAGCACCGGGAGTTCATTGAGCACGCGACCGAGGACGCCGCCGCATACTGTGAGAAAGTCGCCTCGTACACCCCCGAGTACGCCGAGCGGGTCAGCGGTGTCTCCGCCGCCACGATCCGCGAGGTCGCCCGGATGTACGCCGCGGCGCCCCGCGCGATCATCTGCTGGACGCTCGGCATCACCGAGCACCACAATGCGACCGACGGTGTGTACGCGCTGTGCAACCTCGCGAACCTCACCGGCCATGTCGGCCGCTACGGATCCGGCCTGGACCCGCTTCGCGGCCAGAACAACGTGCAGGGCGGCGGCGACATGGGCGCGATCCCCAACCGCCTGCCCGGCGGGGCGGACGTCGAGGACCCGGCCCAGCGCGCCCCCTTCGAGGCGGCGTGGGGGGTCGCGCTTCCGTCGAAGCGGGGGCTGCACCAGAGCCTGATGTTCGAGGGCATGGAGACGGGTGAGATCCGCGCGGCCTACATCATCGGCGAGAACCCGCTCATGTCGGAAGCCAACCAGGTGCGGTGCCGCGCGCTGTTCGGCGGCCTGCAGTTCGTCGTGCTGCAAGACGTCGCTCTGCAGCAGACGGCGGACGTCGCCGACGTCGTCCTCCCCTCCGCGCTGTCGTGGTGCGAGTGCGAGGGGACGGTGACCAACTCCGAGCGGCGCGTGCAGTTGATGCGCAAGGCCCTCGACCCGCCGGGCGAAGCGCGCGACGACATCGTGATCCTCCAGGCTCTCGCCGGCCGGATGGGCCACGACTGGGACTACGCCGGCGCGGAAGACGTCTGGCACGAGGTGCGCCGGCTCTCGGCGAGGCACCGCGGCATGTCATACCGCCGGCTCGCCGAGTGCGGGGGCCTGCAGTGGCCCTGCCCCGAGGAGGGCCATCCCGGCACCCCCTTCCTGCACGAGCGCCTCTGGCAGCGGCCCGTGCCGGGCAGGCGGGCGCCCTTCATGCCCGTCGACTGGGAGCCTCCGGTGGAGCAGCCGGATGCCGCGTACCCCTTCCTGCTGACGACGGGGCGGAAACTGGAATTCTACAACACCGGCACGCAATCGCGAGGCTACGCGGCGGCCCGGCCGCAGACGGAGTTTCTGCGCATGTGGCCCGGGGACGCGCGGCGGCTCGGGATCGAGGAAGGGGATCTCGTGCGCGTGCGGTCCCGGCGCGCCTCGCTGCTCGTACCGGCGAAGCCGGACGACACGCTGGCGCCGGGGCTCTGCTTCATGACGCTGCACCACCCGGAGATCGTGCCGACCAACGTGCTGACGATCGACGCCTGGGATCCGAAGTCGGGGACCGCGGAGTTCAAAGCGACGGCCATCGCGGTCGAGCGCGTCGCGCCGCGCGGCGCCTGGAGCGAAGAACAGGTCGGCGAGGAGGCGCACGCCCATGCCGACTGAGCGCAATCCCCCGCACGCCGTCGCCGACGAGGAGCGGGCCGCGGTCGACCGCGCGCTTGCCCGACTCGACGCCGACCCGCGTCGGTCGGATCTCCTCCCGCTGCTCCACGAGATTCACGCCTCCCTCGGATGGCTTCCCAAGGGCGCGCTTGAGCTGCTCGCCGACAAGATGCGCCTGCCCTTCCCCGACGTCTGGGGCGTGGCCACGTTCTACGCGCTGTTCCGGCTCGATCCGCCGCGCGGGGCGGCCGTTCACGTCTGCGACGACGTCCCCTGCCGTTTGCGCGGAGCCGATTCGCTGCTCCAGGCGCTCGAAGCGCGGTACGGTCCGGCCCGGCGCTTCACCGGCGAGGCCCACGGGACGCCGGCCGCCGGCCGGGCCGCCGCCGTCGAGTGGGAGACCGTCCCCTGCCTCGGCCAGTGCGACCACGCGCCGGTTGCCGCGGTCGCGGGGCGCCTCCACCGGCACGCTACGGTTGAGGGAATCGCCGCGGCGAAGGCGTCCGCCGATGCCTGAGGTCCGGCGGCTGCTCGCGCGCGCCGGCCGAGTGGACCCCGAGAGCTTGGCCGGGTACCGCGGGGCGAACGGTTACGACGCCCTGGCCAAGGCCGTCGAGCGCGGCGCCGGTTGGGTGCTGTCGGAACTGGACGCGTCGGGCCTGCTCGGACGGGGAGGTGCCGCCTTCCCCGCCGGCCGTAAGTGGCGCGCCGTGGCCGCGGCGCGGGGGCGGCGGCGGATCGTCTGCAACGCCGACGAGAGTGAGCCCGGGACGTTCAAGGACCGCGTGCTGATGGAAGAAGACCCGTTCGCGGTCGTCGAGGCGATGACCATCGCCGGCCTGACCGTCGGGGCGGAGGAAGGGTTGGTGTACATCCGCGGGGAGTATCAGCTGGCCGCGGAGCGCCTGCGGCACGCGATCGAGAAGGCCGAGGAAGCGGGGCTCCTGGGCGCCGACGTGGCCGGCTCGGGCCGGGCTGTTCGCATCCGGGTGTTCCGGGGCGCCGGCGCCTACGTCTGCGGGGAAGAGACGGCGCTCTTCAATTCGGTTGAGGGGCGGCGGGGCGAACCGCGCAACAAGCCCCCGTTCCCGACCGAGGCCGGCCTCTTCGGCGACCCAACGCTGGTCAACAACGTGGAAACGTTCTGCGCCGTGCCGCTCGTGGTGCGGGACGGCGCCGCGGAGTTCCGGCGTTGCGGCACGGACCAGTCGGCCGGTACGAAGCTCTTCTGTCTGAGCGGCCACGTCGCGCGCCCCGGAGTGTATGAGGTCCCGCTCGGCACCACGCTGCGCGAACTGCTCGCCCTCGCCGGCGGCGTCTGGCAGGGACGGAGCCTCAAAGCCGTCCTGTGCGGCGGCGCGGCCGGCACGTTCCTTGGGCCGGAGCGGTTGGACCTGCCCCTCACGTTCGAAGACCTGCGGGCCGTCGGCGGAACCATCGGCTCGGGCGCGGTCATCGTGCTGGACGAGACGGCCGCGCTTTGGGACGTCGTCCTGCGCGTGGCGCGCTTCTTCCAAGAGGAATCGTGCGGCCAGTGCGTCCCCTGCCGGGTCGGCACGCAGCGGCAGCGGGAGATCGTCGCGCGCCTGGCCGCGGGGCAGCCGCGGCCCGGGGACGCCGCGCTGCTGCGGGAGATCGGCGCGGCCATGACCGACGCGTCCATCTGCGGGCTGGGACAGACGGCGTCCGGCGCGGTGCTGAGCGCGCTCGAGATCGCGGGAGGGGTGCCGTGAGCCTCACGGTCGAGGTCGACGGGCGGCCGGTGGAGGCGGAGGAAGGGACGACCATCTTGCAGGCACTGCGGCGCGCCGGCATCGACACGCCGGCCCTCTGCTACCATCCAAACCTGACGCCGATCAACGTCTGCCGGATCTGCGTCGTGGAACTCGCGGGCAGCCGTGCCCTCGTTCCTTCCTGCTCCCGCCGCGTCGAGGCGGGCATGCAGATCCGCACCGGCACCGAGCGGGTGCGGCGGGCGCGGAAGGTAGTCCTGGAGCTGCTTGCCTCATCGGTGGACACGTCCACGGCGCCTGACCTTCGGGCCTACCTCGCGGAGTACGGCGGGGACCCGATGCGCTTCGGGACCGGCGCGCGCCGGGTGGAGGAACCGCTGCGCGACGACAACGACCTCTACGTGCGCGAGTACGAGAAGTGCATCCTCTGCTACAAATGCGTGGAAGCCTGCGGCGACGACGCGCAATTCACGTTCGCCCTCTCGGTCGCCGGCCGAGGGTTCGCCGCGCGGATCGACCCCGGGGCAGACGCGCGGCTGCTCGACTCCCGCTGCGTGTTCTGCGGCAACTGCGTGGCGGTGTGTCCGACGGGAGCGTTGATGCCGCTGATCGAGCACCGCATGCGGCGGGCGGGAGAGTGGGACGAGGCGCGGCAGCGCATCACCGAGACGATCTGCCCGTACTGCGGCGTCGGCTGCGCCTTGGAGCTGCACGTACAGGACAATCGGATCGTCAAGGTGACGTCTCCGTCGGACCACAGCGTGACGCGCGGCCACCTCTGCGTCAAGGGACGGTTCGGCTTCACCTTCGTCCGGCCGGACGCCCCCTCCGAGTAAGCGATCATCCGGTGAGGCGGGCGGGCCCGCGTGGGACGCGGGTGTCGGCCGGTGGGTCACCGTTACCCTCATGCTTGGCCCGCCGAGCAGGCGCGAACCGTTGCGCCGACTGTTCGGCGACGGCCTGTTGATCAGCGAGAATCCGGAAGAGCCGCGCCGTTTCCTCAGACCTGAGATCGCCCTGCTCGTAACGCCGGTGTAGATCGGCCACCGGGTCCGGCCCCCGCCGCCGGGCAGCGCGCATCGCAAACCAAACAATCGCGGCCAACCCGGCCAGGATGCTCCCAGCGACGAACAGTCCCAATTCTGACCCCTGACCAACCAGTTCCGGCCACATCGCTCTCACCTCCCGCCGCGCGTATCACGGAGCCAGCGTAGGATGGGCTGCCTCACTGGGCTCTGAACTGGCTCACAGCCCGGGCGTCCGGTGTCCCCCCTTAAGACGATAATTCACCGACTGGGTGCGGAAGATCGGGTCATGGTCGGGGTCGATACGTTCCGAGCGTGAACGCAGCCGTCGAATGGCCGAGCCGCTCCTGCACGACACTTCGCTGGGCGAAGAAACGATTCAGAAGGTAAAGGCGTGTGCGAAGGCTGCAGAAGGCCAGTGCGCCCCTGGTCCATCAAAAACCGTTAACTGCTAATCCGTTGCTAATCCACGGCGAAGAACTGCCTCACACAGGATAGGACTCCATTGTACACCGACGGTTGAAACCCCACAAAGCATGACTCTTTCCTACCCCACCGCGCTTGAGGAAGCTCTCTTCGTCGTATTCGTAGTGCGCAGGTCATTGGTTCAAGTCCGCTAGTTCTCGACCGCATGAGCAGTGTTTCGGTCAATATTAGGAATTGTCAAAAGCCTGTTCTCCGCAGGTGGCTCACGTTGCTTGAGTAATGGCCCGGCTTTCAAGGCTCATATAAGCGAAGGCTTTATCAGCCGTGTCCTCTCTTGGAATGGATGCCTAAGTTTTCACTTGACACTGGCCGAGACGAATCCACATGTACGGATCGGGCCTGGCCTAGAGTGGACGCACCCTTTGCGAATACTGATGCGTTTGATACGTTTCGGGCTCCCAAAATCCTTGCCCTTAGACCATGGGCATCTGAAGTTGAGAATTACTCAACGGCGTTCCGGCGACGGAAAGGGAGGCATCGGAACAGACTCCCCGAACATGTTGCGCACGTCCTGCCGATCAGCTTGAGGAGGCGCGGCGGTGCCCACGCTGGCGAGTCTTCCGGAGTTCGCCGACTTTCTGCGCGCCGAGCAGTTGCTGCTGACGGTGTCCCGCGAGGTCGATCCGCGCTTCGAGTTGCACGCGGTCGTGCGGAAGATCCAGGCCGGCCCAAACCTGCCCGTG
>DASYXS010000029.1:0-25910 GCA_035934535.1 bacterium
ACATCTCGATCGGCGGCTCCCACTCTTTGAGCATCGCCGGCCGGCGCGGATTGCGCAGGAGAAGCTCGTCGAACATCCGGTCCATCGACCGGCGGAGCCCTCCCAGATCCTCAAATGCATCCCACCGGAACGGATCCCACCTCATCATGCTCATCGTCCTTCCCTCCTTGCCATGCACACTCAACGGCGGACATGCGCCACCGCTGCTTTTACCGTACACCGCTCCCGGGCGGCGCGCATCGGTCCGGCGGCCGACGGGAATCGGGTCTCGACCCGATAGTCGAACGCCGCCGGGCGTCTCTGGCGCCGGGTGCTCCGCCATCGGTTCACGACTTGAAGCTCAATAGGATTGGCGCCTGATAACTGCGGGCGGAACCTTCTCCTACAGTTGATGTGGAATGTTCCGAGCGCTCGTCATTCGACGCCCATCATCGGGGAGGAGGCAGCGAAATGATGAAACGAAGGACCTTCCTTAAGGCCGGCCTGGCGGTACCGATCACGTTGGCGGCCGGCCGTCTCGGCTACGCCGCCCAGGCGCCCATGCCGATGATTCTCTGGCACAGTGAGGCGCGGCCCACCCGCATCAAAGCGATTCAAGATCTGTGCGCGGCGTTCAACCGCAGCCAAAGCCTCATCAGCGTCACGCCGGAAAACCAAGACTACAGCAACGTCTACATGAAGATCTCGGCGGCCATCCAAGCCGGACGGCCGCCCGACATGATGTTCACGGTGCCCGACCTGACGATGACGGTCCAGGCGGCCGGCGGTACGATCCAAGACGTCGGCCCCGAAGCCGCGAGGCTCGGCGGCATGTACCGGATCGATCCCGCGACGCTCCGGCCGTTCACGTGGGACGGCAAGTACTGGTCGGTGCCGCTCTACAACATGGCGGAAGTGCTGTGGTACCGCACCGACCTGTTCAAGAAGGCCGGGCTCGATCCATCGCAGCCGCCGAAGACCTGGTCCGCGCTGCTCAGCACCGCGCAGACGCTCGTCTCGAAAGGCGTCGTCAAGTTTCCCATGGGCGTTGCCGGGGACTGGCACCTTGCCACCGTGCAGCAGGTCTATCCGCTCATGGCGACGGCCAAGGCCGAGGACCTGTTCGACGCCAAGGGCAACGTGGTCTTCGACAATCCGAACACGGTGCGGGCGTACGAGATGTACCTGAAGCTGTTCAAGATGTCGCCGCCCGGCTCGGAGACCTGGCAGTGGGACCAGCCGCTCAACGCCTTGATCGCCGGCGAAGTCGCCATGGTCATCGAAAAGGGCCAGTATATCGAGCAGTGGGACCTCCGCACGAAGCAGCCGCCGGAGCTGCTCGGCGCCGGTCCGGTGCCCATCCCGGATGTCGGCGGCCAGCATGCCACGGCGACGTGGGACAACGGGATCCTGCTTCTCAACGCCACGCGGCAGGGCCGCCTCGGCTTCGACGCGTTCCTCGATTACCTGTACAAGCCGGAGAACATGGCCACGCTGCTCGGCGTCGGGCCCGGATTGTTCCTGCCCGTCACGCAGGAAGCCGCGAAGGCGAAGGGACTGCGTGACAACGCCACGCTCAACCGGCACTTCGCCGCGTTCAACGTGGAGATTCAAGAGTCGAGGTACGGACGGCAGCTCGGGTTTACCAAGCAGCCGTACAGCAAGGACATCGGCCGCATCACGGGGCAGAATCTGCTGGCCTGGACAGCCCAGCAGATGATCCATCAGGGACTCACCCCCGCGGCGGCGGTGAAGGCCGGGCAGCAGAAGATTCGTGAGACCCTCACCTAGTCCGTTGGCGCATCCGGCCGGCGTCGCGCCCTCCCGGGGAGCGTCATTCCCCGGGGGGGCGTTTGCGCGGGGGCGCGCGCCCTTCGCCAGGCTGGCGGCGACCCTCCAGAAGGATCCGTACTTCGGCTATCTGCTCGTGCTTCCGCTTGTCCTGTGGACCGTGCTGACGATCGTCTATCCCTTGCTCGACGCGGTGCGGCTGAGCCTGCTCAACGTCGGCTACGTCGGATCGGCGGGCCGGTTCGTCGGTGCGGCCAACTACGTCAAGATCCTGGCCTCCGCGGAGTTTTGGCACACGACCGAGGTCACCGTATTCTGGACGGTGCTCAACACCGTGCTGCAGGTGCTGGGGGGACTGATCGCGGCGCTCGTGCTCAACCAGGACTTCTGGGGCCACGAATTCGTGCGAACGTGGATTATTCTGCCCTGGCTCATACCGTCCATCGTGCTCGCCACGATGGCGAAGTGGATGCTCGACCCGACCCTCGGCGTGGTCAACTACCTGCTGGCGAAGGCCGGCGTCATCCACGCGCCCGTGTCGTTTCTCGGCACGCCCGTGCTGGCGTTTCTCACCGCCACGCTCGTCAACGCCTGGCACTGGTTCCCGTTGTTCGCGCTGATGATCCTCGCCGCGCTGCAGACGATTCCGAAAGAAGTCACCGAGGCGGCCGAGGTCGACGGCGCCAACTACTGGGGCCGGTTGTGGTGGGTCGAACTCCCCTCGATCGCCCAGGTGCTCTACGTCATCATCTTCATCGCCTCGCTGTGGGCCGCCAACATCTTCGACGTCATCTGGCTGCTCACACGCGGCGGGCCGGTGAACGCGACGAACACCTTCCCGATTCTGATTTACTACAAGGGCTTCCAGGAGTTCCGGATCAGCGCGGCGGCCGCGATCTCGGTCCCGCTGTTCGCCGGCCTGCTCTTGTACGGGGTGTGGTACATGCGCCGCTTCATGCGCGAAGGCATCGAGGAGGCGGCGCCGTGACGGCCGTCGTCAAGGTCACCGCGCGCTACCTGTCGGTTGCCGCCGTCCTCGCGGTCGTCGTGCTGCCCGCGTACTGGGTGGTGATCAACTCGGTGAAGACGCTCCCGGAGCTGATCAGCCCGGTGCCGACGTTCTGGCCGCACACGTTCACGCTGCAGCACTACGCCGACCTGTTCACGCAGATTCCGTTCGGCACGTACTTCCGGAACAGCCTGTACGTCGCGCTCGCCGTGACGGCCATCACGCTCGCGCTCTCCAGCCTCGCCGCCTACAGCCTCTACCGCTGCCGGTACCGCGGCCGTGAGATGCTGTTCGAAGCCTTCATGTCGAGCTATATCTTCCCGCGGGTGCTGCTGCTGATCCCGCTGTACGTCGCCTTCACGCGCCTCCGCATCATCGACACGCTGACCGCGCTGATCATCGTGTACGTCACGACGATCGCGCCGTTCAGCATCTGGATGCTCCACGCGTTCTTCACGGAGATCCCGCCGGAGCTCGAAGACGCCGCGATGGTCGACGGGGCGAGCCGGTTCGGGGTGCTCGTGCGCATCTTCCTGCCGCTCACGGCGACGGGCCTCACGGCGCTCGGACTCTACGCGTTCCTGATGTCCTGGACCGAGTACTTCTTCGCGCTGACATTCATCATCAGCGGCCCGCAGAAGACGCTCCCGCTCGGCATGGCGCAGTTCCTGCAGGACTACAGCATCGACTGGGGCGTGTTGATGGCGAGCTCGGTGGTGATCGCCATTCCGCCGATCGTCCTGTTTGCGATCGCGGGGCGGTGGTTCATCAAAGGCCTGACCGCCGGGGCGATCAGGTAGTGTCGCGCCCGGAATCTGAAGGGAGCGTGGTGTCGATGGCGTCGCCGCTGGAGCAGTTTCACCGGACCGTGCAGGCGCTGCTGGATGCCGTGGTGGAGGAGACCGGACCCGACATCAGGCGCGTGGCGAAAGTACTCGCCGGGGTCATCGCGAAGGATCACCTGCTCTACGTCTTCGGCACGGGTGGACACTCCACGATCGCGGCGGAGGAGATGAGCTGGCGCGCCGGCGGGCTCGCCGCGGTGTACCCGATCTTCGATCCCGGCGTGTGCCTGGTGTTCGGCGGGCGGCGGTCGAGCGCGATCGAGCGCACGCCGCGCTATGCGCAGGCGGTGCTGGGAACGTACCCGATCACCCGAGACGACGTGCTCATCATCGCCAATGCCTACGGCATCAACGCCTGCACGATCGACGCGGCGCTCTGGGCTCAGGAACGCCGGATCATCACCGTCGGCATCACGTCGCCCGATTTCTCGAAACAGGTGCCGTCCGACCATCCGGCGCGGCATCCCAGCGGCAAGAGCCTTTTCGAAGTAGTCGACTACGTGCTCGATACCAAGATGCCCGAGCGCGACGCGGTTCTGGAATTCCCGGGGCTCCGGCCGTGGGTGGCGCCGGTGTCCACCATCCTCAACTCGTTCGTGATCCAATCGCTCGTCGCCGAGATCGCCGCAGCGCTCGTCGACACCGGGACGGCGCCGCCGATCTGGACCAGCGGTAATATCGCGGGCGGCGACGAAGCCAACCGGCAGCTCATCGAACGTTACGCGGCGCGCATCCGGTGGCTGTAGCAGCATGAGTGTGTCCGTCACGGGCAGGAACGTCTACGGAGACCCTGTCACGGTTACGGTCGCCGGGACAACGATCGAGAGCGCGCGGGCGCCGCGGCCGGACGAGCCGGTGCCGGCGGACGTCCGGGTGCTCCCCGGGCTGGTCGATATACAAGTTAACGGATTTGCGGGCTTCGACCTCAACGGCCCCGACGTGACGCCCGACACGGTGGCCGAGGTCGCGCGCGCGCTCTGGACCCGCGGCGTGACCCGGTTCTGCCCCACGATCTGCACGGCCGGCCACCGCCAGATGGCCGCCGCGCTCCGCGCCGTTGCCCGCGCATGCGACGAGATGGAGTGGGTCGCCCGCGCGGTGCTCGGTATTCACGTGGAAGGACCCTACATCTCGCCCGAGGACGGGCCCCGGGGCGCGCATCCCAAGGATTATGTCCGCATGCCGGATTGGGCGGAAGCGCAGGCGTTCCAGGAGGCCGCCGGGGGCCGGATCCGTCTGTTCACGCTTGCGCCCGAGCTCCCCGGCGCGGTCGATCTCATCGAGCGCCTGTCGCGGTCGGGGGTCGTCCCGGCGATCGGCCACACCAATGCCACGCGGCAGGACATCCTCGCGGCGGTAGACGCGGGCGCGCGCCTGTCCACGCACCTCGGCAACGGGGCGCACGCCGTGCTGCCGAGGCATCCCAACTACATCTGGGAGCAGCTCGGGGCGGACGCCCTCTCGGCCAGCCTGATTGTCGATGGGCACCACCTGCCGCCGTCCGTCGTGACGGTGTTCCTCCGGGCCAAGGGCGTTCATCGCTGCGTCCTGGTCAGCGATGCGGTCTGGCCGGCGGGCCGGCCTCCCGGAACCTATCAATTTCTCAGCGGTCCCGTGGAGCTGACCGCGGATGGGGCGGTCCGAATCGCCGGCACCCGCTACCTTGCGGGCTCTGCACTCGATCTTGCTACGGCGGTCGCGAACGTCCTGAGGTTCACGGGCGTGGGTCTGGCCGACGCGGTGGCGATGGCGTCGCGCCAGCCCGCGATGCTGCTCGGCCGCTCCGACGTCGGATCGCTCGCGCCCGGGAGTGGCGCCGACGTCGTCCTGGCCCGATGGCCGTCGGCGGGCGGGGGGCTCGAGATCCTACGCACGATTGCGGGAGGGGAGCTCGTCTATGGACCGTGACGCGCTGTTGCGGACGATCGATCAGACGCTGTTGACCGCCGGCGTCTCGACGGCCGACATGGAGGCGTTCGTCGCCAAAGCGATCGAGTACGGCTTCGGCCACGTGTGCGTGCTGCCGAACGCCGTGTCCACGGCGTACAGGCTCACGGCCGCGACGCGTACCGGCGTGGTCGCGGTCGTCAGTTTTCCGCTCGGCGCGGACGTTCCCGAGGTGAAGCGCGCCGCCGCACAGGCCGCGTTCGAGGCCGGCGCGGACGAAGTGGATATGGTGATCAACCTGACGGCGGCCCGAACGGCGGACGCGGAGACGGTCGTGCGCGAGGTGGCCGCGGTGTGGGACGCGACGCCGGCCGGCGCCGTGCTGAAGACCATCATCGAGGTGCCGCTGCTGACGCCGGAACACGCCGTGGTCATCGCGCGCGCCGCGGAGCGGGGCGGCGCGCACATGATCAAGACATCGACGGGCTTCAAGGCGCTCGGCATCCGCGCCACGTCTGCGGACGACGTGCGGCTGCTGCGGTCGGTTCTACGGCCCGAGACCGGAATCAAAGCGGCCGGCGGCATCGCGTCCTGGACGCAGGCGGCCGCCATGTTGGAGGCCGGCGCCACGCGTCTCGGCACGAGTGCCGGCGTGGCCATTGTGGACGAATTTCGCGCGTCCACCGGCGCCGCGGCCTGACGGGCGCGGCGCGCGATCGCGCCGGGGCGGAAGAGCCTACGAGGTCCGCAGACAGGCGAAGAGCGTCCGTCCGTAGTTCTCGCGATAGGGACCGGTGTAGTCGGCGTCGGTTCCGAGCGGAATGACACGCGTAAACGAGGTGCGTCGGCGGATGTAGTCGGCGACGAAGTTGTTGTCCCATTGGGCCAAGGCGCCGCGCCACCAGCGTTCGTGCGCCTGGCCCGTATCGAGGAACAGACACGTCCCGGTCACCCGGTCGACCTGGCGCAGCAGCTCGTTCGGTCTTCCCCGCTTGGGGTTCAAGACGAAGTGATGCAGCACGCTGAGGAGCAGGACGACGTCCCACCTCCGCTCGCAGGTCGAGAGAAATGCGTGCAGATCGCTCTGCACCGTCTGCTCCGGGCGTAGCCTGTACGCGATCCGGCCGACCTTCAACGCGGAGGGGTCCGCATCCACGCCCCTCGCGGCGGCGCCTCGCTTTGCGAACTCGTTGACGAACCAGCCGTAGGAGCACGCGGCGTCGAGCACGGACAACGTTGCGGCCGGGCGTCCCGCCGCGGCCAAGAATTTGAGCATCATTCCAAGACGGTCGTCGCACCGCCGCACGACGTTCCAGCCGCCGTCGAATTCGAGTCCCTCGATCGGCTGGTACAGCTCCCGGCGGCCCCGCGTCTGGGCGCAGGCCAGGACGAGAGACTGCAGCGTCGTCGGGGCCCGCGGCGGGACCACCGTCGCCACCACCTCGCGGCGGCCGAGGGCCCACGCGATCGCGAGACGGTGGTGCCCGTCGGCGACCTGAAACGTATTGGGCGTCAGTGTTTCGCGGACGACCGGAAGAGAGGCGGCCGCCGAGTGCCGGCGCCGGTATGTGAATTCCACCTCGGCCGGATCTCCGCGCGCGGTCCGGTCGTAGAGACGGATGAACGACCGGGCCTGTTTCGCGATCCCCTCGGGCGTGCGGTGGCCGAAGTAGCTTCCGCAAATCCGAACGGCCTGCGCCGCGTTCCTGAAGTACGGCGTCTGCTCAAACGTCGGCCGCTCGAACAGTCTTTCGCCGAGCCTGCCGTGCTGCTGAAGCAGGTTCACGTGCGGGGAATCGCCGAGCGGCATCGAGGCCCTGCGCAGGTCGCCGGTGGCTTCGGCCCACCGGCCCGCGTCGTACGGCCCTTCGCCGCCGATCAAGATCTTTCGCAGCTCGACGGTTCTGAGGCCGGCCGGAATGAATCGCTCAAGAACGTGACCGAGAATAATGGTGTCCGTCCCCCATCGAATATCTTTCTCCGCGCCGTCGCTGATTCTAACCATACCCAGCGGGAGACGGAGGTGGCAATCAGCCGGGCGGCGGTGTTTGGTCCGGCACAGGGCCTCCTGCCCGGCGTCCGAGGGGGCCCGCTACCCGCGCGATGATCGGGAGCGCCGCCGTTAGCATCAGCGCGCCGGCGACGAAGCCGGTTCCCAGGCCGTACGCCGCGATCACGGCGCCGAAGACGATCGGGCTGATGACGGTCGCCACGCGCTGGACTGCCTGGCGGAGGCCGAAAGCAACGCCGTGGAGCTCGGGAGGCACGGGCGCGGTCATGAGATTCATCGTGAGCGGGAAGGCGAGGCCGGTGCCGGCGCCCATGAGGGCGCCGGCACCGGCCAGGAGCCAGAACTCCCGCAGCAGCGGCGTGATACTCAGCGAAAGCGCCATGAGCGCCGCCGCGGCCAGCACGAGGCCGGTCGTGCCGAGCCGTTCGGCGCCGGGCGCGAGGAGGGACCGGACCAACATCGAGCTCAGGCTGATCGCCGCGAACACGACGCCGATCAGGATCCGCGACAGCCCGGCGCGGCTCAGATAGATGGGATAGAATGATTGCTGCAGCGTTTGGCCGGCCACCACGATGAACGAGATGAGGAGCACGGCCGGAATACCGGGGCGGCGCAGAATGGGCCCGATAAGATGGTAGGCTTTCGTCAGCGACACCACCGGCCGCGACGGCGGCGCCACGGCGCGCAGCGCCTTGGCCAGGCCGAACGACGGCGCCATGAGCGCCCCCGCGAGCACGAACGCGGCGACGTACCCGAACTGACCGGCCACGGCGCCGCCGACGATCGGGCCGACCACAGCCCCGCCCGAGCTCCACACCGAGTAGTAGCCGAAGTTGGCGAGCCGGTCCCGGGGTCGGCTGACGGACGCGACCACGCCCTGCGCCGAGACGGCGAAGCCGATGTTGGCGGCGCCGAGCAGCGTGTAGGCGAGCGTGACGGCCCAGATGCTGTGGAAGACGGCGAGCGCCGCGGCGGCGGCCACGTAGGCCGCCACCGACCCCGCGGCCACCACCGCCGGGCCGTACGCATCGACGACGGCGCCCGAAGGCACCGCGATCAGCAGCGGCACGATGCCGCCCGCGCCGATGACTAACCCGACGACCGCGGCGGAAGCGCCGAGGGTCCCGAGATAGAGCGGGATGAACGGACCGACGACGTACCATGCGCCGTTGGTGATCGCCGACAGCGCGTTGTTGAACAGCAGGAGGCGCCGCGGCGAGACGTTGGTCCCGGACGTGTCAGATATCGCCGTCATGCGCCATCCGGCGCCGTTGTCGTCATGGCATCGGGCGCCCGCCCGATGCATCTCTTCGCCGCCGCCCGATATGCCTCCCGGACATGGACACCTATGCTTTGAAGGGCGACCCGAGCATCGGTGGGCCGACACTTGAGCAGGGCCGCGCCGTGTTGGAGAATCAGGGTGCGGGGGTCCGGAGGCGGTCATGAAGACACTAGCCATCGTCGTGGGCGGCGGTCCGTCGCCGGGCATCAACGCCGTGATCGCCGCGGCCACGATCGAGGCGCGCAATCACGGCGTTGGCGTCGTCGGCGTGCAAACGGGTTTCCAGGCACTTGTGGCGGGTGATCTGAGCCGCGCGCGCGCCCTCGACATCAACGACGTCTCGCGCATTCATTTCGAGGGCGGCTCGATCCTCGGCACGTCGCGGGTGAATCCGGCCAAGACCCCGGATGATCTCCGGCGCGTTGCCGAATCGCTGAGCCGCCTCGACATTTCGTACCTCGTCACGATCGGCGGCGACGACACCGCGTTCGGCGCGTCCCAAGTGGCGGCGGCGATGAAGGGCCGGCTGGCCACGGTGCACGTGCCGAAGACGATCGACAACGATTTGCCGCTGCCGCCCGGCATCCCCACGTTCGGCTTTACGACCGCGGTGAACGTCGGCAAGGACCTGGTGCACAACCTCATGCAAGACGCCGCGACGGGCGGGCGGTGGTTCTTCGTCACGGTGATGGGCCGGCATGCCGGGCATCTCGCGCTCGGCGTGGCGGGCGCGGCGGGGGCCACGCTGGCGATCATTCCGGAAGAGTTCCGCGCAGAGGAGTTTCGGGCGTCGCACCTGCCGCTGGAGCGCGTCGCCGACATCCTCGAAGGCGCGATCATCAAGCGTCTCGCGGACGGCCGCGAGCACGGCGTCGCGCTCCTGGCCGAGGGACTCTTGGAAAATCTCGATCCCGCGACGCTCGGTCCGGTGGAGCGCGACAGCTACGGAAACCTGCGCCTCGCCGAACTGGACCTTGGGCGTCTGCTAAGGGCCCGGGTTACCGAGAACCTCGCGTCGCGCGGGCTTCGTGTGCAGATCCAACCTCTGGATCTCGGGTACGAGCTGCGGTGCGCACCGCCGGACGGCTTCGACATCCAGTACTGCCGCGGGCTCGGGTACTCGGCGATCCGCTTCCTCCTCCAGGGCGGCAGCGGTGCGATGGTCACGGTGCAGGGCGACCGGCTCGTGCCGATCCCGTTCGGCGAGATCATGGACCCGGCCACCGGCCGCATCCGGGTGCGTCGCGTCGACGTGCAATCGGAGATGTACGCCGTGTACCTCTCCTACATGATCCGGCTGCGGCCGGAGGACTTTGCCGATCCTGCGCGGGTCCGCGCGCTGGCGGCGGCCGGCCGTCTTTCCGAGGACGGATTCGTGCGGCGGTTCCGGCCGGTGGCCGAGGGGCTGCCGCGGACGGCCGCGCGCGTGGGGCCGAGGGCGGGGTAAGCGATTTCGAACGCCCGGGGGCCGGGTGGGCCGGCCGCCGGGAAGACGGCTGAAGGTGGTGGGAGCAGATGAACCTGAACACGATGGTTGAGACGGCACGGGCCCTGACGGCACGCGGTAAAGGCATCCTGGCCGCGGATGAGAGCCACGGCACGATCGGGAAGCGCTTCTCCGCGATCGGCGTGGAGAACACGCCGGAGAACCGCCGGCGGTACCGGCAGCTGCTCTTTGCCACGCCCGGCATCGCCGAGATCCTGAGCGGCGTGATCCTCTACGACGAAACGATCCGCCAGCGCGCCGACGAGGGGACGCCGTTTCCCGATCTGCTCGTCCGTCTCGGGATCGTGCCCGGCATCAAGGTCGACGCGGGGGCGAAGCCGCTGGCGGGCGCTCCGGACGAACTCGTCACAGAAGGGCTCGATGGGCTCCGCGACCGGCTCGCGGAGTACCGCGGCCTCGGGGCGCGCTTCGCCAAGTGGCGCGCCGTAATCCAGATCGGCGAGGGCAGGCCGAGCCCGTACTGCCTCGACGCCAACGCGCATGCGCTCGCGCGGTACGCGGCGCTGTGCCAGGAGGCCGACATCGTCCCGATCGTCGAGCCGGAGGTGTTGATGGACGGCAGCCACACGATCGAGCAGTGCTTCGACGCGACCCAGGCGGCGCTCGACGCGCTGTTCCGGTCGCTGCGGGACCAGCGCGTCGTGCTCGAGGCGGTGCTGCTGAAGCCCAACATGGTGGTCTCGGGAGCGAAGTGCCCGCGGCAGGCGGGTGTCGAGGAGGTCGCGGAGGCGACGGTGCGCTCCCTGCGCCGCACGGTGCCGGCCGCGGTGCCGGGCGTGATGTTCCTCTCGGGCGGTCAGACGCCGGCGCGCGCCACGCAGCACCTGAACGCGATGAACGCGATGCCGGGGCCCCGGCCGTGGGCGTTGAGCTTCTCGTTCGCGCGCGCGCTGCAGCAGCCGGCGATGGACGCGTGGCGGGGGTCCCCGGCCGCGGTCCGGGCGGCGCAGCAGGCCTTTCTCCACAGGGCGCGGCTAGTCTCGGCCGCACGCGAGGGACGGTACACGCCGGCGATGGAAGAGGCCGGCGCGCCGACGGGTCCGGCGCGCCGCTAGCGAGGTCTCGCGCCGAACCGTCCCGCCGGCGCCCAGCCCTGCAGGACCCGGATGTAATTGCCGCGCTCAAACGCGGCGGGATCAGGGCACCGCGCCAGATTCATGCTGCCCTGCATCTGGCGCAGCGAGAGATATTCGTGGGATTCCATCCAGACTTCCATCTGCTGGCGGACGGTGCGCAGGTACCGCGGTCCCCGCAGCAGCAGCGCCGACACCATCTGCACCGCGTGCGCGCCGGCCATCACCGCCTTGATCGCGTCGAGCGCCGTGTGCACGCCGCCGGAGACCGCGAGCGACGCCCGCACCTGGTGTGACAGCACCGGCAGCCACACGAGGCGCTGCCGCAGTTCCGCGCTCGTCGACAGCTCGATCGTCGGGACAATCTCCAGCTCGGCGGCGTCGATGTCGGGCTGATAGAACCGGTTGAAGAGCACGAACCCGTCGGCGCCTGCTGCGTCGAGGGCGCCCGCGAGGTGCGCCAGCGCCGAGTAGAACGGCGACAGCTTGACGGCCACCGGCATGGCGACGGATCGTTTCACGGCGCGAAGAATGTCGACGACACGTGCCTCGACCGCCGCCGCGGTCTCGTTCGGGTCCGCCGAGATGTGATAGACGTTGAGCTCCAGCGCGTCCGCCCCGGCCTCCTCGATCCGGCGGGCATACCCGATCCATCCGCCGGTGGTGGTGCCGTTGAGGGACGCGATCACCGGCAGGCGGACCGCCGTCTTGATGCGGGCAATCTGCTCGAGGTACTGGCCGGGGCCGAGCGCGTAGTCGTGCGCCCGGGGGAAGTAGGAGCGGGCCTCGGCCGAGGACTCCGCGTGGACGTCGAGGTGGAGGCGCGCAAACTGCTCCTCCAGGATCTGCTCCTCGAACAGCGAGTGCATGACGATGGCCGCGGCGCCGGCTTCTTCGAGCCGCTTCACGGTGTCGAGGTCGTCGGCCATCGGCGACGCGCCCGGCATCAGCGGATGCGGCAGCGGCATCCCGAGGTACGTGGTGGAGAGGTCCATCGCGCCCTCCTCACTCGTCGGCGGCGTCGCCGGCCGCGGCGGGAGCGGCCTGAGGCTTCGCACCGTTTGTCGACGTCCGGTCTTCGACCGGCGCCGCGTCGGTCCCATCGGAGACCGGCAGCCCCGCGAGCTGGGCGTACAGCCGGTAGCGGCGCTGCACGTCCTGCGTCGCCTCGGCCAGCAGCTGCCGTGCCCGGTCCCGGTTGACGCCTTCGGCCATGCGGAAGCGCGCCTCGTTGTAGAGGAACCGCGGGAGGGCGACCTTCGGCGGCGCCGAGTCGAGAACCAGCGGATTCTGGCCCGCTGCGATCCGCCGCGGATCGTAGCGGAAGAGCGGCCAGTACCCGGAGTCGACCGCGAGCTTCTGCTGTTCCGCGCCGTGCACGAGATCGTAGCCGTGCGCGATGCACGGTGAGTACGCGAGGACGAGCGACGGCCCGGGATAGGCATCGGCCTCGACGAGCGCCCGGACCGTTTGGGTGTCCTTGGCGCCGAAGGCGACGCGCGCGACGTAGACGTTGCCGTAGGTCATCGCGAGGAGGGCGAGGTCTTTCTTCGCCGTCGCCTTGCCGGCGGCCGCGAACTTGGCCACGGCGCCGCGCGGGGTGGCCTTGGACTGCTGCCCGCCGGTGTTCGAGTACACTTCGGTGTCCATCACGAGCACGTTGACGTCGCGCCCCGTGGCCAGCACGTGGTCCAGACCGCCGTAGCCGATGTCGTACGCCCAGCCGTCGCCGCCCACGATCCAGACGCTCTTGCGCACGAGATAGTCGGCCAGGTCCAGGAGCCGGCGGGCCTCGGGTGAGTCCACGCCGGCCAGACGCGCGCGCACCCGCCCGACCCGCTCCCGCTGCGCTGCGACGCCGCCATCGTCGTGCTGGCCGGCGCCCAGCAGATCGGAGGCGAGGTCGGACCCAATGTGCGGGGCGAGGCGCTGGGCCAGGGCGCGGGCCTCCTGCGTCAGCTGGTCCACCGCCAGGCGGAACCCGAGCCCGAACTCCGCGTTGTCTTCGAACAGCGAGTTGGCCCACGCCGGCCCCCGGCCATCCCGGTTGACCGTGTACGGCGTGGCCGGCAGGTTGCCGCCGTAGATCGACGAGCAGCCGGTGGCGTTCGCGATGAGCACGCGGTCGCCCACGAGCTGGGTCAGCAGTTTGAGGTAGGGCGTCTCGCCGCAGCCCGCGCAGGCGCCCGAAAACTCGAACAGCGGCGTGCGGAACTGCGACTCCTTGGCGTCGTGCTTGAGATGCCGCGGGTCGGGCGCGGGGAGCGTGAGGAAGAACGCCCAGTTCTCCCGCTCGGCCTCGCGCAGCGGGGCCTGCGGCGCCATGTCGAGGGCCTTGTGCTTGGGGTTGGCCTTGTCCTTGACCGGGCAGACCGCGGCGCAGAGACTGCATCCGGTGCAGTCCTCCGGGGCGACCTGGAGGGTGTAGTTGTGATTCTTGAAGTCGAGCCCATGGTAGCCGGTCGCTTTGAACGACGGGGGCGCTCCGTCGAGGTGCTGCGGCTCGTAGACGGCCGCGCGGATGACCGCGTGGGGGCAGACGAACACGCACTTGTTGCACTGGATGCAGATCGCGGGATCCCAGACCGGGATCTCCTGGGCGATGTTGCGCTTTTCCCACTTCGCGGTCCCGACCGGCCAGGTGCCGTCCGGCGGGAAGGCGCTGACCGGCAGCATGTCCCCGTTCTGGCTCAGCATCGTCGCCGTGACACGTTGGACGAAGTCGGGCGCGTCCGCCGGCACGGGGACGGGTCGCATGCGGGCCGCGGTTGCGCGATCCGGGACGCGGACTTCGTACAAATGGGCGAGCGTATCGTCCACGGCCTCCCAGTTCCGGCGGACGACTTCGTCGCCCAGGCGACCGTACGTTTCCTGGATCGCGGCCTTGATCCGCGCGATCGCCGCGTCAGGCGGCAGCACGCCGGAAATGGCGAAGAAGCAGGTCTGCATGACGGTGTTGATCCGGCCGCCGCCCATGCCCGCACGGCGCGCGACGTCGAGCGCGTCGATCACGTAGAGGCGCAGGCGCCGGTCGACGATCTCGGCCTGCACCTCGCGCGGCAGCCGGTTCCATACCTCGTCGGGGCCGTACGGGGCGTTGAGCAAAAAGACGGCCCCCGGCGCGGCGTAGCGCAGCATGTCGTAGCGGTCGAGAAACGCGAACTGGTGGCACGCCACGAAGTTCGCTCGCCGGATCAGGTACGCGGAGCGGATCGGCCTGGGCCCGAACCGCAGGTGCGAGATCGTCATCGCGCCCGACTTCTTGGAATCGTAGACGAAGTAGCCTTGCGCGTAATGCGGGGTGTCCTCGCCGATGATCTTGATGGAGTTCTTGTTCGCCCCGACGGTGCCGTCGGCGCCGAGCCCGAAGAAAATCGCGCGGGTGACGTCGCCGGGTTCGATGTCGGCGTTCGCGTCGAACGGAAGCGACAGTCCGGTGACGTCGTCCGTGATGCCTATCGTGAAGTGGCGCCGCGGCGCCGGTGAGGCGAGTTCCCGGAACACCGCGGTAACCATCGCCGGTGTGAACTCCTTCGAGGCCAAGCCGTACCGCCCGCCGATCACGGCGGGGCGGACGGTGGAGGCCTCGTGGAGCGCGGCGAGCACGTCGAGGTAGAGCGGCTCGCCGAGCGCTCCGGGTTCCTTGGTCCGGTCGAGCACCGCGACGGCCCGGACCGTGCGCGGCAGGGCGGCCGCGAAATCGCCGGCCGAGAACGGGCGGAACAGCCGCACCTTGACGACGCCGACTTTCTCCCCGGACCGGACCAGCCAGTCGACCGTCTCGTGGACGGTCTCGGCGGCGGAGCCCATCACCACGATGACCCGCTCGGCCTCGGGATGGCCCGCGTAGTCGAACAGGTGGTACCGGCGGCCGGTCCGGCCGCCGAGTTCGTCCATCGCTTCCTGCACGCGCGCCGGGCAGCCGAGGTGGAACGGGTTGGCCGCCTCGCGCGCCTGGAAGAAGGTGTCGGGGTTCTGCGCCGAGCCCCGCAGCACCGGCCGGTCGGGGGTCAGCGCCCGGCCCCGGTGCGCCGCGACGAGCGCCTCCGGCATCATCGCGCGAAGATCGTCGTCGGTGAGCAGTTCGATCTTGGCGATCTCGTGCGACGTGCGGAATCCGTCGCAGAAGTGCAGGAACGGCACGCGCGAGCGCAGCGTCGCCGCGTGCGCGACGCAGGCGAGGTCGTGCGCCTCCTGTACCGATCCGGAGCACAACAGGGCGAAGCCGGTCTGACGGCAGGCCATGACGTCGGAGTGATCGCCGAAGATGGACAGGGCGTGCGTGGCCACCGTCCGGGCCGCGACGTGCATCGTGAAGGCGGTGAGCTCGCCGGCGATCTTGTACATGTTGGGCAGCATCAGCAGCAGGCCCTGAGATGCCGTAAACGTCGTGGTGAGGACCCCCGCCTGCAGGCCTCCGTGGACCGTGCCGGCCGCGCCGCCCTCCGACTGCATCTCGATTACCTGGGGCACTGTCCCCCAGATGTTGGGACGGCCCTGCGCCGACCACTCGTCCGCGAGCTCCCCCATCGGGGAGGCAGGGGTGATCGGGTAGATCGCGATGAGCTGGTTGACCCGGTAGGCGACGGAGGCGATCGCCTCGTTTCCGTCAATCGTCGCCACCCGCCGGGTAGAGTCCTGACTCATGAACGTGCACCTCGGATGCCGTCAGCCGGACGGCGGTTCTCATCAACTATGGCGGTTCTGCACACGGCGGCGCATCGGGCGCCCGCACGATTGGGCGTCGGCTCCCGATCTGATCGAGCGGAAACTCGAGGAGCGATCGGATGAGCCGGTGTGCCGCGCGCAGCCGCGCGGGGTCGACGTCGGGAGTGACGAGCCCGATCACCGTCATCCCCGCGGCCCGGGCCGCCTGCACACCCGCGGGGGAGTCCTCCACCGCGATGCACTCGCCGGATGGCACCTCCAGGCGTTCCGCGGCGGTCAGGTAGACGTCCGGCGCCGGCTTCGGCCGCGCCACGGTATCCGCGCCGACCGCCGCGTCGAAGCGCCCGGACAGATCAAGCGAGTGAAGCATGGCGTCGATCCACGTCTGGTTGGACGACGACGCGATCCCGAGGCGGCAGCCGCGGCGGTGCAGTTCCGCGAGCAGCCAGACGGCGCCCTCGCGGGGCGCGCGCGGCTGCGCGAGCAACTCCATCAAGCGGGCGTCATAGCGGGCTTCGTACACGGCGAGCCGCCCGGGGAGTCCATGGCGACGGATGAGCGTGTCCAGCATGTCGGAAACGGTGCGGCCGATGAATTCGCGTGCGGTCGCGTCGGTGGACTCCGTTGCGGCCGGTCCGAGGACGTCACGGGTCACCCGCAGATGGAGCGGCTCGCTGTCGACCAGCACCCCGTCCATATCGAAGATCACCGCGCGCGCCACCGCTGGTTCCTCCCGCCCTACGGGGGGTCCGCCGCCGCGCGTTCCCCGAGCAGCGCGCGAACCGCGCGGGCGCTCTCGAGCGCGAGGGCACGCCGGGCCGTTTCCTGCGCGTCCTTCATGGTCCACCGGCGCACCTCGGCCTTGATCGCGGGGATCGCCGGCGGGTTCATGCTCAACTCGACGACGCCCAGGCCGATGAGCACCGGAACGGCCGCGGCATCGCCGGCCAACTCGCCGCAGACGCCGACCCATTTGCCGGCGGCCGCGCCAGCCTCCGCCGTCATCCGGATCAACCGGAGCACTCCCGGTTCCAGCCCGTCGGCGAGGGCGGCGACCGCGGAGTTCGTGCGATCCGCGGCCATCGTGTACTGCGCGAGATCGTTGGTGCCGATGCTGAAGAAGTCGACCCACGGCGCGAACCGTTCGGCCAGGAGCGCCGCCGACGGCACCTCGACCATCATGCCGACCTGGAGGTCGGCGCAACCCTGATGGTCTTCACGCGCCAGTTGGCGGCGCACGTCGTCGACCACCTCTCGCAGCGCCCGCATCTCCTCGACCGTGCTGATCATCGGAAACATGATTCGGATCGCGCGGCCCGACCCCGCCCGCAAGATCGCCCGGAGCTGCCGGCGCAGGAGCTCGGGATGCCGCCGCGCGACGCGTACGCCGCGCAACCCGAGAAACGGATTTGACTCCGGCGGCAGCGGAATGTACGGGAGGGGCTTGTCGCCGCCGACGTCGAGCGTCCGCACAACGACGCTCTTCCCCGGCACCGCGTCGATGATGGCGCGATAGGCCGCGACCTGTTCCTGCTCGTCGGGGGCCGTCTTGCGATCCAGATACAAGAATTCGGTCCGCAGCAGCCCGATGCCGTCGGCGCGGGCGCGCGCCGCCGCTTCGGCGTCGGCAACGCCGCCCACGTTCGCGGCGACTTCGATCCGCACGCCGTCTCGGGTGACGGCCGGCGCGTCGGCGCCGGCCTCCGCGGCGGCCTCCGCCGCGCGGGCGACCGACCGAGCCGCGTCCGCCTCGGCCATCGCCGCGCGGTCCGGCTCCACGACCACCACGCCATTGGTCCCGTCGACGAGCAGGGTGACTCCGTTCGCGACCGCGGTCAGGCCCGCTCCGAGACCCACCACGGCCGGGACGCCGAGCCGCCGGGCCAGGATCGCCACGTGCGACGTCGGACCGCCGCCCGACGTGCAGAGCCCGAGCACGCGCCCGGCGGTCAGGCCGACGGTATCGGACGGCGTCAAGTCCTCCGCGACCACGACGACCGGGGCGTCCGGGGAGACCGCCTGTTCGGCGATACCGAGGAGCCGGCGCAGCACGCGCTCTCCGACGTCGCGCACGTCGGCGGCGCGGGCCCGAAACACCGGCCCCGGCAGGGCTTCCAGCGCTGCCGCGGTGTGCTCGATGCTCGCGCGCCAGGCGGCCTCCGCGGAGGCGCCGCCGGCGATCGCCTGCCGGGTGCGCGCCAGCAGGCCCGGATCGGCCAGCATCAGGCGCTGGGCCTCGAAGATCGCCGCGACCCCTTTGGTGAGCCGCGCCTGCTGCGCGTCGATGACCGCGTCGAGTTCCGCGGCCGCGGCCGCGACTGCGGATTCGAGGTGCTGCTGCTCCGCCCCCGGGTTGTCGCCGGTGTGCCGGACGATCTCCACGCGCCGGCGTTCGTACCGCCAGGCGGGCCCCGCGGCGATCCCGGGTGACGCCGGAAGGCCCGTGAGCCGGGGACCGGTCATGTCCCTTCTCCGAAATTCGATTCGATGAGGGCCTTAATGGCGGCAACGCTCGCCGCCTCGTCCGGCCCCGCGGCCGAGACCTCGATGACGTCTCCGCGCTCGGCGCCGAGCGTCAACACGGCCAGGATCGCCTTGGCGTCGGCGGAAGCGCTCCCCCGCGTCAGGTTCCGCACGCTAATCGCCGACGCAAACCGCGCGGCCGTTTGGACAAACTTTGCCGCGGGGCGGGCGTGGAGCCCCACGGGGTTGGTCAGAGTCAAAACCGTCTGCTGCACGCACCGGCCTCCCGGTGTTGACGTGTTTCAACACCGCGCGTCGAACGTCTGTGTCCATCGTAGCCGCGGCGGGATGCAGGGGCCATCCAACAGGAAGCGTAATTTCCGCTCAGGTCATCCCCCTATGCCCGGCCGGGCGGAGGAACGAACTGATGTACCGCCGGATCCTCATGCCGATCGACGGTAGTGCCTGCAGCGACGCCGCGCTCGCCCACGGCCTCCGACTCGCCAAAGAGCAGGGCGCGGAAGTGAAAATACTGCACGTCCTCGACACCCAGGCGCTCTATCTCTTGTACGAAGGCATGTACGTCGAGGAGATCGCAGACCGGTGGCGCCGGGAAGGCGAAGCGTTCGTTACGCGCGCGGCCGACCGGGCCCGCGCGGCGGGGGTCGGCGTGACGACAGAGCTGGCCGATGAGGGCGGGCGAATTCCCGATGTGATCGTGGGCAAGGCGAAGACGTGGCCCGCCGACCTGATCGTGATGGGCACCCACGGCCGGCACGGGTTCGACCATCTGCTGCTCGGCAGCGCCGCCGAAGGCGTGGTGCGCACCACGCCCGTGCCCGTCCTGCTGATCCGGAAAGAGTAGAGCCAACCGCCGGTCTAGACGCCCGCCGTCGTCTGGACGCTGACCTGAGTCGGCTCGAAGCCTGCCTCGCGCAGTGCGCGCACGAGGTCACGCGGATCCTGTTCATCCGCGGTCAGCACGACCGACACCCCGTGCCGGTCGATGTAGGTCGCGAGGCCCGTAAGGGGCGCCTTCGCGCGCGCGAGCGCGCCGAGGACGGCGGCGACTCCCTTGGCCACGTTCGTGATCGGAATGACGAGATGCGTCCCGCGTCGACCCGCGCCCAGCAGCTCGAGGAACGCGTCGAAAATGTCGCTCTCGGTGATGATGCCGATCAGCAGTCCGCGGTCGAGCACGGGTAGCGCGCCGAAGCCGAGCGTGCGCATCTTGGCGGCCGCCTCCACGATGGGTACTTCCGGCCCGATCGTGTACGGGGCCGAGGTCATCAACTCCCGAACCGGAGTGGCGGCCTTTCCGTGCTCGTAGAGCGTACGCTGTGTCACGATCCCGACCAGCGCGCCGCGTTCGTCGACGACCGGCAGCCGCCGGACCTTGTGGACGTACATGCTCTTGAGCGCCGTGTTGGTGTCCGTCTCGGGCCTCGTCGTGATCGCCGGGCTCGTCATCCGGTCGCGCACGAGCATCCCAATCACCCCGGTCCCCGCTGTGTCGTGCCGTTCACCCCCACGATACCGCCGGCGGGCCTGCGGCGCCATGAGACGGAGGCCCGATCCTGAATCGGCTGTGCAGCGGATGGGCCCGCTCGGGCGGCGGCGGTAACGTGAAAGGGGGGATTGTAGGATCTCCCCGTCGAGATGTCGGGAGGTGAGCCGTATGACGGAGATCGAGTCGAGGGGTATTGCCACGCTAGGCGCACCCTGCTTGCAACGTCTGCGGGAGTATCTCGATATGGCCGGGGTGGCGTACCAGGTCTCCCGGCACGCGCCGAGGTACACGGCGCAGGAACTCGCGCAGGAGGAGCACGTGCCCGGGAAGTTGGTTGCCAAAGTGGTCCTCGTCACGGCCGACGAGCATCTCCTGATGGTGATCCTCCCCGCAACCTCGCGGGTGAACGTGCCGTGGGTCCGGCGCGCCGCCGGCGCGAAGCATGCGCGACTCGCGACGGAAAGCGAGTTCCTGCGCGCGTTTCCGGACTGCGAGGCCGGCGCGATGCCGCCGTTCGGCAACCTCTACCACCTGCCGGTTTTCGTGGATCGCGGACTGACCCACGATCCCGTGATCATGTTCAACGGGGGCACGCACGACCTTGTGGTCACGATGACGTACGAGGATTTCGCCCGGCTCGTGCAGCCCAAGGTCGGCATCTTCGCGGTCCAGGCGGAGACCGCGGCAACCTGATCCGGATTCTAGCCGGCCGCCATCTGCCGAAATAGCGCGTCGAGCCGGGGGCTGCGTTGAACCGGGTAGGCCGCGCCGTTGAGCGCGCGCATGGCCGCGGGCAGCGCGGCGAGCCGATCCCGGCAGCGGCGGCGGGCGGCGTCGAGCGACTCGCGCACGATGGCCCTACCGCCGCGCATCATCTCGGCGAGCAAGGGCCGCCACTCCCCGTCGCGAGGCGCCGGCTCGTCGTGGAGTGCGACGACGTCGGCCACGATTTCGCCGTCGCGGGTGAGCCGCCATATCTGCTTGCGGCCCGGCAGGGTCGCTTTTCCGGCGCTGCGCTTGATGTGGTATCCGCGGGTGTCTTCGACGAGCTTGTACACGCCCCCCACGGCGGGCGCATCGTACGAAGTGCCCATCTCGGTCCCCACCCCGAACGAATCAATCGGGGCGCCCGCGTCGAGGAGCGCACGGATCCTGTCCTCGTTGAGATCGCCGCTCGCGAAGATCTGCGCGTCCTGCGCGCCGGCTTCGTCGAGGACGCGCCGTACCTTTCGGCTCAAATCCAGCAGGTCGCCGCTGTCGAGGCGCACGCCGCGAAGGCGGTGGCCTCGATCCCGCAGCTCGCCCGCGACGACCGCCGCGTTGCGCGCGCCCTGCACCGTGTCGTAGGTGTCGATGAGCAGCAGGCAGGCGTTCGGGAACGTCCGCGCGTAGGCGCGAAACGCGTCGAGCTCCTCGTCGTAGGACATGATGTAGGAGTGCGCCATCGTCCCGTACACTGGGAGGCCGTACGCCATCCCGGCGAGCATGTTGGACGTCCCCGCGCAGCCGGCGAGATACGAGCAACGGGCGGCCTTCATCGCAGCGTCGGTGCCGTGGTCGCGCCGCGGCGAGAAGTCCACGACCGGGCGGCCGCCCGCGGCGAGGACGACCCGGGCGGCCTTCGTGGCCATCATCGTCTGACAGTTGATCTGGTTGAGAAGGAAGGTCTCCACGAGTTGCGCCTCGATGAGCGGCCCCGTGACTTCAAGGATCGGCTCCGGCGGGAAGACCAGTTCGCCCTCCGGGATCGCCCGAACGTCTCCTGTGAACGTGAAGCTACGGAGATACTTGAGGAACGGCTCGTCGAACAGGCGCAGCGTGCGCAGATAGGCCACCGCAGCCTCTGAGAAGCGGACGCCTTCCAGGTAGTCGAGGACGGTATCGAGGCCGGCGGCCACAAGGAACCCCCGGCGGGACGGCAGGGTCCGCACGAACAAATCGAACGTCGCCCGCTCATTATGCCGTTCGCGGAAATAGCTCTGCGCCATCGTCAGCTCATAGAGATCTGTGAGCAGCGCCATCGTGTCCGCGGTCGCGAAATCCCGCATAACCCCAAAGACACTATTCGACGCGGGTATCGTCCGTCATCCGGTACGGCCCAATGTGCGTGGCGCGGGTCGAGGAGAGGAGGTCGCCGCCGCTGCCGGGTACCAGCCATGTACCGTGCGGATCACGCGGCCGCCCTACCACCTCATCCGGGCCCTGCTGCGCCGGGCGTTCCGGCGGCACCGCCCGTCCAGCCTCTCCCTGCGCGAGGTGGCCGGCGGCCGGACCTGGGCCTGCGCCGACCTGGGCGCGTTCCCGCGGCCGCTTCCCCGCCTCGAAGGCTTGGAAGGCTTCGTCATCATGGAGGATCGCGATCCACGGTTCGTCTTGTCCTTCGCCGGATACGACGCTCACCGCGGCGCGGATCTCAACCGTCACGGTCCGCTGCGCGCCTGGGCGACGCACGAGGACCTACGCACGCTTGTCGCGCAGCTTCACGGGCAGGGGATCAAGGTTGCGATCGGATTCTGGAACTACGGCGGCTGGCTGTTCCATCGCCGGCCGCCGTGGGTACGCGCGCACCGCGAACTGCGGCACATGGCGCTGAGCAGCCAGCTGTACCCGTTCGTCCGCCTTCGGGCCGAGGGCGTCACCTACGCCGAGCACATCGGCAGGCAGTACGCGCGGGTCCAGGAGGCCTTCGACTTCGACGGCCTGATGCTGGGCGACGGCTTCTGCGGGTTCAGCAGCATCTGGGACCCGGACCTCTACGGCGACGTGGCCGGCACGATTCCGGAGTGGACGGCGTTCTACCGGACGGTCGCCGGGGCGATCCACCGCGCCGGCGGTATCCTCCTGGCCTACGATCAGATGGGCATGTCCGCGGCCGAAGCGCGCGGCCACGGGGTCGACTACCGGGAGCTGGCCGCCGCCGGCCTGGACGTGCTCGTCTACCAATCGTACCCGCAGGCGTGGGCGGGCTTCTGGCTGGAGGCCTACCGCAGCCGGTTCGATCTCGCGGCGAACCTTCGGAACCTTTCGACCGTCGCGTCGTGCGTCGGCGGCACGGGGATGCGTGTATTGTATACCTTGGAACTCGGCGATTCCGTTGAGCGGTGGTGGGCGGACCCGGCGCGTACGACGGAGCAAATGGACGCCCTGGATCCGCTCGCCGGAGGCCGCTTCCTGGTGTGGGCCAACGATCTCGTGGCGCGGGCCGTCGTCCGATAGCGCACCCGATGCGGAATACGACCCCCGCCTGATGGTGCACGCATTCGCCGCCGGCCTACGATCAAAGCAGCCAGTCGAGCGGGACCGGGAGGTGCCTGGTCATGTGGGACTGGTACCTGGGTCAGGCAGGATTCAGCGAGCAGATCCAACGCTACGGCGAAATGTTCTGGCCGCAGATGGTTTCCGCGCTGTTCTGGGCCTTCCTGATGGTCTGGATGGTGTTCATGGTCGCCGCGATCGTCGTGACGCTGTCCCGGCAGGCCGACGTGAACAGGGAGATCGCGGGCGCCCAGGGGACGCACACAGGCACCGTCGCGCCCGGCACAGCCTCGAGGCACCGTGCCGGCGGATCCGCCGCCAACGATGTCACTGCGGCAGGTCCTTCGACGAGCCACAAGGCCGCGTAGGCTAGGTTCGGCGCACGGTCAGCCGCAGGCCGTGGTAGGCGATACCGAATCGGTCATCGCCCAGCGCACGCGTCCGTCGCTCAAGCTCCGCGTGAGGCAGCCCGCAATGCCCCACGTGCGTGAACAGCACGCGTCGCAGATTGTGCAGCCGCTTCACGATGGGAATCACATCGACCATCGGCTGATGCGACGGGAAGGTCCGCCGCCATCCGCTGCCGTCCAGCACCGCGATCCGCGCGCGCCGCAGCGCGGACAGGGCCGGGCCGATCCTGCTGTAGTCTGAGAAGTACGCCAGCACGCCGTCGACCAGATAGCCCCAGGTCGGGCCGGCATGCGGCACCCGCACGGCCTCGAACCGATGGCCCGCCACGGTCAACCGGCCCGGCCGTTCGGGAACGACGACCCGCGTGCCGGCCGGCAGGACGGCGAGCCCGCCCGCGGCATCGCGGTGACGGTGCGTCAGCACGACCGCCGCGATGTCTTCCGGCGCGCGTCCGACCGCCGCGAGGAGTGTCGTGATCGAGGGGCCGGCGTCGATGAGGATCCGCCGGTCGATGAGGAGCGCCGACGGAGACCGCCGGTCGCGTGCGTCACGGGAGCGGCACTGCGGACACTCATGACCCGGACGCGGCAGGGGTGTGGCGCTGCCCGCCCCCAGGAAGAGAATCTCCATGCGACGGCTTGTTCATCGGCGGCGGCGGCGACTCCCATCGTCCGGGCCGGCGGGCATCATCGGGCCGACGCCGTATCGAAAATGGAGTGCGGGCACGATATTCCCGGCCGGCGCCGGGCTCTAGCATGTATGGTGTGAGACTGTCTACTCTCGCTCAGACAATTGCCGGCGCGATCGTCGCCGTGCTTGCCCTCGGCGGCGCGGCGAACGCGCCTTCGACCGGGAGCCGTCTCGCGTTTACCTCCAACCGAGACGGAACCACGCAGATCTACATGATGAACGGCGATGGAACCGGCGTCGTGCGTCTCACCGGGACGGGATCGAACGCGGCGCCGGCGTTCAGCCCCGACGGCCGGCAGATTGCGTTTCAGGCGCTGCGGGACGGAACCTGGCAGGTCTACCTGATGAACGCCGACGGCGGCGGCGCCGTGCGCCTGACGAGTCCTCCGGGAAACAGCGCGGAGCCGGCGTTCCGCCCCGACGGCCGTCGCATCGCGTTCGACTCCAACCGGTTCGGGATCTGGCAGATCTACCTCATGAACACCGACGGGTCGGGCGTTACACCGTTGACGGCGTCGCGGACCAACGCATTCTCGCCCGCGTATCATCCGGATGGGCGGACGATTGTCTTCGTGTCGATCCGCGAGGGCGGCAGCGTGCTCGCGACGATCCGCGCCGATGGGACCCGGGAGAGGGTGCTGGCCGGGCCGCCGGGCGGGCGCCACGGGCCGACGTTCAGTCCCGACGGCCGCCGTATCGCCTTTTCCGCGGGCCGGACAGGCGACGAGCAAATCTACGTCGCCGCCGCGGACGGCAGTCATCTGACCCAGTTGACGAAAGGGCCGGGGATCAGCTTTGGTCCCGCCTTCAGTCCCGACGGCCGGTGGATCGCCTTCACGTCCGACCGCGACGGCCAGGACCAAATCTATGTCATGCAGGCGGACGGATCGCAGGTCGTTCGCCTGACGGGGCCGCCGGGCGCAAGCTTCTTCCCCACGTTTCAGCCGGACGTTCCACTGGCGGCAAGTCACCGCTAGAGACCGTGGCGCGGCCGGCGTCCGCGAACCGTAATCCGATCGGTCCTTTACGCCCCGCGGCGCAGATCAACCGAACCGGTGGACGGATGGCGCAGCAGGCCGCCGATCCCATCGGCGAGCGGCGCGGCGGCGTCCGCGTCCACAAGCACCAGCGCCGCCCCATGTTGTTGGGCCAGCATCGGAAGCGCTTGCGGCAGCGTGAGGCGCCGGACGTCTCCGTCACACGCGGCGCACGGGCCCGGTTTCACGCCGAGGGCGCCGCAGCTCACGCACGCCCGTGCCGCGGCGTGCATGTCCCAGTTCGCGACAACGGTGCGGAGGTTGCCGGCGGCGAGGGCTTCAAGCGTCGCGGCCGTTCCATCGACCGCGGTGCCTCCCGCGCGCCGTTCTTGTACGACCGATCGGACCAGCCGGCGGTCCCGGGCGTGGCGGTCCGCCAGCGCGAGGGGGAGCGCGCGGGCTTGAATCTCGGCGAGCGAAGTGTGAGGACGGATGGCCACGGTGCCGATCACCGTCTCCCGGAGCGCCCGGGGAAGTGCTGCCGATACCGCG